>NZ_CM139246.1:7500-67500 GCF_054817845.1 Methylobacterium sp. CM6241
GGGACAGTCTCGACGTCTTCTATACCTATGACGAGGAAGGCGGTCAGGCCGCATTGGACCGGCCGGAACTGCTCTATGCTTCGCTCAACCTCGGCGGAGAGGTCCGCACGGTCTATCGTTTCCAATCGCCCGATGACGGCTCCATCGATTATCTCGACGAGCAGGGACGCTCGCTGAAGAAGTTCCTCATCCGCAAACCCATCGCCGACGGCATCATGCGGTCGGGCTTCGGCTACCGCCGCCATCCGATCCTCGGCTATGCCAAGCTGCATACCGGCGTCGACTGGGCCAATCCGATCGGCACGCCTATCGTCGCCGCCGGAAACGGCACCGTCATCAAGGCGGAATGGGATTCCGGCTACGGACGACGGGTCGAGCTCCAGCACATCAACGGCTACGTCACCACCTACAACCACATGTCCCGCTTCGCCCGGGGCGTGACGTCGGGGGCCAAGGTGCGTCAAGGTCAGGTGATCGGCTATGTCGGCTCCACCGGCCTCTCCACCGGTGCGCATCTGCATTACGAGGTCATCATCAACGGCCATTTCGTGGACCCGATGAAGATCCGCGTACCGCGCGGACGCGAGCTCGATGGGCGGATGCTCACCGAGTTCACGCGCCAGCGCGAGCAGATCGACGGCACGATGCAGAAATCCCGCACCGGCGCCGCCATGGCCCAGAGCACGACCACGCGCTGATACCAGAGCTCGCTGAGCCTGGCTCATCGAGGTCTACCCGCGCGACGGCGCGGCGGCTTTCATCCGCCGGACCTCACTGAACCTGACTTAAGGGTCGGGTTCAGTGAGACTTGGTATGAGGCGCCCTCGCCTCACGCGAAACCGAGTCGTCGGCGTATCTCCGCCGGCGTGACGCCCTGCCCTCTCAGATCGCCGAGGGATTCCGAGCCGCGCGATTTGGCGAGCTTCATCCCGTCCGGCCCGAGGACGAGGGCGTGGTGGTGATAGGCCGGGCCGTCATAGCCGAGCAGAGCCTGCAGCAGGACATGCAGATCGGTGGAGGCGAACAGGTCCGCGCCGCGCACCACGTGGCTGATCCCCTGGACGGCGTCATCGATCACCACCGAAAGGTGATAGCTCGTCGGGACGTCACGGCGTGCGATCAGCACATCGCCCCAGCGGGCGGGATCGGCGACATGGCTCGTTTCGGCATGAGCGGCATCGAGACAGCGAAAGCGATGCGGGCCGGGACTCCGCGTGAGAGCCTGCGCCATGTCGAGCCGCCAGCCATGCGGCAGGCCAGCGGCGAGGCGGGCCGCCCGTTCCTCGTGAGACAGGACGCGGCAGGTGCCGGGATACAGGGGCGCCCCGTCCGGATCGCGGGACGGTATAGATCCGGCGGCTTCGATCACGGCGGCGCGGGAGCAGAAGCAGGGATAGACGAGGCCGCGCGAACGCAGCCCCTCCAGAGCATGCCGATAGGCCGGGAGATGCTCCGACTGGCGCCGGACGGCACCGCTGAACCCGATCCCGAGCCAGGCGAGATCCTCCTCGATGGCGGCGATCAGTTCCGGGCGCGAGCGCACCGGATCGATGTCCTCGATCCGCAGGCAAAGTTCACCGCCGAGCCGCGCGGCGAATGTCTCGTTCACCAGGGCGGAGTAAGCGTGTCCGAGATGGAGCCGCCCGTTGGGACTCGGTGCGAACCGAAGGCGGATTGCAGCGGACGCTTCGCTCATCCCCCGGAATGGCGCAGGCACTGCTTTGCTTGCGGAACGCAGGCGATGCCGGGAAGGGAGCAGGCCGTCTCCTCGCCGTAACGCTGGCAGATTGTGCAGCCGTCGCTCCATTCGGCGCAGGATGCGTCGATGGCAGCCGCACCATGCCCGGAACGTCCGTGCGAAGCAGGCGCGAACGTGCCGATCAGGATTGTGACCACCACCGTTGCCGCCACGGCCCAGGCCACGAGACCATCCCGGTTCGACGGTGCCGAAGCATCGGGAGGAGGCGAGTTGGGTGCGTGCATGGCCCCGTGTTCGCTTGCTCGCCGCACGCTGTCAACGCGAATTGCCGCTCAGGCCGCCGCGGCGGAACGGCGTTCGAGGAGAGCGGGCAAGGCCTTGAGGTCGAGGGGTTTTGCCAGGAATTCGTCGAACCCCGCCTCGCGCGCCGCCCGCTCGTCCTCGCGGCCGGTATTGGCCGTGAGGGCCACCAATCGAAGCGGAGCGCGACCATGCTCGGCCTCGCTGGCGCGCAGGCGCCGCGCCGTTTCCAGACCGTCGATCCCCGGCATGCGGATGTCGATGAGAGCGAGGTCGAACCGGGATGCGGGATGATCGAGCCGGGCCAACGCCTCGGACCCGTCCCGCGCCAGAACGACCGTGGCACCGAGACGCTCCAACGCCCTCGTGGCCAGGAGTGCGTTGATCGGATTGTCCTCGGCGAGGAGCACGTGGATATGCGGGGCCGCGCGCGGGTTTTCTGTCGGCTCCGCCTCAGCGCTGGGACCCGAAATGGACGAGCCTGGATGCTCGATGGACGAGGTCGGCACGAGAAGTCTGTCGAACAGGGAACGCGCCCGCACCGGCTTGATCAGATAGCTGTCGAAGCCGGCCGCCCCCGGCGCACCGAACTCGCGCCGGTCGAAGGGGGAAAGCAGGATGAGGCTGCAGCGCACGCCCCGTCGCTTCGCCTCCGCCGCGAGCCTGCGCACGTTCTCGTCGCCCAGCGCACGGTCGGCGATCACCGCGTCGAAGGGCACGCCGGACAGCGTATCGAGCCCAGCCTCGACATTCGCCACCACCACCGCCGACGCGCCGGACCGGGACAGCCGCCTTGCGAGGAACGGAGCCTGATAGGGCGAATCGGCGACGATCAGGATCTTGCGGCCCTGCAGCGACACCGGGGATGGTTCACCATCCGCCACGGCGCCGACGGGAAGGGGCAGGTGCACGGTGAAGGTGCTGCCACGGCCGATGACGGAATGCGCATCGATGCCCCCACCCATCCGCGTGACGAGGCGGCGGGTGATGGCGAGGCCGAGGCCGGTTCCTTCATGGCGGGTGCTGGCGCTGTTGTCGCCCTGCTCGAATTCCTCGAACAGAGCGGGGATGCGAGCCTCGGGAATGCCCGATCCCGTATCCGAGACCGCCAGGACGATGTCGGGGGCGGCCCACCGTATCGTGACGCCGACCCCGCCCTGATTGGTGAACTTGATCGCGTTGCCGGCGAGATTGACCACGATCTGCCGGATGCGGTCCGCATCCCCGATGAATTCGACAGGGACGTCGTCCGCCACGTCGATGGCGATCTCGATACCCTTGTCCTGCGCGCGGGGGGCGAGGAGCTCCACCACGCCCTCCACCACGGCGCGGAGATCGAACGGCTCCGCCGACAGGTCGAGGCGTCCTGCCTCGATCCGCGAGAAATCCAGGATGCCGTCGATGAGCGTCAGCAGGGCCCGGCCCGACGTCCGCACTGCCTCCACATAGGTCCGCTGCTCGGCATCGAGGCCGGTATCGAGGACGAGATCGGCCATACCGAGGATCCCGTTGAGCGGCGTGCGGATTTCGTGGCTCACGGTGGCGAGGAAGCGCGACTTGGCGACATTGGCCGCCTCGGCGCGATGGAGCGCCTCATCGAGGGAGCGGGCGGATTCGATTCGCTCGGTGATGTCGGAGCCTGCCCGCAGCCATTGCGTGCGACCGCCGACACCGGTGACGCGCGTCTCGATGAAGGAGAACCAGCGTGGAATGCCGTCGACGGGGCGGACCTGCATCTCCACGCGGGTGACGCCGTCGGGATGCTGCTGGCGGACTCCCTGCTCCAGGATCTCGAGTTCGGCCGTCGAGCCGAGCAACGTCAGGGGCTCCACGCCGAAGAGACGCCCGAATCCATCATTGGCGAATGTGATGCGCCCCTGCGCGTCCCGCTGGACGATGACGTCGGTGGTCGCCTCAACGAGGGTGCGGTAGCGCTCCTCGCTTTCCGAGATCCGCCAGATGCTGTCCTGAAGCCGCTCGATCTCGGTCGTGTCCGCGTCCGGTTGCCGCCGCGCGCGGGCAGCCGCGTAAATCGCAGCGATGGCCGCCAACGGGATCAGGACGAGAACGACCTCCGGTGCGATCATCGACCTCTCCGTCCGGAAGCGTGGGCGGATCGCCGCCGGCCCGGACATGGCGCAGCGAGGCATCGTCGCCCACAGTCCCGCTCTCGCTCCATTCCGGTCCCTCGCATACCCCCTTGATCGCATGTGAGATTGAAGGACGGCTTTCGAAAGGAGCTTAAGGCTTTCTTGCCGCGAAACGGAGCATCGCCCGATCCGCATCGGCGACGTCGTGGACGCATCGGATGCCGGCCGGCTCGACGCGTCGCGCTTCACGGGCAGGCCGCGATGGTGTAGGCGCGACGGCTTGTTCCTGGGCCGCCCCTCCCCCGAGGGTAGCCCGCGAGACGCAGGCACCATGACCCTTTCGCTGTCAGAGACTTCTTCGCACCCGGACGCCTCCGGCTCCATGCCGACCCGCATCGAGGCCACCTTCGCCCGCTGCCGCGCGGAGAAGCGCGCCGCCTTGGTGACCTACGTGATGGCGGGCGATCCCGATGCCGAGACCTCCTTGAAGGTGCTTCAGGCGCTGCCGGAAGCCGGCGCCGATATCGTCGAGTTCGGGCTCCCCTTCACCGACCCGATGGCCGATGGGCCGGCCATCCAGGCGGCGGCATTACGCGCCCTGAAGGGTGGACAGGACCTGGTCAAGACCCTCGGCCTCGTCCGTCGTTTCCGCGAAGGCAACACCGCCACGCCGGTCATCCTGATGGGATACTACAACCCGATCCACGCCTACGGCGTCGACCGCTTTCTCGACGATGCGGTCGCTGCGGGCCTCGACGGGCTGATCGTCGTCGACCTTCCGCCCGAAGAGGATGACGAGCTCTGCCTGCCGGCTCTGGCGAAGGGCCTGGCCTTCATCCGGCTGGCGACGCCCACCACGGATGAGCGCCGCCTTCCCGCCGTCCTCGCGAACACGGCCGGCTTCGTCTATTATGTGTCGATCAACGGAATCACCGGCACGGCGACACCGGATTTCGGCCGGGTGGCCGAGGCGGTGGGCCGTATCCGCAATCATACGGAGCTGCCCGTCGTGGTCGGCTTCGGTGTTCGGACGGGCGTGCAAGCGGCCGAGATCGCCAAGGGCGCGGACGGGGTAGTGGTCGGGTCGGCTCTGGTCGACGTGGTCCACCGGGCCGTCGTGGATGGCCGGGACGCCGCCGGAGCGGTGAGCGCCCTCGTGCGCGAACTGGCCGAGGGCGTGCGCGGGCGTTCCGCCTGAGCGCTGCCCCGGACCGATAATTCCGCGAGCCGGTCTCCGGCTCATCCGAGACCCCTTCCCTCAAGAATGGTCAGTCGACGATGGTTGAACCCATGAACTGGATCTCGGAGGTCGTGCGCCCCAAGATCAAGACCCTGTTCAAGCGCGAGACCCCAGAGAACCTGTGGGTCAAATGCCCCGATAGCGGGCAGATGGTGTTCCATAAGGAAGTCGAGGGGAACCATTGGGTCATCCCGGGCTCCGAGCACCATCTGAAGATGAGCGCGCAAGCGCGCCTCAAGATGATGTTCGACGAGGGCACCTGGATCGACGTGCCTCTGCCGGAAGTGGCGACGGACCCGCTGAAGTTCCGCGACGAGAAGCGCTACGCCGACCGCCTGAAGGACGCCCGCGCGAAGACCGGGATGCCGGACGCCTTCAAGATCGGCTTCGGCCGGGTCTCGGGGCTGCCGATGACATTGGCCGTGCAGGACTTCGCCTTCATGGCCGGCTCCCTCGGCATGGCGGCGGGCGAAGCCTTCGTGCGGGGCGCCGAGACGGCCCTCGACAAGCGCACGCCCTACATTCTGTTTTCGGCCTCCGGCGGCGCGCGCATGCAGGAAGGCATCCTTTCGCTGATGCAGATGCCCCGCACCACGGTGGCGGTCCGTCGGCTGAAGGCGGCAAAGCTTCCCTATATCGTCGTACTCACCAACCCGACCACGGGGGGCGTCACCGCCTCCTATGCCATGCTCGGCGATGTCCATCTCGCCGAACCCGGCGCCCTGATCTGCTTTGCCGGGCCTCGCGTCATCGAACAGACGATTCGAGAGAAACTGCCCGACGGTTTCCAGCGTGCCGAGTATTTGCAGGAACACGGAATGGTCGATCAGGTCGTGCATCGGCATGCCCTGAAGGATACGATCTCACGGCTCTGCGGTTTGCTGATGAACCAGCCCGCGGCGACACCGGCGCGCGCGGGCGCCGTTGCCGAACCGGCTTGAGCCCACGCGCGATACGGCGAGCCGATCCATGGATTCTTCCGACGCGCTGATGGCGCGCTTCCTGGCCCTTCATCCGCGTACGATCGATCTGTCCCTCGGGCGGATCGAGCGCCTGCTCGAACGGCTCGGACACCCTGAGCGCAAGCTGCCTCCGGTCATTCATGTGGCCGGCACCAACGGCAAGGGATCGACCATCGCTTTCATGCGGGCGATCCTCGAAGCCGGCGGTCTCGCCGCGCATGTCTATACCTCACCGCATCTCGTGCGATTCCACGAGCGTATCCGCATCGGCGCGGTGGGCGGCGGCAGCTACGTGCCCGAGGACCAGCTGGCCGACGCCCTGGCACGCTGCGAGGCCGCGAATGCCGGCGAACCGATCACCGTGTTCGAGATCACCACGGCCGCGGCCCTCCTCCTGTTCTCGGAAGCTCCGGCGGACGTGCTCCTGCTCGAAGTGGGCCTCGGCGGGCGTGTCGACGCCACCAACGTGATCGATCGTCCGGCGGCGGCCGTCGTCACACCGATCGGCCGCGACCATGCGGAATATCTCGGCGATACCGTCGAGGCGGTGGCGACGGAGAAGGCGGGCATCTTCAAACGCGGCTGCCCGGCGATCATCGCCGCCCAGGATTACAAGGAAGCGGATTCGGTCCTCTGCCGCTTCGCCGAAGAAATCGGCGCCACGCCGATCCGGGTCGGCAACCAGGATTTCTCCGTCCATGCCGAGCGTGGGCGGATCGTCTATCAGGACGAGCTCGACCTGTTCGACCTGCCGCAGCCCCGGCTCAACGGACGTCACCAATTCACCAACGCCGCCACGGCGATCGCCGCCCTGCGCGCCGCGGGATTCGGCGATATCGGCGTCGAGGCCATCGAGACCGGTCTGAACAAAGTCGAGTGGCCAGGACGCTTGCAGCGCCTCAACCGCGGCCGCCTCGCCGACATGGCACCGGCCGGCGCGGAACTCTGGCTCGACGGCGGCCACAATATCGATGGCGGCCGCATTCTCGCGACCGCGATGGCGGATCTCGGCGAGCGCAGCGACGTGCCGCTGGTCCTGGTGGCGGGCCTGCTCGGCACGAAAGACGCGGAGGGATTTCTGCGTAACTTCGTCGGGCTGGCACGCGGTCTGATCGCGGTCCCCATCGGAGGTCAGATGGCGGCACGCCCCGCCGAGGAGGTGGCGCAGATCGCCGCCGATGTCGGCCTCACCGCCTATGTGGCCTCCAGCGTCGAGGCCGCCCTGGAAAGCCTCGCCGACTTCGCCTTCGAGCAGCCGCCGCGCATCCTCATCTGCGGCTCGCTTTATCTCGCGGGCAACGTCCTGACCGCCAACGGTACGCCCCCGACCTGATCGCGCCGGCGGATTCGTCGTCGGCTCGGGCGTTCATTGCGATTGCGAAGTCTGCCGAACCCTCCGGCGGGATCGTCGCCAGCTTCCGACAGGGTTAAAACATCGTTTTTCTTGGACAACCGCCGCGATCGAGAGTCTCGGGCGCCGATACGGCGTGACGGAGACAACGTCTGTCCTTATTGTCCGGCGCCGAAGCCCCGAAACGATCCCCGCTTTTCACCGAAGCAGCCACACTTGTGGCATCGGGCATTGGGTGTGGCTCCTGCGCTACATCTCAGCTGCCCAAAATCGACTAGTTTGATTGTGGATCGGGCAACTCGCTGGGGATCAACGATGAAAAAGCTTCTTACCTCTTTCGCGGCCTTCACGGCCCTCACGGCTGCGGCCACCGCCGCCGACCTTCCGCGTCGCGCTGCACCGCCGGTCTTCGTGCCGGTGCCGGTGTTCACCTGGACCGGCTTCTACTTCGGTATCAACGCCGGTTACGGCTTCGACGCCGGTAGCGACAGCAACCGCTACAACCTCCCGGCCGGCTCCGTGCTGAACTCGGGCACCACCAATGGTGTTCTGTCGGTCGGCAACGGCAACAACAGCGAAGGTTTCGTTGGCGGTGGTCAGGTCGGCTACAACTACCAGTTCACCCCGGGCTCGGGCCTGGTCGTCGGTCTCGAAGCTGACGCTCAGTACACCGATTTCAGCAACCGTTCGCGTCTGTTCCCCGGTACGGCTGTAAGCTTCACCGGCACCCCGGGTGTTGCTGGTGGCTCCGCTGTCCGGACCCCCGGTAGCGAGATGAACTTCTTCGGTACCGTTCGCGGCCGCGTCGGTTACGCCTTCGACCGCGTCCTGTTCTACGGCACCGGCGGCTTCGCCTACGGCGACGGCGGCGCTGGCGGCGACGACTTCCGCACCGGCTACACCGCTGGTGGTGGTATCGAGTACGCTCTCCCCACCGACTCGTTCCTGAACTTCTTCCGCTCTTCGGCCGTGACGCTGAAGGTCGAAGGCCTCTACGTGAACCTCGAGCAGGATGGCCGCGGCGCCCGCTCCGTCTACAACCCTGCCACGGACGTGCTCACGCTCAGCCCCTCGGCTCGTGAGACCGAGTTCGCTGTCGTCCGCGCCGGTCTGAACTACAAGTTCGGCTCGTACTAAGCCGATACGTCGCAACGTCGACACAGGTCTCGAAACGGAGAAGCCCGGCCTTTATGGCCGGGTTTTTTCGTTTTCGAACCATGGCAAGTACCGGCCGGTGCGCTCCACCGGACATAAAAAAGCCCGGCCATGAACGGCCGGGCTTTGTCCTCGAAAGCTTAGCGAGTGCGCTCAGGCGCTGGCCTGGATCCAACGGGACAGATCGCCCTTTGGAGCCGCACCGACCTTCTGGCTCGCGAGCTCACCGCCCTTGAAGATGAGGAGGGTGGGAATCGAGCGGATGCCATATTTGGCGGCAATGCCGGGATTCTCGTCGACATTGACCTTGGCGATCTTCACCCGGCCTTGCATGTCAGCGGAGATTTCTTCGAGAGCCGGGCCGATCTGACGGCAGGGGCCGCACCATTCCGCCCAGAAATCCACGACCACGGGCTCGACGGACTTGAGAACGTCCTGCTCGAAGCTCGCGTCGGTCACTTTTACCGTCGCCATCACGATCCCTTTCACATTCCACGGGCGGCGCGACCTTGCCTGCGCCAGCTTGAGAACGAGAGTTGGCGACGTGAACCGGGACGGTCAAGGCGTAAGATGCCCAAGGCGGGACAGCCGTCCGATTCCCGCATGCATCATCCACCGATGTTCGACCCGGCGGGATGTGGAGCGCATGAATCACGTTGCCCCTCGCCAAAGCCATCGCCTCGCCCCATCTCCCCCTGTGATCGGCGATCCTTGAGGCGAGCGTTCCATCACGCACGCCCCTATGAAGCCGGTGCGAGATGAGTTCGGCCGCCGTCCGGCGATCGAGCTTCGCAACAGGCCAAGAGCTGGTTTCCTGAAAGCCGGCCATGGAGGATATCACCACGTGACGCGCATCTCTCCGACCTTGCTTGCCTCCTTCGCCGCCCTGAGCCTCGGTACCGGTGCGTTCGCCCAGGATGGCAATTCCGGAACGCCTCAGCCGAGGATCGGAGGCGAGTCCTTCGCGGCGCCCCAGCACGAGGCCAAGGGGGGAGAGCCCGCCGAAACGGAACCCGCCAACACCACCTACAAGCCCCTGCTTCCCAACCAGACTCGTGCGCCGAAGCCCCTCGAGGCCACCAAGGTGCAGAGCGCCGTCGTCGCCAAAGGCCTCGACAGCGCCTGGGCCATGGAGTTCCTGCCGGATGGCCGCATGCTGGTCACGGAGAAAGCCGGCAAGCTGCGCATCGTCGCCAAGGACGGCACGCTCGGCCAGCCCATCGCCGGCGTTCCGAAGGTGGACGCGCGAGGCCAGGGCGGTCTCCTCGACGTGGCGCTGAGCCCGAGCTTCGTCTCCGACCGTCTCATCTATTTCAGCTATTCCGAGCCGCGCGATAAGGGCAACGGAACGACGGTGGCCCGCGCCAAGCTGATCGAGGAGAAAGATGGCGGCCGTCTCGATGAGATGAAGGTCATCTTCCGCCAGACGCCGTCCTATGAGGGCGACAAGCATTTCGGCTCCCGCCTCGTCTTCGCGCCGGACGGCAAGCTGTTCGTCACCGTCGGCGAGCGCTCGGACAAGGGACCGCGCGTCCAGGCCCAGGACCTCACCAGCGGCCTCGGCAAGGTCTTCCGCATCGACACCGACGGCAATGCGCCGAAGGACAACCCGTTCACGGGTGGTGAGAAGGCCAAGCCCGAAATCTGGTCCTACGGGCACCGTAACGTGCAGTCCGCGGCCCTGGATGGGCAGGGACGCCTCTGGACCGTCGAACACGGGCCGCGCGGCGGCGACGAGCTCAATCGTCCCCGGCCCGGATTGAATTACGGCTGGCCGGAGGTGACCTACGGCATCGAGTATAGCGGCGAGAAGATCGGCGAAGGAAAGACCCAGGCGGGCGGCACCGTCCAGCCGGTCTATTACTGGGACCCGGTCATCGGCCCGTCCGGGATGGCACTCTATAACGGCACCCTGTTCCCGGCCTGGAAGGACGCCTTCCTCGTCGGCGGCTTGGTGAGCGGCGGCATCGTTGCCTTGAAGCTCGACGGCGACAAGGTGGTGACCGAGGAGCGCATCCCCCTCGATCACCGCATCCGCGACGTGAAGGTCGCCAGCGATGGGTCGGTCTATGCCGTGACGGACGGCCCGGACGGACAGATCCTCAAGCTCACGCCCTGATGCCGGGCTGAGCCGGACGATTCGACAGCGAGGCGAGCGCCGCCGAAATGGTGGGCTCGCCGAGATGGCGGATGAC
Source organism: Methylobacterium sp. CM6241 (assembly GCF_054817845.1). Taxonomy (NCBI): domain Bacteria; kingdom Pseudomonadati; phylum Pseudomonadota; class Alphaproteobacteria; order Hyphomicrobiales; family Methylobacteriaceae; genus Methylobacterium; species Methylobacterium sp. CM6241. The sequence continues at coordinate 18,493 of NZ_CM139246.1, forward strand.
CGGCCCCGAGGTCCAGACCAGCAGCGCCTCGACGGGACGTCCCGGATAGATGTCCCGTAGGAGTGCCACATAGAGCGCGACCTGCGCCGCCTCGTCGCCCGGAACCGGGGCGCGATCAGGCGGTGGCCGGCTCGTCTTGAAATCCGCGAGCACGATCCTGTCGGGGCGGATGCTCAGGCGGTCGATCCGTCCGAAGACCGCCCGCTCTTCGCCGCCGACGCTGACGCGTCCCGAGACCGCGACTTCAGCCCTCGCATCGCTGGCGAAGAGTGCCTCCAGGGCAGGATCCTCCACCAGTCGCAGGACATCCGTCACCAACCTTTCCTGCTCCGGCACCGAGAGAGACGGCGCCCGTGCTTTGACGAAGGCGGAAGCAGCGCTCGCTCGCTGATGCCGCTCGAGGCGGGGAAGGTGTTCGATCAGCGAGTGAATGAGGATACCACGGCGGCGGGCATGCGGGTTCGCTTGCCGACGCGGCAGCGTGCGCTGCCCATCCGCCGCTCCGAGTGCCCCGGAGGGATTGAGCGGCGGCGCGACCTCGACCTCGCTGCGCGCCACTTGCCGCAACCAGGGGGGAATCGACGAGATCGCCTCATCACCCGCAGAGGACCGGGCGGCGACGGGTTCCGCTGTGCCCTCGCGCCAAAGGAGCGCGGGGCCGTAGCTTGTCTCGATGGATTCGCCTGCCCCCAGGATCTGTTCCAACCCCTTCCGCACCATCTCGCACCAGGCATTCTCGCCCTGCTCCTCATGGCCGCGATAGGGCGCGATAGTGAGGCGGTCCGCGGCGCGGGTCAGGGCCACATAGAGGAGACGGTTGTGCTCCTCGCGGGCACGGGCCTGATGCTCCGCCCTTGCGGCGGCGACGGCCTGCGTATCCTGCGACTTCGACCCGGCCCAGACCGGCGGCAGGGCTTGGCCGCGCACGCCCGGCATGGAGAGGAGTTGCGGATCGTTGCGCCCGAGCGGCTCGCATCCGTCGATCATCACCACGACGGGTGCTTCGAGCCCCTTGGCGCCGTGGATCGTCATCACCCGGACCTCGTTGCGGCCGGATTCGAGGTCGCGCTTGACGGTGAGGCCGTTGACGCCGCGCCCCGGAGTGATGTCGTAACGGGTGAGGAAGCAATCGAGGGACGGAGCCTCGGAGGCCTGCTCGGCCTCGGCCGCCTTCATCAGGAACACGTCGATGGCATCCCCTGCCTCGCCACCGAGGCGGGATACCAGCCGCATCCGTCCTTCATGCGGCCCGAGCAGGCTCGCGTAGAACCCGAACGGCCCGTGCCGGGCCGCCAGGTCGATCCACAATGTGAGGGCCGCATGCCCGCGTCTCGCGGCCGGATCGCCCGCTTCGGCGTGGCGGGCCAGGGCATCCTCGAGCGTCTCCGCCTCCTCGCGGCCGGCGGCGATGCGAACGAGGTCGTCGTCGTCGAGCCCGACCAGCGGCGTCTTCAGGGCGCCGGCCAGGGTGAGATCGTCGGCCGGCAGCAGCCCCGCCCGGCCGATGGAGACGAGGTCGTTCACCGCGATATGGGCGGTGATGTCCAGGCGGTCCTGGCCCGCCACGGGCACACCGCAGAGCTTCAGGGCGCGGATCACCTCCTCGAATGCCGCCGAGCGCTTGCGCACCAGGATGAGCACGTCCCCGGGACGCCAGACGCGGCCGCCCTCGTCCCCGGTCGTGGTCCAGGCCTTCACCGCCCGCGCCACCCGGCGGGCGGTGACGATGGACGGCGCGTTGGCCTCTGGCGCGTCCACCGGTGCCGCCCAGGCATCGGGCTCCTCTTCCTCGGCGGGCACTTCGACGGGCCAGATCTCCACCACCCCCGGCGCCTCCCGCCGGGCCGTCTCATGGGTGGTGCCCACGGCGGCATCGTCGAAGGACAGGCCCTGGTAATGCTCGGGCACGGCGAAGGTGGCGTCCACCGCGCGGAGGATGCCCTTCGTCGAGCGGAACGACAGGTTCAGCGTCACGTCCTCGAAGGGCAGACCGGCCTGCTCGGAGGCCGTGCGCCATTCGCGATGCACGGTCGAGAATTCGCGCGGTTCGGCGCCCTGGAAACTGTAGATCGATTGCTTGGGGTCACCCACCGCGAAACGGGTGCGAAGAACCTCGCGGGCGCCCTCGCCGCTGGCGAAATCGGCGGTGATGCGGCGCAGGATATCCCATTGGCGCGGGTTGGTGTCCTGCGCCTCGTCCACCAGGACGTGGTCGATGCCGCGATCGAGCTTGTACAGGACCCAGGTCGCATCGACCCGCGAGAGCAGATCGAGGGCCTTGTGGATGAGGTCGTCGAAATCGAGGGCGCCGAGCCGCGCCTTCTGGCTCTCCACCCGGCGGTGGATCTCCGAGGCCAGGACGAACAGGGCCTGTGTCCGCTCCAGCGCCCGCGCCGCGCGCAGCGTATCGAAGAGCGGGTCGAGCCTGTCCCGCTCGGCGAGAAGGGCCTCCTTGACCTCGGCGGGGACATCCTTGGTGCCCAGGCTCTTGTCGGCTTTGGGCGTCCCCTTCTCGGTGAAGAAGACCGAACGGTAGAGATCGAGCTTCTCAGTGGGGTCCTTCGCCGCCTCGGCGGCCACGAGCTTGTCGGCCAGCCCCTCATCGGTGGATTTTCCCGTGCGCAGGCGCTGCGCCAGCTCGCTCCACTGGTCGAGCCCCCCGGTGAGCATCCGTTCCAGGATCGCTTCCGCGGTGTCGGCGGCGCGGAGGCCCAGGGCCTCGGACAAGGCCGCGACCGGCGCGGCGAGCCCGTCGGATCCGTCGAACAGGGACCGCGCCCGCATCGCCGCGCGCAGGACCGAGCGGAGGGTGTCGCCCGTGGCCTCCGGCCCGACGCGGTCCCAGGCCGCACGGAGTTCGGGGTTCCTCGCCGTCATCGCCAGGGCGAGCACCCTGTCGGTCTCGGCGGCGAACATGTCGGAGGCCTGGTTCTCGTCCAGCACCTGGAAACGGGCGGGGACGTTGGCCTCGAACGGGAACATGTGCAGCAGACGCTCGCACAGGGCGTGCAGGGTCTCGATCTTGAGGCCGCCCGGCGTTTCGACGGCACGGGCGAACAGGCGCCGCGCCACTTTCAGCAGGCGGCGGGCGGGCGGTTTGCCGGTCAGTTCGGTGAGTTCGGCCGTCAGCGCGGCATCGTCGAGGGTGACCCAGCGCCCGAGGGTGCGGAACACCCGGATCGACATGTTCGCGGCGGCGGCCTTGGTGAAGGTGAGACACAGGATGCGTGCCGGCGGCGCGCCGTTCAGCAGGAGTCTCACGACGCGGTCGGTGAGAACCTTGGTCTTGCCCGCCCCCGCATTGGCGGAGACCCAGGCCGAGGCCAGGGGATCGGCGGCGCGGCGCTGGCTCGCCTTGGTGAGATCGTCGACGACGAAGGGCAACCTGTCTGCTCCGGGCTTGGCTCCCTCTCTCCATAGAGAAGGATGATCGCCCCGCCAAAGCACCCTATGTTCGGCGGGACGATTCTTTCAGGGCACCCCGTTCATGCACAGCCACAGCATCGAGACCTGGCGGCACCGCCACGATTTCCTCGGGACATCGCATGCGCGCAACGAGCGCCGGACCGTCCTCGTGGTCGGCCTCACCCTGGCGATGATGGTGGCAGAGATCCTGGGCGGGACGATCTTCGGCTCGATGGCCCTCACCGCCGACGGCTGGCACATGTCCACCCACGCGGCGGCGCTCGGTATCGCAGCCCTGGCCTATCGCTTCGCCCGTCTTCATGCCGACGACCCGCGCTTCGCCTTCGGCACCGCCAAGCTCGGGGATTTGTCCGCCTTCGCCAGTGCCATCATCCTCGCCATGATCGCGCTCGCCATCGGCTATGAGAGCGTGCTGCGCCTCAACAGCCCCCAGGCCATCGCCTTCGGCGAAGCCCTGCCGATCGCGATCCTCGGCCTCCTCGTGAACCTCGCCAGCGCCTCGCTGCTTCACGGCGACGGGCACGACCACGGACATCACCACGATCACGATCATGGCCACGCCCATCACGAAGGGCGCGGCCATGCCGATCACGGGGACACAAACTTACGCGCGGCCTATGTCCATGTCCTGGCCGATGCGCTGACATCGGTGCTGGCCATTGCCGCCCTGCTGGCGGGCCGCTATCTCGGCATCGCCTGGCTCGATCCGGCCATGGGCTTGGTCGGCGCGGCGGTGATCGTGGCATGGTCCTGGAGCTTGATCCGCTCCACCGGCGCGACATTGCTCGATGCGGTGCCGGACCGGAATCTCGCCCACTCCGTGCGGACACGGCTGGAGACGAATGGCGACACGATCACCGACCTCCACCTCTGGCGCCTCGGCCCCGGCCATACCGGCCTGATCGTCTCGCTGGTGTCCGACCACCCGCAGGAACCGGCGGCGTACAAGGCGAAGCTCGCCGATCTGGAAGGCCTCTCGCACATCACCGTGGAGGCGAATCTCTGCCCGAACCATGGGGTGGAACAGATTCCCGCTTAGGCGCACTCCCCGCGATTCGCGGATTTCCTCGAGCGGGACATCAAAGCACCCTCCATCGTCTCGGGTCCGCATTCTCGGGAAGGAAGGACGTCCTCACCCCTCGCCTTCCCCGGCCAGCGACCATTCCAGCACGCGGGCGAGGTGGTCGTAATCGCCGTAGGATCTGGCGTATTTCGGGTAGGGCCGTGAGACATAAGCCGCCTCCCCCGCCATGAAGCGGGCGACCAGACCGCGAAACCGCCGCTCATGCTCCTCGACGATGGCGTCCAGGGTGCGCGGGTCGCCGCGCGGCGGCTTGACGGCGAGCGGCTCGAACGGCTTCCGGCCGCCGGTGGCATGGACGTAGAGCAGGTCCGGCGTCTCCCGGGTCCGCGTCACGCCGTCGAACGCGCCGGCCTTCAGCATCGCCGCTTCCAGGGTAAGCTGGGGTGAGAAACCGGCGAAGACCTCTTTGTTGCTCGGCGGCTGTCCGGTCTTGAAATCGACGATGCAGGCGGTTCCGTCGCGACGCTGCTCGATCCGGTCTGCCCGCCCGCGAAGCGTGAACGTGTCTTTGCCCATGGGGAGCGCCCAACGGCCGAACATTTCGGCCCGCACCCGGTCCAGGGCCGGACGGCGCTCGGTTTCCCAGTCCAGAAACTCGGCGGCGAGGCGCTCGTAGCGCGGCCACCATTCGGCGTAGAGTTCCGGGAAGTCCTGCCGAATCTCGGCGAATTCGTCATCGGCGAGGGCGTGCAGACGCTCGGCCGCGTCCTCCGGCAGGATGTCGGGATAGGTCTGCGCGAAATCGCCGAGCACCGCGTGGATCAGCGTTCCGCGCTCGCTGGCGCCGGGGCGGCCGGCAACGGGTTCCAGCGGATCGAGCCCGAGCACGTGCCGGGCGAAGATGATGTAGGGGTCGCGCACCAGCGTCTCGACCTCGGTGACGCTGAGGCTCCGGGGGAACAGGGCCGGGTCGGGCTTCGGCTTCGGCTGGGTCAGGCGCGGGGGGACCGGCCCCTCCCCACGGTCGAGCGCTCCGGCATAGCCGAGGAAGCGCCGGCCGTTCTCGCGGGCACGGTCCCAGCAGGCCTCGCCGGCGAAGGCCTGAAGCCGTTGGATGAAGCGCGACGGCACCGTCGGCGCTCCTTCCCGCTTGGCCGAGCGGGTGATGACGGCATCGTGGCAGCCGAGCGCCTGCACGAAATCATGGGCGGTCTGCCCGATCCGCCGCTCGGGCGGATTGAGGCCGATGCGCTCGCGCATGGGCCGGTTGAGGAACGCATCGGTGACGGTCTTCATCGGCCAGACGCCTTCGTCGAGCCCGCCGAGAACGATGCGGTCGGCATCGAGCAGCCGGGCTTCGAGGAGGCCGAGGATGCGCAGGCGCGGATGGGGGCGCTCTCCGCCACAGGCCACCACCCGCTCGCGCGCCAGCGCCGTGAAGAAAGCCGGATAGTCGAGGGGCATTCCCGGCAGAAGGCCGGGCTCCGAGGTGGACAGGTCGTCGAACAGGGTATCGAGGACACAGAGCGAGTTGTCCTCCACAGGGTCCTCGCCCTCGGGCCGGGCGATCAAGCGTTCGAACACCGCCGCATGGCTGCGCCCCAGGGCCACCAGATCGGCGATCCCCTCCTCCTCGGAGCGAAGGAATCCGTCGAACGCCTGTTCGAGGCCATCGACGATCCGGGCCGCCAGGTCCCAATCGATGTCGGTGAGGCGGCGCTGGGCGCGGGGGATGCGTCCCGTCGCCTTTCGCCGGTCGGCGAGCACACGACGCAAGCCGTCGAATCCCGGAGCCGGTGCCGGCCCTCGCAGGGCTCCGATCTCGAGGGCGGCCGCGCCGCGCCGGACCTCCTCCCGCGTCATGGACAGGTGGACCAGCGGATGGGCCAGGAGTGAGATCACCCGATGCGGCTTCAAATCCGCCGCCATCTCGGCCGCCATGCGCGCCAGGCGCCCGGCCGGGCTGACGGAGAGCGCCTCGCCGGCCGAATCCTCGGCGACGATCCCCCAGCGCGCGAGTTCGGCCGCCACCCGTATGGCGAGGTTGCGGTCGGGGGTGACGAGGGCGGCGGTGGCGCCGGGCGTCTCCAACGTCTCGCGCAGCGCGATGGCGGCGGCCAGGGCTTCTTCGCGCTCGTCGGCCGCCTCGATCACCGAGATACCCGCCATACCGGTCTCGGCGGTCTCGCGCCGCTCATCGGCGGTCAGGTCCGACCAGGCGTCGGTGGTCTCGGCCGGGCGCAGGGCCTGGGACAGCAGGGCCGTCCGTGCTCGGCCTTGTGGCGTCGCTTGTCCGAGAGAGGCGATCGCGCCCCGGTCGAGATCGAGGCAGCCGGGGCCGAGGAGGCGATGCAGGATGGCCTGGGGATGGCCATGGGCGATCTCACGCTCCGCCCCCTCCCCCGTTTCGATGGCGTCCCAGCCGGACTCGTCGAGATCGAGATCGAGCCCGGGCAGCACCACCGCCCCCCTCGGCAGGGCGGCGACGGCGGCGATCAGCTTGGCGGTCGCCGGCACCGACCCTGTGGAGCCCGCGATGATGACCGGATCCGCAGGCTTGTCGCGCCGCAGCCGCGTCGCCTCCGCGAGGATAAGGGTGCGCGAGCGGGCCACCGGATCGCTCAGGGCCCGGTCATGCAGGATCTTCGGCCAGTTCTCGGCGGCGATCCGCACGAAATCCAGGGTCAGGCCGAAATACTGCGAATACTCGGCCTCCACCGCCCCGGCGATCTCGGTCCAGGGCACACCCTCCACGGTGAGGGCGTCCATGAGCTTCTCGAGATCGGAGGCGAGATAGACCGCATCCGCCGGCGAGGAGGGGACGACGAAGGGGACATCGTCGCCCATGGGGAGAAGCTTGCGATCGATGGTCTCGGCCCAGGCCTGGACGAGGCGGGCGAGAATCAGCCGGCGCTCCAGGGGCGGCATCGCCGGGGCGAGCTGGTCGGCGCCGTCTTCCAGCAAGGGGTTCGCGGCGACGTCGAGTTCGGCCTCGTCCGCCTCGCCCAACGGGATCAGGCGTGGCAGCAGCGCACTGCCGACCCGCTCCGCCAGGATCGCGGAGAGCGCCCGCGTGGCGCGTCGCGTGGGGAGATAAAGGGTGACGCTGGCCAGCGCGAACGGATCGCCGGAGACATTCCCCACGAGCTGACCGGAGATCAGCGCCTCGGCGAGGGTCGGCAGGAAAGGGGCGCTGGGCGGGATCGTGAAGACGTGGGACTCTGTCATTCCGTCAGTCCGATCGGTTCGCGTCACTGTACCTGCGCGCTCGCCTTCACCCGCGCCTCGGCGGCCTCGATCGCCTCCGGGGTTCCGACATGGAGCCATTGGCCATCGAGGCGCAGGCCGAACAGCCGCTCCCTCTCGATGGCGCGGTCGAACAGCAGGTTGAGGGAGAACGAACCTTCCGGCGTGTCGGCGAAGAGCTCCGGCTTGAGGATGGCGACACCGGCATAGATGAAGGGCGCTACCTCGCGCTCGCCGCGACGCTGGAGCGCGCCACCGGCATTCATCACGAAATCACCCTTGCCCTCGTAGCCGAGGCTCGTCGCCGTCGGCGCGACGAGGAGCAGGATGTCCATCCGTTCCGGCTCCCAGGTTTCGAGGAGACGGCCGAGATTGGGCTTGGGCCCTTCGAGCCAGAACGAATCCGAATTGAGCACGACGAAGGGAGCGGCGCCGAGTAGCGGCAGCGCCTTCTTCACGCCGCCTCCGGTCTCGAGCAGCGCCTCGCGCTCGTCGGAGATCCGGATCGCCGGAGCGGTGCGGCGGCGGGCCAGATGCCCTTCGAGCAGGTCGGCGAGGTAGTGGACGTTGACCACCGCATCCATGATGCCGGCTTCCGCCGCCCTGTCCAACGCGTGGTCGAGCAGGGCGCGGCCGGCCACTTCGACCAGCGGTTTGGGCACCGTCGCCGTGATCGGACGCATGCGTTTGCCGAGGCCGGCGGCGAGGACGAAGGCCTGATTGATGGCGGGCACGGGGCTGTCGGACATTCCGTCGGCGTCTCGGGCGCGAGGGCTGTGGCATCGTCCCGGATGGGACATCCGGGGCGATGATCGCGAAGCACCAGCGGGTGCGGCGGCATCGTGGAGAACTCGCTCCCCGGGTCAAGCCCGAAAGCGCGGCCCCGCCCCCCCGGCTATCGGGCGGGAGCTACGTCAGGCCTCGCCTTCGTCCGGAGCCGCCTCGCTCACGAGATGCGGCAGGTGCTCCTGGTGCCAGAGGCGCAGGCGGGTGAGCGCCGGATGGGCGAGATTACGGGCGAGATAGCCCTCGATCCGCGGCAGATGCGCCAGATAGGCCGGCTTGCCGTCCCGCTTGTCGAGGCGGGCGAAGATGCCGAGGATCTTGGTGGCGCGCTGCGCCGCCATCACCGCATAGGCTCGCGCGAAGCCCTGCATGTCGAAATCGGGCTCGCGGTTGCGCCGCTCGCGCACATAGAGGCCGAGCAGGCGCAGCTCGAAATCCGCCGTGGCATCGACGCGGGCATCCTGCAGCAGAGAGGCGAGATCGTAGGCCGGGTGGCCGAGGACGGCATCCTGGAAGTCGATGACGCCGATGCGCTCCAGCCCCTCGCGGTCGGGCAGCCAGATCAGGTTCGGCGAATGATAGTCGCGCAGGGTCCAGGTCGGACGCTCCGGCTCGACCCCGCGCAGGACCTCGGCCCAGAGCGCCACGAATTCGGAGCGGGCGGGCGTGGGCAGCGAGGCACCCCGCACCGACGGGCAGTACCAGTCCGGCAGGAGTTCGGTCTCGAACAGCAGGGCTTCGAGATCGTAGGGAGGCAGGACGTGGTCGATGCCGTCGGCGACGGGGAGAACCCCGGGAAGCTCGGTGGCATGGAGCTTGGCCAGGAGGCGCACCGCCTCGGCGTAACGCTCGGGGCGCGGACCGTTGGCATCCACCACCGGTTCCGAGCCGAGATCCTCGATGATGAGCAGGCCTTCGTCGAGATCCTCGCCGTAGATGCGGGGCGCCGAGAAGCCGAGGGCGCGAAGGCCACGGTCGACGCCGACGAAGGCGTGGACGCTCTCGGCGAGCTTGACAATGGCGCTGTAGGGCTTGCCGTTGCGCACCGGCGGGCCATCGGGCCGGGCCGGGGAAATCATCAGCACGGCCTTGGTCCCATCCGGCTTCACCAGACGCTCATAGAGCCGAGAGGACGCATCACCCTGCATGAGAATGCGTTCCGCCTCGTCCCAGCCGCTGCGGTCGAGCAAAGCGCGCAGGGCGCGGGCGCGCTTCATGCGGGCGCGCATCTCGCCCTGGCCGTCGATGCGGGCCAAACGCGAGCCCTCGCCGAATTCCGGCCGCAGCGACAGGTCCACGGTCAGGATCGGGCCATCGCGCTGACCGAGGCGCTCGGGCCATTCCACCAGGGTGATCGCCGTATCGGTCATCTCGTCGAAGCCGAGCTCCACCAACTCGTCCGGACCGCGCAAGCGATAGAGGTCCGCATGGACGATCTGCCGGCCATTCTTCGCTTCGTAAGGCTGGATCAGGGTGAAGGTCGGGCTCGGCACTTCGAGTTCCGGATCGCCCGTGAGTTCGCGGATCAACGCCCGCGCCAGGGTGGTCTTGCCGCCACCGAGCCCTCCGGACAGCGCGACGATGTCGCCCGGCTGCAGGAATTCGGCGAGGAAGCGGCCGAGATCCTCCGTCGCGCCCTCGTCGGGGAGGACAAAGGCCCAGGCGGGTTTGGTCTCGCGCCGGGGCTCGCCCGAACCGTCCTCACTCACCGCCACATCCTCCGTCCGCACCATTCGCTAGACCGCCTCGACGCCGGACCATGGAATGGCCGGGACGCAAGGCAGGCTGCTCATCTAACGCGGGCATCCTTAAACAAAATCGTCACGCACCCTAAGGGGTGCCGCGCGTCCGGGCCAGCGGCGCAATCCGCGCGGCCGCGTTTTTACGAGGGATGACGCGGATGCGGCTACTCCGCCGCCGCGCGCTTGGGCTCCGGATTGTCCACGGGAAACGTGCAGGTCACGCGGGTGCCGCCACCGGGCTTGGAGGCGAGCTCTACCCGGCCGCCGTGGAGCTCAACGAAGGAGCGCACGATGGAGAGGCCGAGGCCGACTCCGCGATGACGGGTTCCCAGCGTGCGGCTCTCGAACCGGTCGAACACCCGCGCGGCGACGTCTTCCGGCATCCCGCGGCCCTCGTCGCGCACGGTGAGCGTGAGTTCCGACTCAGTCCGGCGGGCCGTCACCCGAACCAGTTGGCCGGGGGAGGAGAAACCAACGGCGTTCGAGAGCAGGTTGAACAGAATCTGCCGCACGCGCTTTCCGTCGGCGACGAAACTGCCGATGTCGTCGGGCATGTCGAGATCGAGGCTGATGGCGGATTCGGCGAGGCGATCCTCCAGGCCGCGAGTGGCCGCCTCTACGGTCGCCCGGACGTCGATGACTTCGCGGGCGAGTTCGAGCGAGCCGGCATCGATGGAGGCGAGATCGAGAATGTCGTTGATCATCACGAGCAACGCACCCGACGAGCGCATGATGTGGTCGGAATACTCGCGCTGGCGCTCGTTGAGCGCGCCCACGGTCTCGTCGCCGAGAAGCTGGGTAAAGCCGATGATGTTGGTGAGCGGCGAACGCAGCTCGTAGGAGACGTGGTGGACGAAGGTGTCGCGGAGCTGCGAGGCCCGTTCCAGGGCATCGTTCTTGTCGGTCAGTGCCCGTTCCACGTTCACGCTGGCCGTGACGTCGATGAGCGTGAGCAGCGTCGCTCCCTCCGGCAGAGGCTGTGCGGCGCAATCCAGTACCGTGCCATCCACGATCTCCAGACGACAGGTGAGGCCCGCCCGGCTCTCGAGGCCAGTGATGGCGCCACGGATGTCGAGCCAGGGCTCCTCGTCCGGCGAGAGCCTCCGGCAGACCTCGATCACCGCATCCACGCGCGGACGCTCGCCCAGGGTCTCCTGATCCAGGCGCCACAATGTCGAGAAGGCGCGATTGGCGAAAGTCAGGCGTCCGTCGGCGCCGAACACCGCCACCGGTTCCTTGAGCGTGTCCAGCGTCTCGGCCTGGACCCGCATCAGGGCGTTGTAGCGGGATTCGAGCTTCACGTTCTCGGAGACGTCGTCGAACAGGTAGGTCAGGCCACCCTGAGGGTTCGGGTCGGCGACGACGCGCAGCGAACGTCCGTCCGGCGGATGCCACCAGGTCTCACTGGCTTCGACGGCGCGGTAGGCGGCGAGCACGTCGGCCTTCCAGGCTCGGAAATCCGCCTGTTCGGGCAGTTTCCGGGCCGCGCGCAGATGGTCGAGGATCTCGCCGTCGAGGGGGCCGGAATCGAGGAACGCCTGATCGAGGCTCCAGAGCTGGCGATAGGCGGCGTTGTGGAAGATCAGCCGCTGGCGCGCATCGAACATCGCCACGGCGGTGGGGAGCTGGTCGAGGGTGCGGACATTGGCATCCATCTGGCGCTGCAGGTCGGCGCGGACGCTCTCGAGTTCTGAGACATCCACGGCGATTCCGACGCGGCCTGAATCGATGGCCGCCTCGGTGACGTCGAGGATGCGGCGCCCGCCGGCCACCACCGCCGAGAGTCGCTTTGCCGCCCTGCCCCCGGACGCGGTGCGGTCGCCCTCACCGCGGGCGATGAGATCCCGCGCCTGACGGTCGAGCAGTTCGATCCCCTCGGCGACCGCCGCCTCGCGGCTGCCGGCTTCGACGGCGGCGACATAAGCGGTGTTGACCCAGGCAAGGCCGCCGTCTCGGTTGCGCCGCCAGACCGGCTGGGGAATCGCGTCGAGCAGGTTCGCGAGGGCGGAGAGACCGCGCTTGGTCTCGTCGAGCGTTTCGCGCAATTCGGCGAGTTCGCGATGCTCCTCGGTGGTCTCGCGCAGGCGCAGCAGAGCGCGACCGGCCAGGGCCTGCCCGTGCGCGTCGACGATCCGCCCGGATTGGGCGCGGACGGTCATGCGGAACCCGGCGCCGCGTTCGCGCAGAGCGTCGAGAGACGCTTCGATGGCACCCGCATCCGCCGGCAGAAGCCATGTCCCGAAAGCCAGGATCAGCCCGGCGGGACCCGGTTTCACGCGGTTGCCGTCGAAGGCGAGGGTGAGGTCGCCCTCGATGACGGGCTCGCCACGCCCCGACCAGGTCACGATGACCTGCCGCTCGGCACCGAGCAGCATCTCGGCCCGGTCTTCGGAGCTGCGCAGGGTGTCGAGATCGGCGATGAGTTCGCGCTCACGCCGGGTCCAGCGTCCGCGCTCGCGCAGGTGCAGCAGGGACAGGATGGTCGCGAAGATGATCAGGCCGATGAGGATCGCGAGGCCGGTGGCATTGTGCATGTGCAAGGGTAGGCCGATCACCCACGAGGATTGGTCGCCGACATAGCCGGCTCCGAGCGTCGCGGCGGTAGGCGTCGGCATGGCCGTGCCCTCGCCGGACGCCGCCATGGCGTGACCGGCCACCATGACGCCCGCCGCCACACCGGCAGCGACAGAGACGACGGCAGCGCCGACACGCCCGTTCAGGCGTGCCGTTTCATCGACCCTCATGACACGTACCGCCCCTACGAACCGTCGCTGAGGCGCAGTTGCGCCCATCCCGCCAGACGCCCGAAAGGCGGCTGCGGGGTTACCTCCAGATGAGGAATCACCCCACACTAGCGCGAGCCGGAATCCTGCCGGAAGAGGGTTAAGCTTATCTTCACCATGTCGCCGATCGGTTGCCCGGCCATCGGCGCAGAAAGGACACACTTGTGCCACGGGTGCGCCATGGCCACCGCAGCGAAAAAAAAGCCCGGCGCGAGGCCGGGCTTTCTTCGATGTCGCTCACAAGGGCCCCGCAGCGCCGGCTCCCGGAAGCGGTGTCAGTAGCGGTAATGGTCGGGCTTGAACGGGCCGTTCTCGGAGACGCCGATATAGGCGGCCTGGTCGGGGCGGAGCTTCGAGAGCTTCACGCCGATCTTCTCGAGGTGGAGCATGGCGACCTTCTCGTCGAGGGCCTTCGGCAGGGTGTAGACCTGTTTCTCGTACTTGCCGGGGTTGGTCCAGAGCTCGATCTGGGCCAGCGTCTGGTTCGTGAACGAGGCGGACATCACGAAGGACGGATGGCCCGTGGCGTTACCGAGATTCACCAGGCGTCCCTCCGACAGGAGGATGATGCGGTGGCCATCGGGGAAGGTGATCTCGTCCACCTGCGGCTTGATGTTCGACCATTGCATGTTCTTCAGGCCGGCGACCTGAATCTCGTTGTCGAAATGGCCGATGTTGCAGACGATGGCCCGGTCCTTCATCGCCCGCATGTGGTCGAGGGTGATGATGTCCTTGTTGCCGGTCGCCGTCACGAAGATGTCGGCGCGGGGCGCGGCATCTTCCATCGTCACGACCTCGTAGCCTTCCATGGCGGCCTGAAGGGCGCAGATCGGATCGACTTCCGAGACCAGCACGCGGCAGCCGGCATGGCGCAGCGAAGAGGCCGAGCCCTTGCCGACATCGCCGAAGCCCGCGACCATGGCGACCTTGCCGGCCATCATCACGTCGGTGCCGCGGCGGATGCCGTCGACCAGCGATTCACGGCAGCCATAGAGGTTGTCGAACTTCGACTTGGTGACGGCGTCGTTCACGTTGATCGCCGGGAAGAGCAGCTTGCCCTCCTTGGCGAGATTGTAGAGGCGGTGCACGCCCGTGGTGGTCTCTTCCGAGACGCCCTTGATCGAATCGGCGAGGCCGGCGAACCAGCCCTTGGGCTTTTCGGCGAGCTTCTTCTTCAGGAGCGCGAAGAAGATCTCTTCCTCTTCCGACTCGGGCTTGTCGAGGAAGGCGGTGTCGCCGTTCTCGGCGCGGAGACCCAGATGGACGAACATGGTGGCGTCGCCGCCATCGTCGAGGATCATGTTCGGCATCGAGCCGTCATGCCAGTCGAACAGCTTGGAGGTGTAATCCCAGTACTCGGTGAGCGTCTCGCCCTTGATGGCGAAGACCGGGATGCCGGCGGCCGCGATGGCGGCGGCGGCATGGTCCTGCGTCGAGTAGATGTTGCACGAGACCCAGCGGATGTCGGCGCCGAGCGCCTTCAGGGTCTCGATCAGCACGGCCGTCTGGATGGTCATGTGCAGCGAGCCGGCGATCTTGGCGCCCTTCAGCGGCTGCGACGGACCGTATTCCTCGCGCGTCGCCATCAGGCCCGGCATCTCGGTCTCGGCGATGGAAATTTCCTTGCGGCCGTAATCGGCCAGACCGATGTCCTTGACGATGTAATCCTGGGCCATGGGGTCGCTTCTCCGTCTCTCGCTTCGTTATGGCGAGGCCTATAGCAGGCGAACCGGCGCGAAGCAATCAAGACATAAAGATGTCTTTATACGTGTTCCAGGCTGCGTCGGTTTGGAATCAGGATAGCGGGACGGGAAGGAGAAAGCAGATGGGACGCTTCACCGACGAGATGCGCGCGCGCCTGCCGGCCGGCTTCACGCTGCAGCCGGAGATCGCCTCGCTGTTCGACTGGATCGAGGAGCGGGGCCTTCTGCACGAAAGCCAGCGTGTGCCCGGAGATGTGTTCGGGACGCTTCAGCCGCTGGAGGCGCCTTACCGCGGCGCGGTCGTTCTGTTCCGGGTCGAGCGTGAGGACGAGGCCCGCTCCTATGCCGAGGGCTGGTTCGGAAACCCGGACACTGCCGCGCGCCTGATCCCCTTCGCACGGACCGGCGCGGACGGTTCCTACGCGGCTTTCTGGCTCGATGACGACGGATATCAGCGCATCGTCCATCTCGGTTCCGAGGGAGATGGGCTCTGCGTGCTCGGACGGACCCCGCTCGATTTCCTGCGGCTTCTGGCCATCGGGCACAACGAGTTGGGGACCGGGCTCGCGCATCCCGAGGCGGAGCCGGAGGACGAACCGGATTACGAGATGGAGGCCGACAATCCTCCCTTCCGGGATTGGCTGACGACGACCTACGGCGTGACGATACCCAGAACGGTCTCGGAGATCGTGCCGACACCGCAGGACAGTTTCGCCAAGGCGAGCGACGACCCGTTCTCGCAATGGGTTCGCCGATTGCAGGAAGCCAGGGACGGGTCCGCCCCGCCCAGCCCCTGATTCGCCCTGAGGCCTGCCTAATCTCAGGCCGCCTGACGGGGCTCTTCCACGAGTTCGTCGGCGGGGCCGAAGAACTCGAACCGCACCCGCTCGGCCGGAACGCCATTCCGGGCGAGACCGTGGACGAGGGAGGCGAGGAACGGCTTGGGGCCGCAGAGATAGTAGGTCGCCTCGGTGAGCGGAGTCTCCCGTGCCAGCCAATCCGCCGTGATCAGGCCGTCGGCATCGTAATCGATGCCCTGGCGGTCTCCGTCCTCCGGCACGGCGTAGAACGTCCGGACCCCGATGTTCGGCGCTCGGGCCGCCAAGCCACGGACATGCTCGCGCATCGCATGAAAACGCCCGCTGATGGAGCCGTGGACGTACCAGACCGGCCGGTCTGCCCCTGTCTCGACCAGCGTTTCCAGCATGCTCAGCATCGGCGTGAGGCCGACACCGCCGCTGACGAGGACGACGGGGGCGGTCGTTGAACGGTCGAGGAAGAAATCGCCGGCGGGGGGCGCCAGGCGCAGGGCAGTGCCCGGCTTTGCCTCTGCATGCAGCCAGTTGGAGACGATCCCCGCCGGTTCGCCCGGCCGCTCTTCACGCTTGACCGTGATGCGGTAGGCCCGCTCGTTCGGCGCACAGGAGATCGAGTAGTTGCGCTTGAGCACGCCCTGCCCGGGTAGGTCGATGAGCATGCCGAGATACTGGCCGGGCTCGTGACGCAGGACCGGCCCGCCATCGCGCGGCACCAGCACGAAGGACCGGATCGTCTCGCTTTCCTCAGTCACCGATTCGACGACGAAGTCGCGCCATCCGTTCCAGCCGCCGGGCTTGTGTGCGAGGTCGCGCGCGATCTCCGCCTCGCGGCCGATCAGGATATTCGCCAGGAACCAGTAGGCCTCCCCCCATGCGGCGCAGATCTCCGCCGTGGCGGCATCACCGAGCACGTCCTGGATCGCACCGAGGAGCGCGTCCGCGACGAAGGGATAATGTTCCGGCAGGATGTTCAGGGCGACATGCTTCTGGGCGATCCGCTCGACCGCGCCACTCAGCGCGCCGAGATCGTCGATGTGGCGCGCATAGGCGAGCACCGCCAGGGCCAGCGCCTTCGGCTGCGAACCGGTCTCGCCGTGATGCGACTGGTTGAACAGGTCGCGCATCGCCTCGTCCCTGAACAGGCGCTCGTACATCCGCTTCGTGATGGTGAGCCCATGGGCTTCGAGGGCCGGAACGGTGGCCTTGATGAGGGCGATGGTGGCGGGCGTCAGGGGCTGGGACAAGGACAGGCTCCAAAGGTTCATTTCATATAAACCTTATCGCCGATGTGTTTTAGAAGATGCAAGCGGAATGTATCTTTAAAACCCTGTAGGAGGGTGGAATGCGCCTCACCCGCTACACCGACTACGCCCTGCGCACCTTGATCTATCTCGGGCTGAACGAGAGCCGGGTGAGTTCGATCGCCGAGATCGCACGCGCCTACGGGATCTCGGAAAGCCATCTGACGAAGGTGGTGCATCAGCTCGGCCGGATCAGCCTCGTCCAGACCACGCGCGGTCGCGGCGGCGGCCTGCGGCTCGCCCGTCCCGCAGCCGAGATCGTGGTCGGCGCCGTGGTGCGGCAGACGGAAGAGGATCTGGCCCTCGTCGAATGCTTCGCGAACGGAGCCTGCGCGATCACCCCGTCCTGTCGACTCCGGAAGGCGCTGGGCGAGGCCCTCGCCGCCTTCCTCGAGGTGCTGGACCGGTACACGCTGGCCGATCTTCTCGCGGAGGACGCCGCGCCCGATCTCGCCTTCCTCCTCGGCCTGCCCGCGCCGGGCGTGATCGCGCCGCCGACGGTCGAAGCGACCGCGCCGGTCCCTCCTGCGCGCGGTCGATGAACCTCAGCCCTCGTCGCGCAACTGCCGCCGGATGATCTTGCCCGAGGTCGTCATCGGCAGGGAGTCGCGGAACGCGATCTCGCGCGGATATTCGTGGGCCGAGAGACGCGAGCGGACGAAGGCCCTGATCTCGTCGGCCAGGGCGTCGCTCGCGGCGATCCCTTCACGCAGGACCACGAAGGCCTTGACGATTTCGGTGCGGAGCGGGTCTGGCTTGCCCACCGCCGCCGCGGAAGCGACGGCCGGATGGCGCAGGAGGCAATCCTCGATCTCCACCGGGCCGATGCGGTAGGCCGCCGAGGTGATGAGGTCGTCCTCGCGGCCGATGAAATGGACGTAGCCGTCCGCATCCCGCCGGGCGGTGTCCCCGGTGAGCATCCATTCCCCGCGAAACTTCGCGGCGGTCGCCTCCGGCTGGTTCCAGTAGCCGAGGAACATCACCGGGTCGGGCCGGGCGACGCAGATCTCGCCGGGCTCGTCGATGGCCGTCTCGCTGCCGTCGGCGCGCTGGATCATCACCCGGTGGCCGGGCACCGGCCTGCCGGTGGAGCCGGCGCGCGCGATGCCGGCCGTCTTGCAGGAGGCGAGGACGAGGTTGCACTCGGTCTGGCCATAGGCCTCGCCGATGGTGAGGCCGAGTTCGCCACGGACCCATTCGAAGGTCTCGGGGCCGAGAGCCTCGCCGGCCGAGGCGATGTTGCGGAGCCGGGACAGATCGAAGCGTCCGCGCGGGTCGGGCACGCCGCGCAGCATCCGCAGGGCGGTAGGCGGCAGGAAGGTCGTGGTGATGCCGAGTTCGGCGATGAGCGCCAGGGCCGTCTCCGGCGCGAACCGCGCGGTGGCCCGCGCCACCACCGGCACGCCGTAATGCAGGCTCGGCAGGACCGCGTTGAGGAGACCACCCGCCCAGGCCCAATCGGACGGCGTCCACATCAGGTCGCCGGGTTTGGGGGGGAAGTCGTGCATCATGGCAAAGCCCGGCAGATGGCCGAGAAGCACGCGATGGGCGTGCAGGGCCCCCTTAGCGAGACCGGTGGTGCCGGAGGTGTAGATCATCAGGGCCGGATCGTCGGCCCGGCTGTCGATGGCCGTGAAGCGGTCCTGAGCGGAGGCGATCAGATCGGCATAGGCGAGGGCTCCGCCGACGGCACCGTCGAGGCAGATGAGATGGGCCAGAGCCGGGAGGGCATGGCGGATGCCCTCGATCTTCGCCAGTCCGGCCGCATCGGTGATGAGCGCGGCGGCGCCGGAATCCGACAGGCGGTATTCCAGCGCCTCCGGGCCGAACAGGCCCGCCAGCGGCAGGGCGATGGCGCCGAGCTTGTAGGCGGCGGCATGGGCGACCACGACGGCGGCCGATTGTGGCAGAAGCACACCGATGCGGTCGCCGGGGCGCAGGCCGAGCCCAACGAGGGCTTGCGCGAGGCGGTTCGACGCCTCGCGCAAGCCTCCGAATGTCGTCGTCGTCACCGCCCCCGACGACGAGACGTCGTGGATCGCCGCGCGTCCCGGCTCGATCCCGGCCCAGCGGTCGCAGACATCGACGCCGATATTGAACCGCTCGGGGATGTCCCAGGCGAAGCCCGACACCAGGGCATCGTAATCGGAAGCCGGTTTCAGCACGGCGAAGACCTCACGCCGCAGTGGGTTTGAATCCGCCGGCGAACACGAAATCCGTGATCGGACGACGGCCGGTCGGGCTCTCCTTCGCCGTCTGCTCCTCCGTGAGATTGCCCGCTTCGATCATACGGCCGACGCCGTAGGCGGCCTCGACCCGATAGGTCTCCGGCACATTGAGGGCCGTGATCGTGCGCTCCCGGTCGAACCCGGTCATTCCGTGCGCGTGCCAGCCCTGGCGGATCGCCTGGAGCTGGAAATTCGCCGAGGCCGCGCCGGCATCGAGGGAATGGCTCCAGGACGGCTTGAGCTCGTCGCCGACCTTCATTTGCGTATTCGACACCAGGATCACGATGGCGCCGGTATCCTTCACCCATTTCTGGTTGCCGGGCACGATCAGGTCGAAGAAAACCTGCCAATCGGGCGTGTCGCGCAGGGCGTAGAGGAAGCGCCAGGGCTGCGAGTTATACGCGGACGGCGCCCATCGGGCGGCCTCGAACATCCGCAGCAATTCCGCTTCCGGCACGGCCTCGCCGGTGAAGGCGCGGGGCGAGCGACGCTCGACGAAGAGCGGATCGATCTCATGGTCGGTCTGACGAGGCGGCAAGGCTATCTCCGAACGTGACGACCCCACCTGGCGCCATCGGCCGGCAGGGGACTCCTAGCGAGATGCACGAGGTCGGGTGCAAAGCGCAAATGCCCCTTGCGCATCCGGCTTCCGGCAATGTGGAAATTTCCCCGGGATTGCATGCAAGATCGTTCGAATTTGAACGATCTTTTTCAAGGGGGTTCAGCACTGTTAGGGATCATAATGCGTATTGGCGTTATTATCGACGTGACGATGCGACCGAACGGCAATGTCGAGGTTGAAGACGGTGCTGTCTGAGGCTTGGACGACAATGAATTCGGGGCGAACGACTTTGAGCCGTGGGCGGATCGCGTGAGTGAAAGACCGGTACGCCGGCTTAGTGCAGACGGAACTCTGGCACCCGATTTTCCCGGTGCCGGTAAAGACATGCGCCTGCTTAGCGCCATCGATCGGCAGTTGCGTGCCAGGACCCTCAAACTCGCCTTCGAATCCGAGCTCGAAGCACGTTTCGAGTACGACACGCGCGAGAAGCGCGTCCGGGACATCCGTTACACGATCGTCCTCGGCATGGTGGTCTTCCACGTCTACAACGTCGCGGGTTTCGTGACGACGCCGGACCTCGCCCTCCTCAATGTCGGGTTGCGGGTCCTGGCGATGACGCCGCTGGCTCTGCTGATCATCTGGGCGGTAGGGTGGGTCAGTGGTCCGGTCCGCGAAGCCATTGGCGGAATCGGCATGCTCGCGGCCACCGGTATCCCCATCCTGATTTTCTGGATGGGAACGGGTCCGCTGGTCTCGCTGACCACGGCGACGATCTGGCTCAGTGTGCTCTTCGCCAACATCACCCTGCCGCTGCGGTTCTTCTGGGCCTGCTTCCTGTCGGGTATCACGGCCATCGCGGTGGCGGCGGGACTGTATCTGAAGCCGGACATCGCAGCGCCGGTGGGCGGCGTCCTCGGCCTCGACATGATGACGGGCATCCTCTTCAGCCTCGTCGCCACCTACAAGATCGAAGCCGCGAACCGGCGTGACTACCTGGTCAACCTGCGCGAGAGCTTGCGCGCCAAGCGCCTGGCCGAGGACAACACGACCCTCGCTCATCTTTCCACCACCGATCCGCTCACCGGCATCGCCAATCGGCGCGCTTTTGCGCGCGAGCTCTCCGAGTTCTGGGAAGCGAGCCTCGGAGGCCGGCATTTCGCCGTGATGCTGATCGACGTCGATTATTTCAAGCTGTTCAACGACCATTACGGCCACGGCGCCGGCGATACGTGCCTGCGTGAAGTGTCCGCCCTGCTGGCGAAGACGGCTGCGGGGTCGGGTGCGTTCGTCAGCCGCTATGGTGGCGAGGAATTCGCAGTCCTGATGCACACCAGCGATCCCGACGAGGCCTATGGGGTCGCGGAACGGTTCCGCCGCAGCATCGCGGAGAAGGGCCTGATTCACGGAAACCGGAACGATCACCTCGGCTTCGTCAGCGTCAGCATCGGCGTGGCGACGAGCTGCGGCCACGCCGCCACGGCCGTAGCGCTGGTCGAAGCGGCCGACATGGCTCTCTACGAGGCAAAAGGCACCGGCCGGAATCGAACCTGCCACAGCGGTAAGAACGGCAACGGCGAAGGAGGCCCGACGAGATACGTGGCGGCCGCGCAGTGGAGCGCCACCGAAAGACAGCCGGTCGCCAAAACCGGCTGAGCGGCAAGCATCTCTGTCGGGGCTGAGGCAGCGGTCTCAGAGCGAGCCGACCGGAAATCCGTACCGGTCCCGTCCCACGACAGGACGAGACCGGCGGGAACTGAGCGTGAGTTAATCGACGACCTTCGCCGTGGGACGGTCGTTGCCCTGGGCTGTTTCGTCGTGCCAGTCGCCCTTGCCGTCCTGGTAGCGGATACCCTCGGTGGAGCCCGGCACTTGCTGTTCGGCAGCGGCGGCCTGGGCGGCCTGCAGCGCTTCGTCGTGGCTCGGGAAGGTCTCGGAGAAAACGTCGCCGACCTTGTAGGCGAAGCCGCCATCGTGCTCGACGATGCGATAGGTGATCTCGGACATGCTGGTTCCTCCTCGAGGCGCCGACATTTTGGCGCCAAGTGCTTGGCATGGCGAACGGAGCGGGGCTGTCCCAGGTTCCGTCCCCAAGTTCCGTCCCCAGCTTCCGTCGCGGCTCAGTGACGGGTGGCTGGAGCCTGCGTCATGCGAGAAACGGCCGCCTCGCAACCGGCGATCAACGAACCGCGCACATCGCCGGAATCGTAGCCGGCACCATCCGGGAAGGCCATGATATGCGTGACGTCGTCCCCCTCACGATGGATATGGCCGAGCCAGCCCTCGGCGACACGCTCGAAGCGCACCTCGAAACGCGCGCCGTCATGCTCGAATTCATGAGGGTCCATCTGTTTCTTCCTTTCGAGCCGCAGGAGGACGGCGCATCGGACGATGCCTCGCCGGATGTGGGAAGCCGGGCTATGGCGTCAAAGACCGACTGAAAAGGAAATCGGCGATGCGCCTGAACCTGACTGCAGCCTTCCTCCTGACGATCTTGGCCGGCCCATCGGCCTGGGCGCAATCCGGCGGAAGCCTGTTCGGAAGCCCCGAGCGCGTACCGGCCAACCCCTTCGCGTCGAACTATCCGTCCGCGGCTCCTTCACGTTCCGATGGGGTCTACGAACGCTCGTCGCGCGGAGGCACGAGACGACAAGCCGCACGCCCGCGGCGGGTCGAGCCGCTTCGCCCGCCCCGCGACATCCCGCAATGATCTCGGGCCTCGGGCATCAGCTCTGACTCAGCTCACCGGCGATGGCAGTGACGATGCGAGGATCGTTGGGTTCCACCGACGAGGGATAGGCGCCGACGAGGCCGCCATCACGGCCGATCAGGTATTTGTGGAAGTTCCAGTTCGGTGTCGAACCGGGCTTCTCGGCGGCGGCCCAGCGATAGAACGGGTGGGCCTGCGGCCCGCGCACATGGGTCTTGGCGGCGACCGGAAACGTGACGCCGTGATTCCGGCGGGCGGCCTCGGCGACGGCGATTCCATCGAGAGGCTCCTGGTTGCCGAAATCCGGCGACGGCACGGCGATCACCGTGAGGCCGCGCCCGCCGAAGCGCGTCCACAAAGCCTGAAGCCCCGAGAATTGCCCGGCAAAGCCGCAGGCGGTGGCGGTGTTGACGATGAGGATCGGCTTGTCCGCGAAATCCTTGAGAGCGATCAGCCCGCCTTCCGGTTTCTCGAAGGCGAAGGCCCTCGCATTGCCCTCGCTGGTCGCGGCGCGCGCACCGGTTGCGATGACGCTGCCGAGAAGAAACAGGGCCTGTCGGCGAAGTAGGGTCATCGGGGGTCGCTCCCTGGGCGGACAGAGGCTGGAATCGGCCCGCTTCCGCCCTGACGAAAACTAGTCCGGCGATCCGGACTGTCCACTATCGGGTGCATCGCGGGTGGAACCTTTCGCAAGGGCTCAGCTTGAGCGAGGACCGAGTTCGACCACCGAACCCAGAGCGGAAAGACACGCCCCTATGCGCATCCTGTTGCTTGCAGCGACCCTCGCAACGCCCCTCGTCTTCGCTGGAGCGTCGATTGCCGGTGCTCAGACGGCGGATCCGCAGAATGCGGGCTCGGCTCCGGCTCCGGCGGCCCCCGCCACTCTCAACAACGACCTGCGTCCGACCTTCGTCGCACAGGCGCCGTCCGACCGGGTCACCTCCAAGCTGATCGGCCTGACCATCCAGAACGGCGCCAACGAGACGATCGGCGAGATCGCCGACATCGTTCTCGATGAGAGCAGCACGATCAAAGCCTGGGTCGTCGGCGTCGGCGGATTCCTCGGCATCGGCACGAAATACGTGGCCGTGGATCCGAGCGCCCTGAAGCTCGCCCGAGTCGACGACAAGGCGATGAAGGCGACGATCGACACCAACAAGGATCAGCTCCGCGCCGCGCCGGAATATGTCTATCTCGGTCAGGCCAAGCCCAATTCCGGCGACACCAAGTCGACGGAGACGAGGGCGCCCGACGCCAAGCCGGCGGAAACCAAGACGGCTCCCTGACGCCGAAGGCACGCCGGCATAGCGTGCCTTGGAGCCGTGGCGATGTAACGAGAAGGGCGGCCGAGACAGTGATGTCCCGGCCGCCCTTCTCGTTACCCGATCGGAAGAACCTTGAAGATCAATCTCGGTTTCCGAGAGCCTCGCGCACGGTGCTGGCGACCGCGTCGTTTCTGACCTCGTTCGTCACGTAGACGTCGTCATGGCCGTCCTCGATCACCTCGGGCAGAGGGTCGCGCGGCGCTTCGTTGGCGAAGACGATCCGCAGGTCGGGCCGAAGGGCGCGCGCTTCGAGGACAAGCTTGGTCGAACACAACTCGCCCTTGAGGCTGATATCGGTGACGAGCACGTCGACCGGGAGGCCAAGGGCCAGAACCGTCATCGCATCGACGCCGGAATCGACGGTCGTGGCGGCGTATCCGGCACGCCGGATCTGCGATGCCACCTCGTCGCGCCAGTGCTTCTGTCGTCCAGCGATCAGAACCTGAACGCCGTAGGCTCCACCGGTGGAAGCCGTCGGTTCCATGGTCGAAACTCCTCGTTTCCGCCTGGGCGCGCCTGGATCGGCTCAAGCCGGTTCCAGCACGTATCTTCTGTGCGACGCGTCATCGTAGGACACGTTTGCACTGCAGGACAAGGCGTCCGCAGATGTCCGTCGCGTCGGATACAGGAAATCCCCGAGGAGCTTGACTGTTCCCTCGAAAGCGCCCGCCGGTGTTGACGTGGCGGCGGTGGGCGATGCAACACCGCCGCGCCGCCAGAGAATCGATAGCGGCGGATTGCCGGAGCCCGACCGACTGATGTCATCCGCCAAAACTCCCCCCGTCTCGCCCCTCGCACCGAAATCCGTGCCGGACCTGCCGCCCATCGCCGGCGTCGGCATCGCCACCGCGCAGGCGGGCATCCGCTATTCCGGGCGCACCGACGTGCTCTATCTGGCGTTGCAGCCGGGGACACAGGCGGCGGGCGTGTTCACCCGCTCGAAATGCCCCTCCGCACCGGTGGATTGGTGCCGCGAAGCCCTGGCGAAGGAAGGCGCCCGCGCCCTCATCGTCAATTCCGGCAATGCCAATGCCTTCACCGGAGCGCGTGGACGGGACGCCGTGGAACTCACCGCGAAGATCGGTGCCGAGGCGGCGGGATGCCGGCCCGACGAGGTCTTCATCGCCTCCACCGGCGTCATCGGCGAGCCCCTCGACGCGACCAAGTTCGAAGGTGTGCTGAGCGATTGCGCGGCCCGGACCGAGACCGGCCCAGCGGCCTGGGCGGCGGCGGCGCAGGCGATCATGACCACCGACACTTTCCCCAAACTCGGCACGCGCACAGCGACGATCGACGGGACAACGGTGACGATCAACGGCATCGCCAAGGGCGCGGGCATGATCGCCCCCGACATGGCGACGATGCTGAGCTTCGTCTTCACCGACGCGGCCCTGCCGCAGGTCGTGCTCCAGACCCTTCTGAGCGCCGGCACGCAGACGAGTTTCAACTGCGTGACGGTGGATGGCGACACCTCCACCTCCGACACGCTGATGCTGTTCGCCACCGGAGCCGCCGGCAACGCACCCGTGACCGATCCGGGCGACGCCCGCCTGTCGGGCTTCCGCGCGGCGCTGGACGATCTGCTCATCGAGCTGGCGCAGCTCGTCGCCAAGGATGGCGAGGGCGCGCGCAAGTTCGTCACCGTCAACGTGAAGGGCGCGACGAACGATGCCTCGGCCCACCGCATCGCCATGTCCATCGCCAATTCGCCCCTGGTGAAGACGGCCATTGCCGGGGAGGATGCCAATTGGGGCCGCGTCGTCATGGCGGTGGGCAAGGCCGGGGAGCCCGCCGACCGCGATCGCCTCGCGATCTGGTTCGGCGACGTCCGCGTCGCCCGCGAGGGCGCCCGCGACCCGGATTACAGCGAGGCGGCAGCGAGCGCCGTCATGCGCGAATCGGACGTCGCCGTGACGGTCGATCTCGGCCTGGGCCATGGCACGGCGCGGGTTTGGACCTGTGACCTGACCAAGGGCTATATCGAGATCAACGGGGATTACCGTTCATGAGCCGCTCGTCCGAGCGCGCTCCGCGCCGATTCCGGATCGCCGTCGCATCCGTTCTGCTCGCCGCCCTGGCGCTTCCCGCATGGGCGGACGAGCACGACAAGCGTGAGAGCCGCATCGTCGTCACCGGCCGCGCCCGCGCCGAGACACCACCGGATTTCGCCTCGGTTGAGATCGGGATCGAAGCCAAGGGCGCGACGCCTGCTGCCGCCCTCGACGGAGCGAGCAACGTCGCCCGCGCGCTCATCACGCTGTCGGCCGGGTTTGGCGTCGGCGAGAGCGATATCGGCACGACGGCGGTCATCCTCACCCAGGCGACGCGGGAGGTACGCCAGCCCGACGGCAGCACTACCGAGAAGCCGGACGGCTACCGCGCCGCCAACAGCGTGCGGGTGCGCCTCTCGGATATGGGCAAGCTCGGCGAGCTGATGCGCAAAGCCCTTGATGCCGGCGCCAACCGGATCGAGGGCGTGGCGTTCGGCCTGAAGGATCCGAATGCGGCGGAGGCCTCCGTACAGGTGGCGGCCATGAAGGATGCGATGGCGCAGGCCGGACGCCTCGCCGAGGCCGCCGGCGTGAAGCTCGGAGCGCCCCTGTCGATCCAGACGACGCCCCAGGGCGGCGGCATGCCGATGGCGATGGCGGCGGCCCCGATGCGGTCCAAGCGCTCCGGCGTGCCGGTGCCGCTGGCGGCGGGCACGATCGAGACGAGTGCCGAGGTCTCGGCCAGCTTCGCGATCCTGCCGTGACACAAGACTCCGCCGTGACGCCGCCTCCGTTCCGCATCCTCCTCGTGGTGGCGGTCGCCCTGGTGGATACGGATGGCCGCGTTCTCCTGGCCCAGCGCCCGGAGGGCAAGCAGCTCGCCGGTCTCTGGGAGTTCCCGGGCGGCAAGGTCGAGCCGGGAGAGCGGCCGGAGGAGACCCTGATCCGCGAATTGCGCGAGGAGATCGGGATCGAGGTGAAGGAGGCCTGTCTTGCTCCGCTGACCTTCGCGAGCCACGCCTATCCCGACTTTCACCTGCTGATGCCGCTCTATGTCTGCCGCCGCTGGGAGGGCATGGCCCGTTCCATGGAGGGGCAGGCGCTGAAATGGGTGCGCCCGCGCGAACTCAAGGACCAGCCGATGCCGCCCGCCGATGCGCCGCTGATCCCGTTCCTGGTCGATCTCCTCGGACCTTGATGGCTGCACCCTGCCGCCACAGGTTGTCCGTCGGAGGCGGGAGACGGAAAGCATGGCGCGCAAGGCAGCGGTAAAGACGGCCCCCAAGCCGAGCGCGGTCGCGGCGGAGAAGCCGAAGCGCGTCACGCGCAAGACCACGCCGTCGCCCGAGACCTTGGCGCCGCTGGGGCTCGACCGATTGATCGGCCTCGTCCTCGACGAGACCGCGCGCAATCCCGCCTTCAAGAAGCTCGTCACCGCCGCGATCGCCGGATTGCAGGGACCCGATGCCGTCGCCGCCCTGATCGACAGACGGTTGACCGCCCTCGAACGGGCCCACGGTTACATCGACTGGCAGAAACGGCGCAGCTTCGCCGCCGATCTCGACGCCACGATCTCCACCATCGTCTCGGAACTGGCTCCTCTCGACGTGGATTCCGCCCTGAATCGGTTGATCCGTTTCCTGGGCGGGGCGCAGGGCGTGCTGGAGCGCGTCGACGATTCCAGCGGTCAGGTGGTGGGCGTCTACGAACGGGCGGCGCATGCCGCCGCCGATCTGGCGCTTCGGCTCCCTCCGGCCGAGACCGCCCGATTGGCCGTGAAACTGGTGCCGCTCCTCGAGACGGACGGGTTCGGCATCCTCGATGCCCTGCTGCTCACGGTGGTGGAGGGCCTGCCCGATACCGCTTTGGAGCCGGTCGACGCGGCCCTCGCATCGGCGACACCGCCGGAACCGAAGGGATCGGGCAAGCCGGCAACCCGCTCGGCCGCCTTCAGCACGCAGGGCTGGGACCGGAAGATGGAGCGCATGCGCCTGCTGCGGATGCGCCAGGCCCTCGCCGACCGGCGCGGCGACGTCGAGGCTTTCATCGCCCTGGAACAGGCGATGTCCCCCGACCATCCCAACACGATGGCCGTAGCGGAGCGTCTGCTCTCGGCGAACCGCGCCGCCGAGGCGCTCGACTGGATCGGACGGCCGCAGAAACGCGGAATCGTCGTCGTCACCCGCGAGCAGATGCTGACGGGAAGCTTCGACCCGGACGCGCCCCAGCGTGAGCGGGCCTCCCTCGAAATCCGCATCCTCGACGCTCTCGGCCGCAGGGACGAGGCACAGGCGAAGCGCTGGGCCTGTTTCGAAGCCCGTCTCGACCGCGAGATGCTGCGCGACTACGTCGCCAAGCTTCCCGATTTCGAGGACGAAGAGGCGCTGGAGCGCGCCTTCGACCATGCGGCGTCTCACGACGACCCCTACCGCGCCCTGCATTTCCTCGTGCATTGGCCCAAGCTCGATCGCGCCGCGCGCCTCGTCATCGACAAGGCCGCGACATGGGACGGCAACCGCT
This sequence comes from Methylobacterium sp. CM6241, assembly GCF_054817845.1. Lineage (NCBI taxonomy): Bacteria > Pseudomonadati > Pseudomonadota > Alphaproteobacteria > Hyphomicrobiales > Methylobacteriaceae > Methylobacterium > Methylobacterium sp. CM6241. Next base: position 46,655 of record NZ_CM139246.1, read on the forward strand.
ATGAGATCCTCGCTCCCGCGGCCGAGGCTCTGGAAGAGGCGAGCCCGAAGGCGGCGAGCCTGCTCTACCGCTGCATGATCGACGACATGCTGAGCAAGGGCCGCTCCAGCGCCTACGGTTACGGCGCACGCCACCTCCTGACCCTCGATACCCTGGCGCAGCGCCTCGAACCGGGCGACCTCACGCCGGACCACGCCGCCTATCGCGACGCGTTACGCAAGGCGCACGGGCGGAAATCGGCCTTCTGGGAGAAGGCCGGACAATCCCGCGTATGACGGAACTCAGCCCACCTCGATGGCGTCGACCCTGTCCGGATAGAAGGCGAGATGATCCTTGATTTCGGCGACGGCGGGAAACGGAGTCTCGTAGCTCCAGACCGCGTCGGCCCGAACCGTGTCGCCGACCGTCAGCGTGTAGTAGCTGGCCTCGCCCTTGTAGGGGCAGTGGCTCCTGCGCGCCGAGCGGGTGAAATGCTCCCAGCGCGCATCGGCGCGGGGCAGGTAATAGACCGGCCCGTAGCTCGCCTCGTGGAGGACGAGGGCAGCTCCCGATTCCGCGATCACCGTTCCGTCTAGGATGACGCGGACGCGCAGAGGGCTCGTCTCGATGGTGATGGGATGGTCCGGGCCGGGCTGTTTCATCATCGTCTCCTCAGGAATCGCTGGTTGTGCCGGGCGTGATCTCGGGAACGCCCAGGGCGTCGGCGAGACGGGACTTGGCGCTGCCGGGCTTGAGCGGCTTCTGCTGGCTCTCATGCGGCGCCCAGCCGGAAAGCCACAGGATCTCGAACGTCGCCCTCAGGCGCCCGTCGGAATCGGCGAACCGCTCGGCATAGATCGCGGCCATCCGCATCAGGGTGTCTCGGCGCAGAGGCGTGCGGCGGCGCTCGGTCAGCACGTTGGTGAGGCCCATGGCGCGCAGGTCGCGCATCAGGGCGAAGGGATCGGCGTAGCGCACGGTTATCGCGTCGACATCCGTCACCGGCAGGGCGAAGCCGGCGCGCTGGAGCAGGCTGCCCATCTCGCGCACCTCGGCGAAGGGCGCCACGCGCGGACTGATTCCGCCTTCGATCTCGGCCTCGGCCTGTCCGAAGGACTGGCGCAGTTCGGTGAGGGTGCGCCCGCCGAGGAGACAGCCGACGAACAGCCCGTCGGGCTTCAACACCCGCCGCAGCTGGGCCAGCGCACCCGGCAGATCGTTGACGTGCTGCAGGGCCAGTAGCGACAGGGCGAGATCGAAACGGGAAGCCGCCAGCGGCAGCGCTTCCGGATCGCCGACGGCGAGGCCGAGACCATCGCCGGCCTCGGCCAGTGGCGCCACACGGGTGACGGCGCCGACGCGGCCGGAGCGCAGAAGATGGCGGGCGGGGGCGGAACTCGGCGTCCCGAGGTCGAGCGCCTCGGGAAAGGGGCGCAGCACCGCGGCGAGACGATCGTCGAGATCCTCGGCGAGTCGCGCCAGCAGGAAATCGGCATAGCCCGCACGGGTGGCGCGCAGGAGGCGGAGACGGGCAAGGGCCGTATCGAAGAGGGGCGGTGGGCTGGTCATCTCGCTCCTATAGCTGGCGCGAAAACGTGATCCTGCCAGCCGGAACGGGGCAGAGCGGCGGGAGGTTGGCGCATCATAACGGAAACCGGAGACCGGATTCATGATTCGACTTCTGACGGGAATCGCCTTGTCCACCCTCACGGCCCTCTCGCTGAGTGGGGCCGCCGAAGCCAAGGGCTGCATCAAGGGCGCGCTCGTGGGCGGCGTCGCCGGCCATATGGCCGGACACGGCAAGATGGGGGCGGCAGCCGGCTGCGCCATCGGCCACCACAGGGCCAGCAAGAAGGACAAGCAGCAGAATCAGGGCCAGCAGCCCGCGGCACAGTAAGGCGCCGCTTTCCGGACGTCGCTTCGCCGGGACAATGTTGCGTAAGGTCTTCGCGAAGCGACGAACTGGACCTAAGCACGCATTATGGTGTCCGCCGCCCAATTTCTTCGGCGAGGTGTCCGTTCGATCTCGGCGGGCGCCCTCGGCCTGATCTACCCGCCGACCTGCGCCGGCTGCGGCGCCGCCACCGCCGATCCGCATGCTTTGTGCCCCCGCTGCTGGTCGAGCCTGCGCCTCATCGAACAGCCCTATTGCCCGCGCCTGGGCACGCCGTTTCCCGTCGATCTGGGGCTCGGCCCTCTCTTGTCCCCGCGCGCCATCGCCGATCCCCCCGTCTTCGGGCGGGCCAGGGCCGTCGCGCTTTACGACGATGTGGCGCGCGATCTCGTTCACCGCCTGAAATACGAGGACCGGCTCGATCTCGCCGCCCCCATGGCGCGGATGATGGCATCGGCGGGCGCCGAATTGCTGCGGGAGGCCGATTGCCTCATTCCCGTGCCGCTGCACTGGACCCGGCTGTGGCGCCGTCGTTTCAACCAGGCCGCCCTCCTCGGCCGCGGTATCGGCCGCATTGCGTCCCTGCCCTGCGAGACCTCGCTTCTCGCCCGGGTGAAGGCGACGCGCTCGCAGGTCGGGCTCAGCCGCGCGGCGCGGGCGACGAATCTCCAGGGCGCGTTCCGGGTCCCCGCATCGGCGAAGCCCAGGCTCCAGGGGCGAAGAATCCTACTCATCGACGATGTCACGACCACCGGCTCCACCGCCAATGCCGCATCGCGGGTGCTCTTGCGGGGAGGAGCGGCTTCAGTGGATGTCCTCACCTTCGCCCTGGTCGCAGCCGAGGCAGGCTGAGCCAACAAACCGACCTCCGCCCTTGACAGTCGGGCTCCGCCACGGCCTCCCAACGTCCATGACAGGATTGACGTCACGAGACATCGCGGTGATCGGCGGAGGCCCGGCCGGGCTCGCTGCCGCCGAGATTCTGGCCGAGGCCGGTCACCGCGTCACGATCTACGAGCGGATGCCCTCGGTGGGGCGCAAGTTCCTCATCGCCGGGCGGGGCGGCCTCAACCTCACGCATAGCGAGCCGCTGGAGGCGTTCCACCGCCGCTACCACCCAGCGAATCCGTCTTTCGCGAAGGCGGTCGACGCGTTTCCTCCGCAAGCCTTGCGGGACTGGTGCGAGGGGCTCGGCCAGCCGACCTTCGTCGGGTCGAGCGGCCGTGTATTCCCGAAAAGCTTCAAGGCCTCCCCGCTCCTGCGGGCATGGCTGGGGCGGCTCGATGCGTCCCGCGTCCGCATCCTCACACGGCATTTCTTCCTGGGTTGGGAGGCGGATGGAAGCCTGGCTTTCGAGACCCCGGACGGACGCGTCACGGTGGCCCCCCAGGCGACCCTGATGGCGCTTGGCGGAGCGAGCTGGCCACGGCTCGGCTCGGATGGGACCTGGGTCCCGCTTCTCACCGGGGCAGGCATCGCCGTCTCGCCGCTCAAACCCGCCAATGTCGGCTTCGGCGTGCCGTGGTCGGACGTGTTCCGCGAACGCTTCGCCGGGACCCCTCTGAAGCGCGTCGTGCTCAGGCTCGGCGGCGAGACCGTGCGCGGCGAGGCCATGATCACTGCGGACGGGATCGAGGGCGGGGCGGTCTATGCCCTCTCACGCCTCATCCGCGACGCGATCGAGGAACGCGGCGAAGCTCGTCTCGTGCTCGATCTGCGGCCGGACCTCAGCGAGGATGCGCTGATGCGACGCCTCGCGACGCACAAACAGGGCGCCTCCCTCGCCACGCGTCTGCGCAAGGATGCGGGGCTCGACTCCGTGGCGGCAGGAATTTTGCGCGAGGCGGCCGGCCGCGCGCTTCCATCCTCGGCGGGCGATCTCGCCGCCTTGATCAAGGCGGCTCCCTTGCGCCTGCTCGCTCCCCGTCCGATCGACCGGGCGATCTCCACGGCGGGGGGCGTCGCCTTCGAGGCCGTAGATCACCGCTTCATGCTGAAAGCGCGGCCGGGGGTCTTCGTCGCCGGCGAGATGCTGGATTGGGAAGCCCCCACCGGCGGCTACCTGCTGCAGGGAGCCTTTTCCAGCGGCCGTGCGGCGGCCGCCGGAATGATGGACTGGCTCGATGAGGCCGATCCGGAACTATAGACGCGTGCAGAACCCGACCATGCCCTTGGCATCGGACGGGCAGGACGCGCTGGCGCCGCCATTGGCGAAGGACGGGCTACCCGAGGGCAGGCAATAGGCCGAGACGAAGGCCTCGCCACTGGCACAGCTCAACTCGCAGCCGCTTGTCGAGCACGTCTCGTTGCGGACGGGACGCAAGCTAGAGTTGGCGGCGCTGGCCGTGATGCCGGCCGCTCCCGGCTCGCCCTGAGGACCGGCAGGCCCCCTGGGACCCGTTTCCCCCTTGGGGCCGACATCGCCTTTTGGCCCAACCTCACCCTTGGGACCGACATCGCCCTTGGGACCCATATCGCCCTTGGGACCGATCGGTCCCTGGGGGCCAGTCTCCCCCTTGAGCCCGGCCTCGCCCTTCGGTCCCGTCTCCCCTTTCGGCCCAGCCTCGCCCGCGGGGCCCGCAATCCCCTGCGGTCCGACAAGCCCTGCCATGCCCTGCGGCCCGGTTTCACCTGCGGGGCCCGCATCGCCCTTGGGGCCGGGCTCGCCCGTGGGCGCGCAATTGGCCACCACCGCCTCCCTCTCGTCCTCACCGGCCTTCAGCGCCGCGACGCAGGTAGGCGGCCGGTAGGGAAGGCGGAACAGGAAACGCCCGCGCGAATCGGCCATCACCGAGATGTCTTCGTCGAGAATGACGACGCTGCCGGCCTTGCGCACGCTGCCTGAGATCCGCAGGTCTCCCCCCTCGATCCGCGCATCGTAAACCTGGATCGGCTGCGACGGCGTCACGACCCGCCTGGTCCTGGCCCTGGGCCCCGGAGCCGCTGCGGCATCGGTCGCCGGGGCGGCGCTCATCCCACGGCCCGGCTGGCCGGGACTGACCTGGCCTGGCGCCTGCGCGAAGGCGGCCCCGGAGAAGGAGCCCACGAGCAACATCAGGCCGATCAGCGATTTACCGAACAGGGAACCGGCCTTCTGGCTGTTTCCGGTCGGGCGATGAAGGTCCTGGCACTGGGCGGCTTGGTCGAGGCGCATGGGCATTCTCTCCCGGCTGATGCGCCGGGGGTCCGGCACGGCGGAGGGACAATGCCGGGTCCGGCCATGGGGTCAAGTCCACAACGAAGGGCTCGAACGCCCTTCCGATTCTCGCCCGTCCACACTCATCCACAGCCGTCCACAGGGGAAACGACTGTTTGCGTTGGGAAATTTTTCAGACCCCTGAAACCTGTTGAGTGTGTTCTTGTTTTGTTCTTATCGTCTGGCGACGGTGCGGACAGGATGGCTTTGGCTCAACGGACAATGCGCGATGAGGGCGAGACGAACACGGACGAGTTCGCGCGGCGCCGGAGGGTTGCGATGGCCGCCCTGCGCGATCACGAGGGAGGACATTCCGCCCCCCTCCGCGTCGAGTCGTTGCCCCTGGGAATCGCCCATATCGATTCGGGGCTTCCCGGCAACGGCCTCACGCTCGGGCGACCGCACGAGATCGCGCCGGAAGCCGAAGGCGACGAGGCGGCGGCCCTGGGCTTCACCCTCGCCCTCGTGGCGCGTCACCTCGCGCGGGTGGAGGGAGAGGCGCTCCTCGTCATCGGCAAGAGCCATCCGACGCCCTACGGCCATGGGCTCGCCGGGCTCGGCCTCGATCCGGGCCGCCTGCTGATCCTGGAGGTGGAGAACGACGCGGATGCCTACCGCGCCGTGGAGGAAGCCCTGCGGTCTCAGGGCCTGAGGGCAGTGGCGGGGCTGGTGGATGCCGGCCTGCCGCTGAAACAGAGCCGGCGGCTGCATCTGGCGGGCGAGGCGGCCTCCCGCCTCCTCCTCGTCCTGCGGCCACCGCAGGCGGAAAACCCGAACATGGCCGCGACCCGCTGGCGGATCGGGTCGGGGGCGGCCCTGCGGGACCGCTTCGGCTGCATCGAGCGGCCCTGCTGGCGGGCACGGCTCGACCGCTGCCGCAACGGACGGACCGGGGATTGGCTTCTGGAGTGGGATCATGCCGCGCATCGTTTCGGTCTGGCTGGAGCAGTGGCCGCTGACGCGCCTCAGGCGCGCTCGAACACGGCTTGAACACGCGGCGCCAGAAGCGGCCGCGCCCTCCGTTGTGGCCGCCATCGGCCCGGGGGGCCTGCGCATCACGGCGGTGGATGCACAGGCTTGGGCCCTGGGCCTGCGCCCGGGAGAGCCCCTGGCGCGAGCCCGAGCGAGGATCGGCCCCGGCATCGCGGTCCACCCCGCCGACCCGGAGGCCGATGCCGCCGCCCTCGCGCGGCTCTGCCTCTGGGCCCGTCGCTACACGCCCGTGGTGGCGCCGTTCGGACCGGCAGAGGGGGCTGCCGGCTTCTTCCTCGACGTGGAGGGGGCGAGCCATCTGTTCGGCGGAGAGGAAGGCCTGATGGCCGACCTTTCCGGTCGCCTGTCGGCCAATGCGATTCCCGCCCGGCTGGCCCTGGCCGACACGCCCGCCTGCGCTTTCGCCCATGCCCGCCACGGCGGTTCGGCGAGGCCCGTCATCGTGCCGCCCGGAGACAATGCACCGTCCCTGCGCGAGCTTTCCGTCGCCGCATTGCGGATCGAGCCGTCCATCTCGGACTCGCTGCGTCGCCTTGGCCTACGCCGGATCGGAGCGTTGGCCGACGCGCCCCGCCCTCCCCTCGCCCGACGCTTCGGCGAGACCCTGCTCCTGCGCCTCGATCAGGCATTGGGGAGGAGGCCCGAACCGCTGGTCTCCTTGGCCGAGCCTGCCGCCTTCGGCGCGAGCCAGGGCTTCCTCGACCCGATCGGACATCAGGCCGGCATCGTCGCCACCGCCATCCGGCTGATGCGGGAGATCGCTCCCCGTCTCGCCGCATCGGGCATGGGCGCGCAATCCCTGCGCTTGAGCCTGCATCGGGTCGACGGCATCGAGAAGACCCTCGATCTCGGCCTGTCGGAACCGACCCTGTGCCCCATCCAGATCGGTCGGCTGCTGGACCTGCGCCTCGACCGGCTCGGCCCGGCCCTCGATGCCGGCTTCGGCTTCGAGACCGTGCGGCTCGACGTGACCGGCATCGGCCGGCTGGAAGCGCGCCAGGACTCCCTCGCTGATACGGGCCTCGATCGACGCGCGGAAGGCAACGGAACCGCCCGCCTCGCCGATGCCCTGCGCCAGCGCATCAGGGCCAGGGTGATAAGGGTGAGCCCACGAGCGAGCCATATCCCCGAACGCGCCGACGCCCTGGAACCGTGGCGGGTGAACCATGTGGCCCTCGACTGGGCCGGGCGGGGAAATGCGCGCCCGGGCGGCCCCGTGCCGTCCCGCCCCCTCGTCCTCTTCCCTCGCAGCGAAATGGCCGACGAGGTGTTCTCGCTGGCCCCCGACGGGCCGCCCCAGCGTTTCCGCTGGCGCCGACGTCTGCACCGAATCGCCCATGCCGAAGGACCGGAGCGCATTGCCGACGCCTGGTGGCACGCCCCCGCACCGGCCCGGGACTATTACGTGGTCGAGGACGAATCCGGCCGGAGGCTCTGGGTCTACCGGGAAGGCTTCCACACGGCGCAGCAGGCCGCACGCTGGTTCGTGCAGGGATTGTTCGCGTGAGTGCCGAGATGAGCGCCCTCCCCTCTCCCCGCCGGGCGGGGAGAGGATCGCAGGCACCTTGCCGTGACTGCGATGAGCGGAGGCGAAGCCGGAGCGAGGGTGAGGGGGTCTCTTCGGATGAGGCTCCTTCGGACGCGCCCCCTCACCCTCGGCTGCCGCCTCGCCGCGCCGACAACGGGGTCGTCGCGGCCCTCTCCCCGCTCGCGGGGAGAGGGGATTGCGCGAACGGCCCATCTTTCTGCGCATGACCCCGCCCTATGCCGAATTGGCGGTGACCACGAATTTCTCGTTCCTGCGCGGAGCCTCGCATCCGCAGGAAATGGTGGCGCAGGGTGCCGAATTCGGGTTTCACGCCATCGGCATCGCCGACCGCAACACGCTGTCGGGCGTGGTGCGCGGCCATGCCGAGGCCAAGCGCCGGAAGAAGGCGGGTGAAGCGACGGTCCGGTATCTGCCGGGCGTTCGTCTCGTCACCGAGGAAGGTTTTGAGGCGGTCGCCTACCCGATGGACCGGGATGCCTATGGCCGGCTCTGCCGGTTGCTCACGGATGGCAACCGCCGTTCGGAGAAGGGCGAATGCCGCTTCGGCATCGCGGAGGTGCTCGCGGCGGCAAGGGGCCAGATCTTCATCGCCATTTCTCCGGAGGATTTTCTGCCTCCCGAGGATTTTCTGCCTTCGGAAGACGGCTCGCCGCCGGACATGGCGGACGAGGCCTTCGCCCGTCACCTCGCCGATCTGGCGGAGGCGGCGCCGGGCCGCGTCTTCCTCGGTGTCAGCCACCGCTACCGAGGCGACGAGCGCCGCCGCCTCGGCCGGCTGGCCGGGTTCGGGAAACGCCTCGGCGCGCCGATGGTGGCGGTGTCGGATGCGCTCTACCACCATCCCGACCGGCGCCCCCTGCAGGATGTCGCCACCTGCATCCGCGAGGGTTGCACCCTGGTCGAGGCCGGCTACCGGCTGGAAGCCAATGCCGAGCGCCATCTGAAGCCGCCGGAGGAGATGGCCCGGCTCTTCGCGGACCACCCGGAGGCGATCGCGCGCAGTGTCGAGATCGCGCAAGCCTGCGAGTTCTCGCTGGAGGAGCTGAAATACGAGTATCCCGACGAGACCGTCCCCCCCGGCAGGACGGCACAGGGGCATCTCGAATACATGACGCGGCAACGGGCCCGGCTGCGCTATCCGGATGGCATTCCCGAGATGGTGGAGACGGCCCTCGCCCACGAATTCGACCTGATCCGCCAGCTCGATTACGCCCGCTACTTCCTCACCATCCACGACATCGTCGAATTCGCCCGGAACCGGGGAATCCTGTGCCAGGGCCGCGGCTCGGCGGCCAATTCCGTGGTCTGCTACTGCCTCGGCATCACCTCGGTGGACCCGACCAAGATCCGGCTGCTCTTCGCCCGCTTCATTTCCGAAAGCCGCGACGAACCGCCTGATATCGACGTCGATTTCGAGCACGAGCGCCGTGAGGAGGTGATCCAGCACCTCTACGATCGCTACGGGCGGGAGCGCGCGGCCATTTGCGCCACGGTGATCCACTACCGGCCCCGCAGCGCGATCCGCGAGGTCGGCAAGGTACTGGGCCTCACCCCCGACATCACCGGCATGATGGCCGACACGGTGTGGGGCTCATGGGGCGACGGTCTGCCCGACCAGCATATCGCGCAAGCCGGGCTCGACCCCGCCAACCCGGCGATCCGGCAGGCGGTGGACCTCGCGATCCAGCTCATCGGCTTCCCGCGCCACCTGTCCCAGCATGTGGGCGGCTTCGTGCTGACGCGGGGGCGTCTCGACGAGACCGTGCCGATCGGCAATGCGGCGATGCCGGACCGCACCTTCATCGAATGGGACAAGGACGACATCGACACGATCGGCCTTCTCAAGGTCGACGTGCTGGCGCTCGGCATGCTGACCTGTCTCAAGCGCGGCCTCGACTTCCTGCGCGAGGATTTCGGCGTCGCCTACGAGACCCTGGCCGACATCCCGCCGGAGCAGCCGGACGTCTACGCGATGCTCTCGAAGGCCGATTCCGTCGGCGTGTTCCAGGTCGAGAGCCGGGCGCAGATGTCGATGCTGCCGCGCCTGAAGCCGAAGGAATTCTACGATCTGGTGGTGCAGGTCGCCATCGTGCGCCCCGGCCCGATCCAGGGGGACATGGTCCATCCCTACCTGAAGCGCCGCTCGGGCGAGGAACCTGTCGTCTTCCCATCCCCCTCCCCCGACCATGGGCCGAAGAACGAACTCGAAGAGGTATTGAAGCGGACCTTCGGCGTGCCGCTGTTCCAGGAACACGCCATGCAGATCGCGATCACGGCGGCCGGATTCACGCCGTCTGAATCCGACGGCTTGCGCCGGGCCATGGCGACCTTCCGGCATAACGGGCTGATCGTGAATTTCAGGACCAAGTTCATCGAGGGCATGGTCGGGCGCGGCTATCCGCGCGATTTCGCCGAGCGCTGCTTCAAGCAGATCGAGGGATTCTCAACTTATGGCTTTCCCGAGAGCCACGCGGCGAGCTTCGCCCTGCTGGTCTACGCCTCGGCCTGGATGAAATGCCGGCACCCGGACGTTTTCCTGGCCGCGATCCTGAACTCGCAGCCCATGGGATTCTACCAGCCGGCCCAGCTGGTGCGGGATGCCCGCGCCCATGGGGTCGAGGTGCGCGGGCCCGACGTCAACGCCAGCGAATGGGACTGCACCCTGGAACCGGCCTCGGAGCAGCGTGGGCCGGAGCGCCGCTTCGCCGTCCGCATCGGCCTGCGGCAGGTGAGCGGCCTGCCGAAAGCCGCCATGGCCCGGCTCGTGGCCCTGCGCGGCAACGGCTATGCCAGCGTCGAGGGCCTCCAGGCCGCCCTGACGCTGCCCCGCAACGCCCTCGAGCGCCTGGCGGAAGCGGATGCCTTCCGCTCCCTCGACCTCGACCGCCGCGCCGCGCTCTGGGCGGTGCGGGCGCTGGAAGGAACGTCGATGCGGGCCAGCGCCGGGCGGGGCGTCCCCACCGACCGGCGCACCCATCTCCTCGATGCGCCGATGCCGCTTTTCGCCTTCCATGCCGATGATGGCCTGTTCCGGGCCGAGCCCGCGGTGGAGCTGCCCGCCATGGCGCTCTCCGAGCATGTGGCGGAGGATTACGTCTCCACCGGCCTCTCGCTCAAAGGCCATCCGGTAGCGTTTTTCCGGGCGCGCCTCGCCCGCATCGGCGCGATCCCTGCGGCGGCCCACCACGACCCTTCATGGGCGCAGAATGCCCGCGTCACGGTGGCGGGCCTCGTCCTCACCCGGCAGCGCCCCGGCACCGCCAAGGGCGTGGTGTTCCTGACGCTGGAGGACGAGACCGGCATCTGCAACGTCATCGTCTGGAAGAAGGTGTTCGACGCCAACCGGCGCATCGCCATGAGCGCGCGCTTCCTTGCCGTGCGCGGCCGCATCCAGCGCTCAGGGCTGGTGGTTCATCTCCTGGCCGAGCAGTTTCGCGACCTGACAGAGGAATTGCGGACCCTGCGGGAGGGCGGCCTCCCCCTCCCACCGGAAACCACGGATTTCGGGGCGCCGCCCGACCGGCGCGTCTACCGCAGCCGGGATTTCCATTGAGGGGCGGTGCGCATCCCCTCTCCCCGCCCACGAGGCTACCGGATTCACCCATCTGCTTTTGCAGGCAGAGCGCGTCCCTCTCCCCCCTGTGGGAAGAGGTCAGGAGTGGGGGTGGCTCCGCCAGCCTCCGTAAGCTGAGGGTCACCCCACCACCCCCACCTCCAACTCCTCCCCACAAGCTCGACGGATCTTGAGCAGGCACGAGATCCGCTGGGGAGGAGGGCTTGCCCCCTCAGGGCCGCAGCAGGACCTTGCCCACGGCCTCGCGGCGCTTGAGGATGCCGAGCGCGTTCTCGTACTCGCTCATCGGATAGGTGCCGTGGATCTTGGCCTTAAGCCGTCCTTCCGCCACCCAGGCCAACAATTGCTCCTGGTTCGCCCGGTGAGCCTCGGGCTCGCGCTCCACGAACACGCCCCAATGCACGCCCTGGATATCGATGCCCTTCAGGAGGGCGAGGTTCAGGGGGATGCGTGGGATATCGCCGGCCGCGAATCCGACGACGAGGTAGCGTCCCTTCCAGCCGAGCGAGCGTAGCGCAGGCTCGGCGTATTCGCCGCCGATCGGATCGTAGATCACGTCGACGCCCCGTCCCTCGGTGAGCTTCTTCAACCCCTCGCGCAGATTGTCCGCGCTGTAATCGAGGCTCATCTCGGCGCCGTGCGCCTGCGCCACCGCGAGTTTCTCAGGCGAGGAGGCGCAGGCGATTACCTTGGCCCCCATGATCACGCCGAGCTCCACCGCAGCGAGACCGACGCCGCCCGAGGCACCGAGGACCGCCAAGGTCTCGCCGGGCTGGAGCCGCGCGCGATCCCGCAGGGCGTGGAGCGAGGTGCCGTAGGTGATGGTGAGGCCGGCGGCCTGCTCGTCGCTCACCGCATCGGGGACGGCAGTGAGATGCCGGGTGCCCACCGCGATGCGCTCGGCGCAGGTGCCGCAGGTACGGTGGACGATGACCCGATCCCCGACCCCGAACCCCTCGACGCCATGCCCCAGGGCCTCGATGATTCCCACGGCCTCACCGCCGGGTGAAAACGGCAGATCGGGCTTCACTTGGTAGCGCCCTGCGATGATGAGCGTATCGAAGAAGTTCAGTGCCGCCAGCGTCACCCGCACCACGGCCTCGCCGGGACCGGCGACCGGATCGGCCACTTCGGCGACCGCGAGATCCTCGGGGCCGCCGAGCCTGGTGCAGAGCAAAGCCTTCATGCCGATCCTCCCTTGAGCCGCAGCGCCTTTTGCTTGAGCGCGCTTGCACCGATTGGCGGCAGCAGCGCAAGCGTTCGTCGTCAGCGGCGCTCGTAGAGCCCGGTTCAGGCCGGACGCGAGGCCGCGACCATGTAGTTCACCGCCGTGTCGCGGGCCGGTCGCCAACTCCCGTCGAGGGGATTGAACACGACACCGGTCGTATCGGTGACGGCGAGGCCGCCGCGCGCGATGGCGCGGGACAATTCCTCCGGCTTCACGAACTTGTTCCAGTCATGGGTTCCGCGGGGCAGCCAGCCGAGAACGTATTCCGCTCCGACGATGGCCAGCGCGAAGGAGCGCATTGTGCGGTTGAGGGTGGCGGCGAACAGGAGACCGCCCGGTTTCACCGCCTGGCAGGCACTCGCGACGAAGGCCGGCATGTCGACCACGTGCTCCACCACCTCCATGATCAGGACGACGTCGAAAAGCTCGCCCGCCGCCACCACTTCTTCGATGGTCTGCGAGCGGTAATCCACCGCCACGCCCTCGGCCTCCGCATGGGATCGCGCCACGGCGATGTTGGTGGGGGCCGGATCGAGCCCGGTGACGCTGGCGCCGAGCCGCGCCAGGGGCTCGGACAGGACGCCGCCGCCGCAGCCGACATCGACGATGGTCAGCCCCTTCAGCGGATAGGGCGCGCGCGGGTCTCGGCCGAAGGTCCTGCAGATCGCGTCGCGGATATAGGCGAGACGCACCGGGTTGAAACGGTGAAGCACCTTCATCGGCCCATCCTCGGCCCACCAGGTCGCGGCGATCCCTTCGAAGCGCGCGACTTCCTCGGCGTCGATGGAAGAGGGTGCCGCTGGATTCATTCGCCTGACCTTCCGACTCGGATGCGAGCCATCCCGCCCGCATGCCCGATTGTTGACACGTCCGAAGGGCCCTTGTACCCGCCCAGGCACCGGCCGGTATAGCGGCGGGACACGACTGCGGCGATTGCCGCCGGCGTCGTGCCCGCAGCGGGCGGCCAGCCTGGAATGGATCGACGCGGACCCGACATGCCCCGTTTGGTGATGAAGTTCGGCGGCACATCGGTGGCGACCGTGGACCGTATCCGCAACGTGGCGCTCCACGTGGCGCGCGAGATCGAGGCCGGCTACGACGTCGCCGTCGTGGTCTCGGCCATGTCCGGCAAGACCAACGAACTCGTGGCCTGGGTCAAGGACGCCAACCCGCTCTACGACGAGGCGGAATACGACGCCATCGTCGCATCGGGCGAGCTCGTCACCGCAGGTCTCCTCGCCGCGGCGCTTCAGAAGAACGGGATCAAGGCCCGGTCCTGGCAAGGCTGGCAGATCCCGATCGAGACCTCGGACGCCCACGGCTCGGCCCGTATCACCGCCATCGATCCCAAGAATCTCGAGGCTGGCTTCCAACGCGGCGAAGTCGCCGTGATCGCCGGCTTCCAGGGCATCCATACCGAGACCGGCCGCGTGACGACGCTCGGCCGGGGCGGCTCGGATACCAGCGCGGTCGCCATCGCCGCCGCCATCGGCGCGGAGCGCTGCGACATCTATACCGACGTCGACGGCGTCTACACCACCGACCCGCGCGTGGTGCAGAAGGCCAAGCGCATGGAGCGCGTGACCTTCGAAGAGATGCTGGAGATGGCCTCTCTCGGGGCCAAGGTGCTCCAGGTCCGCTCCGTCGAACTCGCCATGGTCCATCGCGTGCCGACCACGGTGCGCTCCAGCTTCGACCCGCCCGACAACGCCCGCACAGGCACCCTCATCTGCGACGAGGACGACATCGTGGAACAGCAGATCATCACCGGGATCGCCTTCTCGAAGGACGAGGCGCAGATCACCCTTCGCCGGGTCAAGGACAGCCCCGGGATCGCGGCCGCGATCTTCGGACCGCTGGCGGATGCCAACATCAACGTCGACATGATCATCCAGACCGTGTCCGGCGACCAGTCGACCACCGACATGACCTTCACGGTGCCCTCGGCCGATTACGATCGCGCCCGCACGATTCTCGATGCCCAGAGCGGTATCATCGAGTTCGCCCAGATCGAGGGCGCCACCGATGTCGTCAAGGTTTCGGCCATCGGCGTTGGCATGCGCAGCCATGCGGGTGTCGCCGCCAAGGCATTCAGGGCCCTGGCGCAGAAGGGAATCAACATCCGCGCGATCACCACATCGGAGATCAAGTTCTCGGTCCTGATCGACGCGGCCTATACGGAGCTTGCCGTGCGTACGCTCCACTCGCTATACGGCCTCGATCAGGCTTGAGCGCCTGCCCTCTCCGCCGCGCATGAAACTTGCGCGTGCGGAACCGGGGACTGAATTCGGATCGAGGAGACCATGCCTGCTGCGCCCGGAGGACCGCGCCTGCTGCTGCGCCGCCTCCGCGAAGCGATGGCGGAGCCGGTCAGTCCACAAGCTCGCCTCGACCGCATCGTCACCCTCATCGCGGCGAACGTCATCGCCGAGGTCTGCTCGGTCTATGTCCTGAGCGATGACAACACCCTCGAACTGTTTGCCACCGAGGGACTGAACCGTTCGGCCGTCCACCTGACCCGGATGCGGGCCGATGAAGGCCTCGTCGGCCTCATCGCCAAGACCGCCGAGCCGCTCTCGCTCTCGGACGCCCAGTCCCACCCCGCTTTCTCGTATCGCCCAGAGACCGGGGAAGAGGCCTATCACGCCTTCCTCGGCGTGCCGCTGCTGCGGGCCGGGAACACGCTCGGCGTCCTCGTGGTGCAGAACCTCACTTACCGGGTCTATTCGGAAGAAGAGATCGAGGCGCTCCAGACGACGGCGATGGTGCTGTCCGAGATGATCGCTTCGGGTGAATTGCAATCCCTGGCCCCAGGTGCGGGCTCGGCCGCGCGCCGCGCCGTGAGCCAGCGCGGTGTCGCGCTCGCCGATGGCATCGGACTCGGCCACGTGGTGCTGCATGAGCCGCGCATCATCGTGAAGCAGCTCATCGCCGAAAACCTGGAGCGCGAGGTCGAGCGCCTGGAGGAGGCCATCGGCGAGGTCCGCTCGGCCATCGACGACCTCGTGGAACGCGGCGACAGCATCGGCACCGGCGAATCGCGTGAGGTGCTGGAGACGGTGCGCATGTTCGCGCACGACAAGGGCTGGCTGCGCCGGATGCGCGAGGCGGTCCATTCCGGCCTCACCGCGGAAGCCGCCGTGGAGCGCGTGCAGTCGGACAACCGCGCCCGGATGATGCGTCAGAGCGATCCGTATCTGCGCGACCGCCTGCACGACCTCGACGATCTCGCCAACCGTCTTCTGCGCACGCTGATCGGAACGGAGAGCAACGGCACGCATCGCGAGCTTCCCGAAAACGCGATTCTCGTCGCCCGCTCCATGGGGCCGGCCGCCCTCCTCGACTACGATCGCGCCTCCCTGCGCGGCGTGGTGCTGGAGGAAGGTGGCCCGACGAGCCACATCGCCATCGTCGCACGGGCGCTCGGCATCCCGGCGGTGGGTGAGATCGCCAATGCCACGGCCCTCTGCGATGCGGGCGACGCCATCATCGTCGATGGTGTCACCGGCGAGATCCAGGTCCGTCCCGGGCCTGAGATCGAGGCGGCTTATGCCGAGCAGGTCCGCCTGCGCGCGCGCCGTCAGGAACAGTACCGGGCGCTCCGCGACCTCCCCGCCGTCACCAGGGACGGGGTCGCCATCGGCCTGCAGCTGAATGCCGGACTGCTGGTCGACCTCACCCATCTCCATGAGACCGGCGCGGAGGGCATCGGCCTGTTCCGCACGGAATTGCAGTTCATGGTGGCGCAGCGGATGCCCTCGGCCGCCGAGCAGCAATCGCTCTACGAGGCGGTGTTCGCCGCCACCGGCGACCTGCCCGTGACGATCCGTACCCTGGATATCGGCGGCGACAAGATCCTGCCCTACATGCCGGCCCTCGAGGAGGAAAACCCGGCTCTCGGCTGGCGCGCCATCCGCATCGGCCTCGACCGCCCCGCCCTGTTGCGGGTGCAGTTGCGCGCGCTGCTGCGGGCGGCGTCCGGCCGGCCTCTCAAGATCATGTTTCCGATGGTGGCGACGGTGGACGAGTTCGTCCGCGCCAAGGCCATCGTCGACCGGGAGAAGGCGCATCTGCGCCGCCACGGCCATATCCTTCCGAGCGATTGCCGCCTCGGCGTGATGGTCGAGGTGCCCTCACTCCTCTTCCAGATCGACGAGATCGCCAAGGTCGCCGACTTCCTGTCGGTGGGCTCGAACGACCTGATGCAGTTCCTCTTCGCGGTGGACCGCGAAAACCGCCGCGTGGCCAACCGGTTCGACACGCTCAGCGTGCCGGCCCTGCGTGCGTTCCGCCTCATCGCCGAGCGGGCGGCTGCCGCCGGCTGCCCCGTCACCATCTGCGGCGAGATCGGCGGCAAGCCCTTGGAGGCGATGGCCCTGATCGGCCTCGGCTTCCGCAACCTGTCGATGTCGCCCGCCGCCATCGGCCCGGTGAAGGCCATGGTTCTCGGAATCGATACGTCCGCCGTGGCGGCGGTGATCGATGCCGAGATGGAGCGTTCCAGCGACAGCGCTTCCCTGCGGCCGGTCCTGACGGCCTTCGCCAAGGCCCACGGCGTGCCTATCTAGCGAGCGTGACGGCGCTTACGCCGGCAGCTGAGCTTTTCGCACGTCCGTTCGACATTCCCTTTCCACAGTTGAGAGTATCCTCCGGGCGATGACCCCAATTCCTTCAGACCGTCTCGACGCCATTCTGACGCGGCATGACATCGTCACCGCCACGCTCAGCGCAGGTTCGGCCGATTCCGACAGCTTCGTCCAGCTGTCCCGGGAACTCGCCGAACTCGACGGCGTGGTGGCGGCCATCCATGCCTACCGCGCGGCCGCAACGAACCTCGCCGAGATCGAGGCCCTCATCGACGAGCCGGGCGGGGATGCCGAGATGCGCGCGCTCGCCGCCGCCGAGAAGCCCGATGCGGAAGCGGGGCTCGAGGCCGCCCACAAGGCGCTCCAGGTCATCCTGCTGCCCAAGGACGCCGCCGACGAGAAGAGCGCCATTCTCGAAATCCGTGCCGGGACCGGTGGCGACGAAGCCGCGCTCTTCGCCGGCGATCTGTTCCGGATGTACGCGAAATATGCGGATCTGAAGGGCTGGAAGGTCGATGTCATCTCCGAGAGCGAAGGCACGGTCGGCGGCTATCGCGAAGTCATCGCCGAGGTGAAGGGCAAGGGCGTCTTCGCCAAGCTGAAATTCGAGAGCGGAGCCCACCGGGTCCAGCGTGTGCCCGATACCGAGGCCCAGGGACGCATTCACACCTCCGCCGCCACCGTAGCGGTCCTGCCCGAGGCCGAGGAGGTGGATATCGTCGTCAACGATGCCGATCTGAAGATCGACACGATGCGCTCCCAGGGTGCCGGCGGCCAGCACGTCAACAAGACGGAATCGGCGATCCGCATCACCCATATGCCGAGCGGCATCGTCATCTTCGTCCAGGAAGAGCGCTCGCAGCACAAGAACCGCGCGCGCGCCATGTCGCTCCTGCGGGCCAAGCTCTACGATGCCGAACGGACGGCAAAAGACGCCGTTCGCGCAGCAGACCGCAAGTCACAGGTCGGTTCGGGAGACCGGTCGGAGCGTATCCGCACCTACAATTTCCCACAGGCGCGGGTCACCGATCATCGCATCAACCTCACCCTCTACAAACTGGAAGAGGTTCTCGCGGGCGAAGCGCTGGACGAACTCGTGGATGCCCTCATCACCGAGCACCAGGCGGAACTCATGGCCGCCGAAGGCATGGCGTGACGGAAGATGGTCTGAGTGACTCTCGCGTGACGGGCGGCGGGGCGGATGGAACAGGCATCGACCCATGGCTGTCTCGCTCGCAGGCGCTCAGCCGGATCACGGCGGCTTTCCGCGAGGCCGGGATCGATGGCGGGGCCAGCGATGCCCGTTTCCTTCTCCTCCATGTCCTAGGCATCACTCAGACCGAGCTCGTCCTTTCCGGCGCGGAGCCTCTGGGCGAGCAGGGCGCCAAGCGGCTCGGCGAGGCGATGCAACGGCGCCTCGCGGGTGAGCCCGTCGCCCGCATCCTCGGCGAGTGGGAGTTCTGGGGTCTTCCCTTCATCCTGAACGCCGCGACCCTGGTTCCCAGGCCCGATACCGAGACGATGGTAGATGCCGCACTGTCGCTTCATGCCACCCGCGACCGGCCCCTACGCCTCCTGGATCTCGGAACCGGATCCGGCTGCATTCTCATTGCGCTCTTGAGCGAATGGACACAGGCATTCGGCGTGGGTGTCGACCGCTCGCACGAAGCGCTCGGTTGCGCCCGCAGCAACGCCCGGATGAACGGTGTCGGACGGCGTGCCGCCTTCCTAGCCGGCGATTGGTGCTCCGCTCTCGGCAAGCCGTTCGACGTCATTCTCTCGAACCCGCCCTACATCCCGAGTGCCACCATTCCGACGCTCTCCCACGAAGTTCGCTGCCATGATCCCATTGGCGCCCTCGATGGCGGGGAGGATGGCTTGGCTGCCTACAGGAGGATCACCGCGGAGGTGAGCGGGGCGTCGGATGGCCAGCGCCTGCTCGCGCCGAATGGGGCCCTGGTGTTCGAGGTCGGTTACGATCAGGCGAAGGACGTCGTCCGGATCGGCCATGAGGCGGGCTTCGCGCAAGGTTCGATCCGGCACGATCTGGCCGGTCACGCCCGCGTCGTCACATTATCGGGCCTTTGACCACCGGAAACCGCGAGAAGGCTCGGAAAAAAAGCTTGTTGTGGGCTTGGGGAGCCGCTAATGTCACAGTCAGGTCGCGAACGGTCCGTTAAGGCGGATCGAGGTAGAAATGTCGGCGGCGTCTAGCACGCGATGTTTTTAGACGATCTCCCCACCATCGAGCCGATACGCACGAGATTCCGTGTGGAAGCTTGATGAACTGAGTTCCAGACATCCGATCGACGCCGAGATGCGAGCGTGGGAATCGGTTGGCCGGACATACGGCGAGCACGGCACAATCGATCGCGGAACCATCGACCGGATCTTACGAGGACAGGAAAGAGCCCGAGCGGGTTCATTCTCCTTCGCTCGTAGCCCCGCCGCATCATCAGACGCTCCGATTTGAACGAGGGTCAATCGAGACCGATGAGACCAAACCAGAATAGACGGATGCGCGGTCGCAACCGCCCCAAAGGTCCCAATCCGCTGACGCGTTCCTACGAGTCCAACGGGCCGGATGTAAAAATCCGCGGGACGGCTCAGCACATCGCGGACAAATACGCCCAGCTGGCGCGTGATGCGCAAGCGAGCGGCGATCCGGTGGCGGCCGAGAATTACTTCCAGCACGGCGAGCATTATTTCCGCATCATCTCCGGTGCCCAGGAGCAGAACCGCCAGCAGAATGGCGGTTACGCCCGCAACGGCTACGATGACGACGAGGATGGCGAAGACGAGGGCCAGGGCGCGAGCCAGGGCTACGCCGCCAACGGTTACGGCAACAGCTACGGCGAGGAATACGGCGATCCGGCGCAGCAGCCGCAGCCTCAGTCCTACGAAGCGCCACGCCAAGACTCGCGGCAGGATTCCCGGCAAGATTCCCGCCCCGATCACCGCCAGGACTCCCAGTCCGACCAGCGAAGCCCGCGGCGCGACCGTTTCCAGAATCGTAACGACCGCCCCCAACGTTTCGAGAACAATCGGGACGGTCAGCGCCAGGAAGGCGGCCGGCAGGACGGGAACCGACAAGACGGTCCGCGCCAAGACGGTTCGCGCTATGAGGGACACCGTAGCGACGGTGGCCGCCAGGAGTATAACCGGCAGGATTCCTTCCGTGGCGAGAATGCCAGGCAGGATAATCCGAGGCAGGACAATCCCCGGCACGAGCAGCCGCGGCAGGATTACGGCCGCCAGGATCAGCCGCGCACGGACTTCAACCGCGCTCAGAACCGCAACGACAGCTCCCGCTACGAAAGCCAGCGCAGCGAGTTCCAGGGCAACGACACCGCGCCGAAGCCGGACCAGGTGTCTCAGGACGTGTCTCGCCAGGAAGCTCCCCGGCAGGAGGCCTATCGCCAGGACAATCCTCGACAGGAGCCTGCGCTTAGAAACGAGCCTGTGAGACAGGATTCACCGCGCCAGGAAAACCAGCGCCAGGAGAGCCCGCGCCCGGAATCCTCGCGCAGTGACAGCCGCCGTTCGGAAACGGCTCCGCGCCGTTCCCGCCGCCGCGAGGAACCCGATCTTCGCGCTGAAGACGATGTCAGTGCCTTGCCGGCTTTCCTGACGGCAGCTCCTCGTCCGGCCGCTGTACCGGTGGCAGAACGCTTTGTCGAACCCGCTGGCGAAGCGGAGCCGAAACGCGATCTCGCCGGAGAGGTGACGAAGGACGATTCAGCTCCGGCAGCACCGAAGCCACGTCGTCGCCGTCGTCCTCGCTTCGAGGGACCGGAAGGCTCAGAGGGCGGCAGCACGAACGCCGACGATACACCCTCCACCGTCG
>NZ_CM139246.1:75000-80000 GCF_054817845.1 Methylobacterium sp. CM6241
GATCCTGTCCGTTCATGCCGTAGGCGAGGATGGTCTGGGGATGCAGCGCATCGAACAAGTCGAAACTGTCCCACCAACCATCGACGCTGCGCATGACGACGAAGCGCGCCTCCGGCTTCAGGCCGACATGAGCGAGCAGGCCTGCGAGCGGCACTCCCGTCCACCCGGCAATGGCGGACCATCCCTGCTCGCAGCTGTGCAACGTGATCTGCGTTCGGGCCGGCATCGCCTTGAGGTCGGCTAGGGAAAACGCTCCCGGCCTTTCCACGAGACCGGTCACCGGCAGCTTCCAATCCGTGAAACCGAGGGACTTCGATGTCTTGTAGCCGGGATCGTTCGGATCGGTCGTGTTGATCGTCGGAAAGACGGCCGAGATCGCCTCGGGTCCGAACTCCCGGACGAGGGGCTGGCGCCGGAGAAGCCAACGCTGAACGGCGAAGGTCAGGCCGTTGCTCCAATCATAGGGCGTCGCCAGACGGCTCAACGCCGGCGCATCGCAACCGCCGAGGAAACCGGCCCCGACGAGACCGGCCGATCCCGCCAGAAGCCGACGCCGGGAAAGATCGGTCATCGTTCCGTCTCCCTGGGGATGGTGAAGCGCCCCGTGATCATCGAACGCATGAGATTGGCCGCGCCGCCGACGAAGACCTGCGCCACGTGGATGAGCAGGAACAACACGAGCAGGCTGGCCACCAGAAAATGGATGGTCCGCGCGGATTGGCGGCCACCGAACAGGGTGAAGAGCTCGGGAAACGCCGTCGTGAAGCCCGGCGACATGGTGAGGCCAGTGAGCACCATGAGCGGAAACAGGATCAGGACAACGCCGAGATAAGCGAATTTCTGCAACGCGTTGTACCGAAGCGCCTCGTTGCCGCGCGCCTTCTCGAACCTGACGTGATCACTGATTTCCCGGGCGAGATGCCGGGCGGACAGTTGATCCCTGTTCGGCACCAAGTTCTTGCGAAGATGTCCGCTCGCCAGAACGAGGAGAAGATAGGCGAGCCCGTTGATCACCAGGATCCAGGCGGCGAGGAAGTGCAGGTTTCTGCCCCAGCCGGTCTGTTCGAGATTCACCGGTAGGGGAAGTTCGAGCCATGCCGGGGCGCCGTTGGCACCCGTCTCGCCCCAGAACAATCGCGGCAGAGCGAGGAGGATGGCGATTCCACTGATCAGCAGGACCAGGAAGGCTGCAGCATTCACCCAATGGGTCAATCGCAGCCAGACAGGGTGCCGGAATACGGTGCGGCGGGATTGTGGGCCCGCCTCCTTCGCCACCGCGCGAAGGTCAGGAGATGCGGGTGAGGACATCGAGCCGGTACCGATCGGTGCGATGACGATGAGTGACGTGGATCGACGAGTCGAGGATGTCGATGAGCTGGTCCGAAGCCGCGTCCCCCGTCTGCGGATAATGGGTCGGCCCGGTCCAATGGACCAGCGCGATGGTGCCTCCCGTGTCGAGCGTGCCGAGAATCCGCTCAGCCAGGCGGGGCATGTCGGCTGCGTCGAAAAAGTAGAGGACCTCGGATATTAGGATCAGGTCGAACCGGCCGGCAGGCCATTGGCTGGGAGCGTGCAACCGCTCAAAGCTCACATGCGGCGCCTCCCGACAGCGCTCACGTGCCTGTTCGAGGGCCTTCTCCGCGGTATCGACACCGATGAGGGTGTCGCATCGGGCTGCCAACGCCTTGGTGAACACGCCGATCGAACAGCCTATCTCCAGAGCCGACGCGTAATGCGGCTTCGGCAACGCTTCCAGCGTCGCCGCATACTTGGCGGCCTCGTATTCGCTTGTGGCGAACTGCCAGGGATCGGGATCCTCGGCGTAGCGGTTGTCGAAATAATCGGGCGGCATCGTCTGCGAATGACGCGTCATGGCACATCTCCGGAATCACGCCAGAGATCTCCGGCGGACACGGTCTCACCAAGGACATAACGCGCGGCCGATGTCAGCGCGAAATCCGGTGCCGGCTGGCGAAGATAGGTGGCGAGATCGCGCGAGGCGCGTTCGAGGGGATGATCGCGAAGGAAACCCTGCAGCCCCACGGAGCGCTGGGCGAGCTGGAGCACGGAAAGTCCCGCTGTCTCGACGGCAGTTCGCGCCAGATGAACATAGGCCACGATCCGCTCGGGATGGAGATTGTCTTCGAAGACGATACGGGCGGCGCGCTCCACCCATAGGCGGGCTGTCTCGGTGGCGATCAGCCCCTCTCCCAGCCGCGCCGATTGATGGGGATCAGGTCCCCGGCCGGTCCGGCGGAGGTGATCGCGCCAGATGTCGATGACACCCTCGATCCCCCCGAGCTGGACGGCAGCGAAACGCCAGGCTCCACCGAAGAAATACGGCTGTCGCGAGTAGGAATCCGGCTCGCCCAGCAGCTCACCCGATCCGATAGGGAGGCCGGTCAGATCGACCTTTCCCGTCGCCGAGGCACGCATGCCATGCGCCCGCCAATCGGACAGATCCGCCCGCGTGCCGGGCGTCAGTTCCGGTATCACCATGAAGGCGAGATCGCCGGGAACCGTGCGGGCGGTGACCAGGGGGCGGCTGACGAAACCGGCCCCGGATGCGAGGATCTTGCCGGCCCTCAAGCGATAGCCGCCGGCCACTTCCTCGAGCTTCAGCCCGTCATCGAAAAGTTCGGTGTTCCAGACGCCGAAAAGATGCCCCTGCCGCGCGTCGTCGAACAGTCGCGCACGCTGAGAACGGTCGCCGTAGCGCGCGACCAATTGGAGCGCGTTGACATGGCCCTCATAGATCCGGCCGAGGGCGAGGCTTCCACTCCCGATGATGCGCAACACGCTACAGAGGTCTGCGGCCCCCGGTTCTTCGCCAAGCCCAGCGCCGTCCTCGTCCCGCGGGATCGGCGCGGCAAGCAGGCCGAGCGTGCGAAGACGCTCCACATCGGCCGCGGGAAACCCGCCATCGTGATCATGCTCGGCCGCCCGTGCAGCCGCTGCCCTGGCGGCAATCCTCGCCGCATTCGTGGGATCGAAAGTGGTGTGGGCGACCGGTGTCGGTTGGTCCACGCTGTTCATCCTCTCCACGCGGGCGTCGCATCCGTTATGATAAATATTTATGACATAGGAATAGCGTGACAGATATACTTCGTTCTGCCTTCCGCCGTGCGACACCCAGGCGCGGACATTCTACGATTTACCTTGGATTCTTGATCGGCCGATGACGGGCGATCTGACGCTCCACCGGGCCGCCAGACCGGCGGCAACGCTGGTCATGGGTGAACGACCGTAGGACGGGCTGGTTCGGCAGCATCGCCACCCATGACGTGCATCGTCCTCGCAGCCAGGGATCCACAACTCCAAAAAAGCCGGTTTATCCCCATATCGGTTATAGGCGGCGGGTCCGAGATCGGGCAGCCTCCTCGCGGCTCTGTAATCGCCTTCGGTGCGGCTTTGCCGAGCTTCATGTCCGGGCTTTTGCCTCACCCGTTCCAGGATCGGTCCCCATGGCGCGAAAGCGCGTTCCTTCCACCGTCGATCTCCTGATGGAAGCCGTCGCCCGCCTCGGCCTTCCGCCACGTTCCGTCGATATCGAGGGGCTGCGGCTCCAACTCGACCTTCCGGAATTCGGCGGTTACGTCGACGATGCGCGTGTGGGCAAGGCGCTACGGCGAATGAAGGCCGTGCATGCCTTCGCCAAGGCCGGAGCGGAAGCGGTCGCCAGAAGCGTGCCGGGGCTGAAGGTGACGATCGCCGCTAACGACACGCTGATATGGCGGGTGCGCGTGATGCTACCGCTCCTCGATGGCGGTCGCATGGACGTGCGGGTCGAGGTCCCGCTGGACGGCGTCGCCAGTGACATCGTCTCGGGCATGGCGGAGCGCAACGACCCCGCCTGGCGCATCGAAACGTTGCGAACGGCGGTCGCCGAGATCACCGCAAAGACGGGACGGACGCTCCGTCCCTCCCTCGAACGCCTCAGGGACGCCATCGCCGGGGATCTGCGAGAGGTCGGCGCCGACGCCGTCACCTATATCGACCATATGGACCGCTCGCTCCGCTCACGGGTGTTCCATGACGGACCGAATCTCGGCCGATCCATGAGCGATACGCTGGCTCCGGTGCGGAAACGCGCGAAGCTCGTCGCAAGGGAGGATTCGCGCTTGCGGCGCCTGCGCGACCAGGTCGGGTTCGGTGCGTATATCGAGAAGTTCACGGCCGCCCGACGCCTGGGCCGCCGCATCATCTTCCATATGGGGCCGACCAATTCCGGCAAGACCTACGCGGCCCTGCAACATTTGGCGGCGGCCCCAACCGGCACCTATCTGGCGCCGCTGCGCCTGCTCGCACTCGAGAATTACGAGGGATTGGCCGAGCGCGGCCTGAAGGCCGGGATGGTGACCGGCGAAGAGGTTCTCGGTGAGGAGAGACCGACCCACACATCGCGGACCATCGAAACCGCCGACCTGACGCGGCCCATCGATGTTGCCGTGATCGATGAGATTCAAATGCTCTCCGACCCGGACCGGGGCTGGGCCTGGACCAATGCTCTGTTCGGCATCCCGGCGAAGACCGTCATCGTCTGCGGGTCGGACGATGCACTCGCCGCTGTCCGGCGCGCGGCGGAGGCCGCCAACGAATCGCTCGAGGTCATCACCTTCGTTCGCAAGACACCCCTGGTTCTTATGGAGGAACCGGTTTCCTTGGAAAATGTGGAGCCGGGTGACGCCGTCGTCGCCTTCTCGCGTCGTGCCGTCCACGAGAATCGTGAAATCCTGGTCGCGGCCGGACATAGCGTGGCGACGATCTACGGCGCCCTGTCTCCCGAGGTGCGGAGGGCGGAGGCGGCACGCTTCCGTACCGGTGAGGCCACCGTATTGGTGACCACGGACGCGATCGGCATGGGCCTCAACCTCGGTCCCCTGAAACGCATCGTCTTTTCCGCCACAAGGAAATGGGACGGTGTCGGCGAGCGTGCGCTGACAAACTCAGAGATTCGTCAAATTGCCGGTCGCGCTGGACGGTTCGGACATCAGGATGTC
>NZ_CM139246.1:4925000-5157024 GCF_054817845.1 Methylobacterium sp. CM6241
ATTGCCCTCCGGCAAATCGAGCATGGCAAGGCGGGTCTGGGTCATGCGGTTGGCGCCGGCATAGAGCAGGCGGGTCTGCTGCACCGCAGCCTCCGGCTTGCCGCCTGGCAAGTTGCCGGACCAGCTTTCGTGGCCGATCGCCGTGATCGTCCCGTCCGGCGTCGCGCCGAGCCGGATACGCTGGATCGTAGCGGGGCGGTGAACCGTGTTGTTGAACGTAAGCGGCCGCGTCAGGGCGACCTTCACCGGTCGCTTGGCGGCTCGCGCGCCCAAGGCGGCCATCACAGCCTCCGAACGCAGGAACAGCTTGCCGCCGAACCCGCCGCCCACGAAGGGGGAGATGAGGCGGACCTTCTCCTTCGGCATACGCAGGGTCAGAGCGAGGTCCCGCGTCCCCCAATCGATCATCTGGTTCGAGGTCCAGACGGTGAGGCTGTCGCCGTCCCAGGAGGCGATGGAGGCATGCGGTTCCATCATCGCATGAGCATGGTCGGGTGTTGTGTAGGTAGCATCGAGCTGGATGGGCGCCGCCGAGAAAGCCCCCTCGAAATCACCGATCGATGTATCGGAGGGCGCGCTCGCGAGCTTCTCCGGCTTCCCGGTGTCCTTCACCGCCGCAAGATCGAAGGCGCCCTTGGTCTCGGTGTAGTCCACCCGCACGAGCGCTGCGGCTGCGCGCGCCTGCTCGAAGGTTTCGCCCACTACCAGTGCTACCGCTTGATGGTAATGCTCGATCCCCGGGCCACCCAGAAGCTTGGCGGCGTTGAGCTTGCCCTTGTCGAGGGGGCCGGCATTCTCAGCGGTAACGATAGCCAGGATACCAGGTGCCGCCTTGGCAGCACTCAGATCCATCGCATTTATCCGCCCTTTTGCGATGGTCGCGCCGATGACGTAGCCATAGGCTGCCTTCGACTTCGGATCGTACCAATCGTAGGCGTATTGCGCCCTACCCGTCGTCTTGAACGGACCGTCGATCCGGTCCGTGGGTTTGCCCACCACCTTCAGTTCATCGATCGGGTTCCGACCCGCGGGAGTGTCGAACTTCATGGTTCAGGCCCTCGCTTCGGTCAGGACGGCGCCAAGTGCGCGCTCGGTCAGCTTCAGTTTGTAGGCGTTGTCGTCAGTCGGCCTCGCATCCGCGAAAAGACGGTCCGTCACGGCCTTCGCTCCCTTCGGAAGCTCCGCTTCGGCGGCCTCGTCACGCCAGGGCTTCGGAGCGACACCACCGATTGCCACGCGTCCGGTCCCGTCGCGCTGGATAACGGCAGCCACGGAGACCAAAGCGAACGCGTAGGAGGCGCGGTCCCTGACCTTGCGGTAGATATGCGTCCCCGCCACCGGCTTGGGAAGCGTGACAGCGGTGATGAGTTCGCCGGGTTGCAGGCTCGTCTCGATCTGCGGCGTGTCTCCCGGATTGCGATGAAACGCGGCGATGGGGATCGTTCGGGTAACTCCCTCACCATTCACCGTCTCGACATGAGCGTCGAGCACCCGCATGGCCACGGCCATGTCGCCGGGATGCGTGGCGATACAGGCTTCACTGGCACCCACCACTGCGAGCTGGCGGCTGATACCGCCGATGGCGGAGCAACCGCTTCCAGGCTGGCGCTTGTTGCAGGGCTGCGCAGTGTCGTAAAAGTAGGGGCAGCGGGTTCGCTGAAGCAGATTGCCGGCCGTGGTCGCCTTGTTCCGCAACTGGCCCGAGGCACCGGACAGAAGAGCCCGGCTCAGCAAGGCGTAACTGCGCCGCACCCGCATGTCGGCCGCCAGATCGGTGTTGCGCACCAAGGCGCCGATCCGTAAGCCCCCCTCCTCCGTCGGCTCGATCGTATCGAGAGCCAAGCCGTTGACGTCGACGAGGTGGGTGGGCGTCTCCACCTGTAATTTCATCAGGTCCAGGAGGTTGGTGCCGCCGGCGATGAACTTCGCGCCGGGGACGCGCGTGATGGACGCAGCGGCTTCGGCCGGTGATGTTGCCCGCTCATACGTAAAAGACTTCATGCCTGCCTCCCCGCCACTTCGGACATGGCATCGACGATGTTGGAGTAAGCACCGCAGCGGCAGATGTTGCCGCTCATACGCTCGCGGATCTCGTCAGCGGTGAATGAAGCGGTCGCGGTGAGATCAGCGGCGACATGACTTGGGATGCCAGCCTTGATCTCATCGAGGACCGCAATGCCCGAGCAGATCTGGCCCGGCGTACAGAACCCGCATTGGTAGCCGTCATGCTTGATGAAGGCTGCCTGCATCGGATGTAACTCGCCAGGCTTCCCCAATCCTTCGATGGTAGTGACGGTATCGCCCTGATGCATCACCGCCAGGGTCAGGCAGGAATTGATGCGTCGGCCGTCGACGATCATCGTGCACGCCCCGCATTGGCCGTGGTCGCACCCTTTCTTTGCACCCGTCAGGTGAAGGTGCTCGCGCACGGCGTCGAGGAGGGTCGTACGGGTATCGAGGTCGATTTCGTGGGCCGTTCCGTTCACGGTCAGCGAAACCTTGGACATGACGGGGCCTGACGCATCGCGAGAAGCAGCCCACGCGGCGGAGGGACAGGCAACGGCGACGGCACAGGCTGATGCTCCTGCCATCAGATCGCGCCGGTTGAGTTCGAGGTCTTCAGTGCCATGCATGGCGTTCTCCGAACCTGAGCCATAGACATCAAATTCCGTTGAGCCATGTCGCGGAAGTCTTCGCGAAGCTTCGACCAACCTCCGGCAAACGCTCAATGGTCAACAGCTTTCCCTGATGATGCGAATTAGCGCAGGCACACCAGACAGCAACGCTTTGGAAAAGTTCTAGTGCACGAATGTGCGTACGCACACACGACCTGCTGGCACGATCACGCAGCAGGAATTGTTGTGACGTGCCGGACGGTCTGACGCTGAAATCTTGCATGGGAGATCTATGCGACAAACATACGACAATAGAGCCGAAAACGGCAGTGCCGCGGCTGACTGATATTCATCAAATGAGTGAGAAAAAGTGGGTCCCGGGGCCGAAGCCCCGGGTTCTGTTTCGACGGTTACCCTACCGCAAGATGCTTACGCCGCGAGGCGGGCATCCATGACAACGTTATCGTTGGCATTTAGAGTTTTGGCCAAATACTTGGAACAGGGGTTGCCTGCGCCAAACCGGTCGAGTCCTTACCGACGCTCTCGCGATCCCTTTACCGCCCAGTCGATCCTATTTCGCCCCCATCAGAAACGCATCACGATGCGCTTTTGGTGGAGGCGCCGGAGTACTGCCCTCCGGGTCCTGAAACGTTATTACGAACCGGTCATCAAACGCAGGCTCGATATAGGCTTGGTGGGCTGAAAAGTCCAGATCCGTCGCCGGGACGTGCGGATGGCTTCACCGCCCCACCCGCGATTTTTCGCCGTCACCGCAACTGCCGACGGGATTGGGGATTCTGATCGGATAAGAGCCGGGCATGAGTCCTGCGGGAGACCGCTCCCCTCTCAGCCCGGCCAAGGATCGCCAATGGACACTTCGCCTCTTTCCGCCCCGGATTTCAAGGCCCCCGCCATTCTGCTGTCGGGCCCGGTCGACAATGCGATGTACAAGGACTTCCGTCGCCAGTTCGACGCCGCCTGCGAGCGCGATCTTGTGGTGGTCGAACTCACGACCCTCGGCGGCGACCCCGAAGTAGCCCGTATGATGGGCGAGGATATCCGCTTCGCTAGCGAGGTCACGCCTCATCGTCGCCTTGTCTTCCTCGGCAAGGCCGCGATCTACTCCGCCGGCACGACCCTCATGAGCTTCTTCGCCCGCCCCAACCGCTATCTCACGCGGGGGACGCGGCTCATGATTCATGAACGCAAGATGGCGAAGACCCTCGAGATCCACGGCCCGCTGACCACATGCATCGCCAGCCTAAAAGCGACGTTGCACGAGATCGAGACCTCCATCGAGATTCAGAACGAGGGTTTCGCCAACCTCGTCGCCGGCTCGAATGTCACCCTCGACGAGGTCATCGAGAAGGCGCCGTACAATTGGTACATCGAAGCTGACGAAGCCAAGCGTCTCGGGCTGATCGAAACGGTTCTCTGAAAACTTCCCGCCGAAGTATAAGTCGCTTCGGCGAAGAAGAGCGTAGCAAAAAACCTTCAAAAGCTGCACTCGACCAAACGTGGTTGGGCGCAGCTCTCTTCACCGGTACGAAATCGTCGGCAAATGGCCGATGTCATACCGGGCTGTCCCGATGCTCTACCGCCTCCATCACCGACAGGTAGATACGGTCCGGCGCAAACGGGGTCGCGGTGAGCCGTGCACCCGTCGCGTCGCGGATGGCATTGGCAAGTGCCGGAGCAACCGGGTTGAACGGGCTCTCGCTCATGGATTTCGCGCCGAGTGGGCCAATGCGGTCGTAGGTGTCGGCAAAAAAGACCTTGGTGCGGGGTACATCCGCGAAGGCTGGGATGTGATAGTTGCGGAACGTCTGCGTGACCACACGCCCCTCGTCATCGATGCGCACCGCCTCGTACAAGGCCGCACCGATCGCTTGGGCTACGCCACCCTCGATCTGCCCACGGCATTGCATCGGGTTCATGACCCGGCCGGCATCGGCGGCATGCAAGCTATCGAGGATGCGCACTTCGCCGCTCGACCGGTGCACTGCGACCCGGAAACCCTGGACGTTGAAGGCGACGGAGCGCGGCGAGCCATCTGCCTTGCCCCTGCGCACGATGGGGCCATCCGAAAGGAGGTCCGAGAAGCCAATATCCCCCGACGTGCTCGAGACGCCGTCGCGGTGTACACGGTATTGATCGGGAGCCCCCCCTCCCCTCTCGGCGGCAGCCTCGCGGAGGCCCTGCGCCAGCGCGAGTGCGGCTTTCAACGTCGCCTGCCCGGCCACCACGATACCGGTCGATCCATAAGCACCGGTGTCGTGGCCGATGCGGTCGGTGTCACCGTGGCAAAGGGAGATGCGGTCCGGGATCGTGTCGAGGGCGGAGGCCGCAATCTGCGCATGAACCGTGGTCGTCCCGTTGCCGAACTCGGCGGTACCGACATCGAGAGCGTAGGTCCCGTCCGCTCGAAGCGCGATCCGCGCTTCGGCGAAATGCCCGCGCGGCGGGATCGTGTCGATCATCGCCAGGGCCATCCCTGTGCCGACGAGCCAGTCAGCGGAAGGAATGTCCGCCGGGGCGAGTTCGCGCATGGCGGCTGCGACGAGATCGAGGCACTGATCGAGGCCGTAGCTTCCGTATTCCACGTCGTGCGGTTCGAGGCTGTTCGACACCATCGGATCGCCGGGGCGCACGACGTTGCGGCGGCGCATCTCGAACGGGTCGAGGCCAAGGCCGCGCGCCAGTTCATCCATGGCCGATTCCACCGCGAAGATGGTCTGGCTCAAGCCATAGCCCCGGAACGCGCCGCTCGGCAGAGTATGCGTATAGACCGCATATCCGTCGACACGCTTGTTGGGGCAGCGATAGACGCCGATCACCTCGTTGCAGCCGTGATGGATCACGCCGCCGGCATGGTTGCCGTAAGCGCCGGTATTGGAGACCACATTCAGCGCGATCGCCGTCAGGGTGCCGTCCCGGCGGGCACCCATCTTTACGGTCACTCGCATCGGGTGGCGTGTCGTGGTGGCGCTGAACTGCTCCTGACGTGTCAGCTCCCATTTGACCGGGCGACCGGTGGCGAGAACGGCGAGCGCCACGAGATCTTCAGTCAACATCTCCTGCTTGCCGCCGAAGCCGCCGCCGACCCGGCCACAGAGCACCCGCACCGAATCGCGCTCAAGCTCGAGGAGGTCGGCCAGCGCATCGCGCGTGAGGAACGGCGTCTGGGTGCTGGAGCGGATGACGAGGCGGCCGTCCTCATCGCGCCAGCCGAGGGCCCCGTGGGTCTCGAGATGGGCGTGCTGCACGCGCTGGGAGTGATAGGTCGCCTCATGGATCAGGTCCGCCTCTGCGAAACCCGCCGTGACGTCGCCGACCTCGCCATGTACCTCTGCAGCGAGATTAGGATGAGGGAGGCGAGGCGGCGCATCCTCTCCGGGCTGGTCGGCACTGTCATGGACCAGGGGTGAGCCGGGTCGCATGGCCTCGTCTGGATCGAGCACCGCATCGCGGATCTCGTAATCGACGAGGAGCGCCGCACAACCAGCCTCGGCCGCTTCCTCGCTGATGGCCACGACGGCCGCGACCCGCTGGCCGATGAAGCGCAGGATCGGATCGAGAATCCGCGTATCCGCTGCGTCGTCGAGGGGATTTTCATGCCGCCCGGTGGAGAAGCTCTTCGCCGGCACATCCTCATGCGTGAAGATGGCGACGACACCCGGCACGGCCAGAGCAGCCGCCCTGTCGATCCGTAAGATTCGCGCATGGGCATGGGGCGAGCGCAGCACCTTGAGATCGAGCAGGTCGGGCACGGCCAGATCGAAGGTGAAGGCGGCATCACCCGAGACGATTCCCCTCCCCGCCGGGGCCGGGATGCTGCGCCCGCACGGCTCGCCGTCACCATCCACAAGGCGTTCGACGCGCGCCACCCCCGCGACGGCGTCGGCGATGGCGCCATATCCGGTGCAGCGACAGAGATTACCCTTCAACGCGGTGGCGAGATCGCTCCTTTGCCCTTGATCCAAGACCGATGCGGTCATGATCATGCCGGGGGTACAGAAGCCGCACTGGTACCCCTGGGCGTCGAGGAAAGCCTGCTGCATCGGGTGTAATCCCGCCGTCTCACCGAGGTCCGGTTTGCAGGACCCAGCCAGCCCTTCGATCGTGGTGACGCGGCGCCCCTCGACGCGGAAGGCGGGCAGCAGGCAGCTATGAACCGGCTCGCCGTCGAGATGGACCGTACAGGCGCCGCAATCCCCGGCATCACAACCCTTCTTGACCCCGAACCAGCCGAGTTCGCGCAACATCGTGCGCAGACACTGGCCGGGCCGTGGCGATGCAGCCTGCTCCTGGCCGTTGACGTGCAGGATCATGCCGGAGTCTCATTCTCGAATTCGCGCCTGATCTCTTCGGCGAGGCTGAAGGTCATGTGCCGCCGCCAATCCGGCGCGCCGTGAACGTCGTCATGATACATCGCCATTGGCACCGCTTCGGTGATGGCAGCGATAAGCGCTGCCTCATCCGGCAGCGCGGGGAAGACCAGGCGCAGCGGGCGACGCGTCGAGGCCGTGATGGTCAGAGCGAAAGAACCGCCTCGGTCCAGGGTACCGATCAACAGGGCACCGGAACGTCCATTGGGGCTCAGGGAGATCTGGCGGAAGGCAGTCCGGCGTTCCAGCGCGGCCACAGGGAGATCGACACGCCGAAGAATTTCTCCGGGCGCCAGGGCATTGCATTGCGCGCCGACGATGAGGTCGACGATGGCGACCTCACGGTCCGCCCCCTCGGGCGTCCAGACGAGGCATGTGCCCTCCAAGGCCGTGGCGAGCGCGATCATTGGCGCGGCCGGCAGCGCGAGGCAGATGTTGCCTCCCACGGTGGCCATGTTCCAGATCTTGAACGATCCGAGCAGCGCCCGGCAGCATTGTGCGAAGAGCGGCGACGCGCGCCAGGAGACCGGCAGATCGAGACGAAACAGGTCGGCGATGGTGCAGGTCGCGGCGATGGAAAGGCCACGCTCACTCACCTCAAGTGCTTTCCAGCCGAGTCGGGAAAGGTCGACGAGCCGGCGCGTATGCGGCTGGGGCTCGGAGAACAGCCACGTCCCACCGGCCAGCCACGCATCGCCGTCCTGCCAATCGGCCAAGTCGAAGCGATTCCTCGGCGTGGCGACGGCGCCGACTGAATTCAGGTCCATCCTCGAAATCCATGAATGATCAGGCCGAGAGACTGCCCGGTCGAGACGACGTTGGGAAGCGCCCGGCGAGGGCGAACGCGTCGGGTCCGCAGCAATTTCAGTGCCGCCTGTGATCGCGTCTCGCGCACGACGCTCCGCCCCGATAATCTGCTGCGATGGAGCTACTCACCGACGCGTTTCTCACGACAAGGCGCTCACCGGCCGCAGCCTTCAGGAGCGCGGTCGCGGATCTGATGGCGAAGGCGCTCGAAGATCCCTCTACGACTTGGAGTTTCGGCAGTTTCGGCGCGGTCGCGAGCTTTCTCCGGGACGCGGCTGAAGAAGCGCGACCCCTGCCGGACGCGCGGATGGGTCTGACCACGGCACGGGGAGCCATCGCCCTCGGCCCAGACGCCGACTGTCGTCCCGTGGCTTACGAAACCGGCTTCGCCTTCGGCTGGAGTCATGCCGTCGCCCTATGCCTGCCCGATGATGCCTGCGCCATGAATAGACGGTCGGTCGTCACCGAACTCGGCCCCGATCATCATGCTGCAAGACCCGAGGATCGCGATGGTATAGTGTTCGATCTCGGTCTGAACCTACTCGCTGTCGATGCCTGTATTCGGACAAACGATCCCGGAACGATCGCGCTGCTTAGAAGGGCCGCCGGAGAGAACCTATTCGGACCCGGCGATTCCATCACCGCTCAGCTCGTCGCCGCCGATCCTCATCGCGTCTTCGTCACGCGGATCGGGCGGATCGAGGTGTTCTCGCCCATCCGCATCGAAGCGGGATCGGCCCCGGTCGGCCCGAGGACCCATCTCCTGCCGAACATCCTGCGGCTCGGCCGGACCCATCCCGCCACGGCTCCGATCCCGCCCGGCTGGGTGCCCTGCGGCGCAATCCACCCACCTCATCCGTGTAGGGACAGTGCCGGGGGGAGAATTCCCTTTCGGCGCGAGCGGCACGAGGCTTTTCAGGCCCTGCTGGCGCGCTGGGGCGACCCTGACCTGCTCGCAGCGAAGAAGGGGGAAGCCGTCATCGGACGCCATGCGAGGAGCGCGCGGCGGGCGGGCGAGGCTCAGGAGGCGTGCCTGCGCGGCGAAAATTCGGAGTGACGGGCCGGCTTCGGCACGGCGAGAGGAGCGCTACGGGCCCTTCCCGGCCAGCTCCACGACCAGGGCCGTCAGCGCGCCGTCGGGGCGGATGAGTTCGTCGAGTATCGAGAAATGGTCGTGGCCGGGCAGTTCGGCGAAAGTCGAGGCATTCCCGGCGCACCGCCACGCGCGGTCGTAATCAGCGGAATGCCGCCGCAATTCGGGCAATTCGTTCGATCCGCAGACGATCGCGAGGGGCTTATCCGAATGCGGCACCTGCCGGATCGGCGAGAGCGTCTCGACTTCCGCATCGGTCAGGTGCAGGCGGTCGTCGAGCTCTGTGTGCCGGATCGGCGCCAGATCGAACACGCCGCTGATGGCGAGGCCCGCATCGACCTCCGGCCACTCCATGGCAAGCGCCGCGAGATGCCCGCCGGCCGACCAGCCCGAGACGACGAGGCGACGGCGCCCCCTCCCCTCATCCCGGTCGCGCAGCAACACCAGCGCCGCCCGGATCTCGGCGGCGATCTCGGTGAGGCTGGCATCGGGCGCCAGGGTATATCCCACCAATCCCACATCGAGACCGTGATGCAACGGTCCTTCGGCCATGCAGGCGAAATCCTGGCGTGTATTCCGGATCCAATAGCCGCCATGGATGAAGACGAGGAGCGGCGCATCCTCAACCCCGCTTCGGAACAGGTCGATCCGGTTTCGCTCAGCCGGCCCATAGGGGAGGTCGAGCGTGTGGGGGTGGAGCGCGCGAAACGCGGCGCTCCGGGCACGCCAACCGGACAGTCGGGCGGCAGAATCGGCGACGGCGCCGGTATTGTCGTAGGCGCGGCTCAGGGTCTCGCGGTCCATCCGGCGCCAGTCGCCGGATCGCGACGCCGCGCCGCTCATGCGGCCACGGGGGCGTGGTGGCTGTGGAGCTGGGCCGAGAGCATCCGGCGCACATCGTTGAAGGCCGGGCTCGCCACGTCGCGGCGGCGGGCGAGGTCGATGGTGTGGATCGCGTCGATCCGGCCGGGGCTCGGGGACATGACCACCACCCGGTCGGCGAGGAAGATCGCCTCCTCGATGGCATGGGTCACGAACAGCACGGTCAACCCGGTCCGGCTCCACAGGTCGAGGAGCTCGTCCTGCAGCCGCTCGCGGGTCATGGCGTCGAGCGCTCCGAACGGCTCGTCCATGAGGACGATTTCGGCATCGTTGGCCAGCACCCGCGCGATGGCGACCCGCTGCTTCATGCCCCCGGAGAGCTGGTGCGGAAAGGCGTCGGCGAAGCGCTGCAGCCCGACGAGGGCGATGTAGCGCTCCACCGTATCGCGGATTTCCG
This sequence comes from Methylobacterium sp. CM6241, assembly GCF_054817845.1. Taxonomy (NCBI): domain Bacteria; kingdom Pseudomonadati; phylum Pseudomonadota; class Alphaproteobacteria; order Hyphomicrobiales; family Methylobacteriaceae; genus Methylobacterium; species Methylobacterium sp. CM6241. Next base: position 4,935,183 of record NZ_CM139246.1, read on the forward strand.
CCGCCGGCCGGCCGCGCGATTTCGGGCCGAAGCCGATATTGTCCCGCACGGTGAGCCAGGGGAACAGGCCGTAATCCTGGAACACCATGCCCCGGCTCGGGCCGGGTCCCTCGATGGGCTTGCCCCACATCAGCGCCTCGCCGCCGGTGGCCGTCTCGAACCCGGCGACGATGCGGAGCAGGGTGGACTTGCCGCAGCCCGAAGCGCCGAGCAGGCAGATGAACTCGCTCTTCGCCACGGTGAGGTTGGCGCCGCTCAGGGCCTGAACCGTGCGGCCCTGGACGGCGAAGGATTTCGACACGCCGCGAATGTCGAGGATCGGCACGGTAGGCTCAGCCATGTGAGGGGCTCCAGGCGAGGAGGCGCTGGCCGATCAGCATCACGGCCCGGTCGCAGACGAAGCCGGCGACGCCGATCAAGATCATGCCGCAGATCACGATGTCGGTGCGCGAGAGTTGCCGCGCTTCCATGATGATGGCGCCGAGGCCGGTGGGAACGCCGGTCATCTCGCCGACGACGATCACCACCCAGGCGAAGCCGAGGCCGAGGCGCAGACCGGTGAAGATCGAGGGAAGTGCCGCCGGCAGCACCACGCGGGCGAACTGCGCCGAACCCCGGCAGCCGAGCATGGCGGCGGCCTCGAACAGGCGCGGCTCCACCGAGCGGACCCCGAAAATGGTGTTGACCAGAATCGGGTAGAACGCGCCGAGGAAGACGAGGAAATAGGCCGAGCGCGGGCCGAGGCCGAACAGGATCATCGCCAGCGGAAGCCAGGCGGTGACCGGCACCGGGCGCAGGATCTGCAGCGTCGGGTCGAGGAGTTGGCGCATGAGCGGAACCCGGCCGATGAGCAGGCCGAGGGGCACCGCCGCCAGGGCCGCGAGACCGAAGCCGCCGAAGACGCGGGTGAGCGAGGCGGTGAGATGCGTGAGCAGCGTGCCGCTGAAGGCATCACCCTCCGGTCCGCCGATGGCGAGATCCACCATCGCCGTCCAGACCTCAGAGGGCGGCGGGATTAAGCTGTAGGGCTTGCCGGCCGTGAGCAGATGCCAGGCGATGCCCATCGCCACCGGCAGGGCGAGGGCGAGGAGGGGCTGACGCAGGCGCGCGAGGCTCGGAAGCGCGCGGCGCGTCGCTACCTCCGGCACCACAGGGGCGGAGACCGCCGGGGCGCTCACGAATCCCTCATCGCATCGACGAAGCGGGTATCGATGAACGTCGAGAAGTCGGGCAGGCGCTTGATCTGCCGCGCCGCCAGCATGTGTTCGGAATAGGCCTTGGCCTGTTTGACTTCCGTTTCTCCGAGCTTCCACTTGAACTCGACATTGGGCACGGAGAGCTCGATGGCCTCCCGCTTCTGGCCGAGCTTCTGAACCGCCATCGCCACGGTGGCGTCGCGGTTGCTTTGCGCGAAATCCGATCCCTTGCGGTGGATCTCCAGCATGGTCTTCACCACCTCCGGCCGCTCGGCCAGCGTGTCGCGATGGGCGCCGAACACCATGTTCAGGGAGCCCATCTCGGTCCCGTAGGGATATTCCACCAGTGTGCCGATTCCCGTGGAGAGGCTGACGCCGGGGGCGGGCTCCGCGCCGACATAGGCATCGACGTCACCGCGCGCGAGGGCGATGTGCATCTCGCTGAAGGAGATGCGGACCGGCGTGATGTCCTTCACGCTCACGCCCTCCATGCGCATGCGCTCCAGGGCGAAGACCTCCTGGGTCGAGCCGGGCCAGATCGCCACTCGCTTGCCCTTGAGGTCGGCGACCTTCTGGATGCCCGACCCGGTCTTGGCGATGATGGCCATGCCGCGATTGCAGGTGGAGGCGATGACGACGATGGGCTCGCCGGCCGCGGCGCCCAGGGTGCCGGCGGCGATCCCGAACGTTCCGAAATCCACCGATTTCGTCACGACCGCGTTCTTGCACTCGGTGGGACTCTCGAACGGGATCACCTCCACGGTGACGCCGGGCGGCGCGAACTGGGCGTAGAAATACGGCGCGATGGAATGGATCAGCTTCAGCGATCCCATCCGGATCACGATGGGCGTCTCGGCCCGTAGCACCGACGGTGCGGCGACGAGGCCGGCCCCGAGGCCGGCGAGGAAGGTGCGACGACGAATCATCTGAGCCGGCTCCGACATGATGTGAACCCGGACAGGGTATGTCGGGAGGCCGTTGCAAACGAGTGCTGGTTATCGACTATGGTGTTGCGGAATTCGCAACACCGGGCGTAGGGCGGAGCGGTGCCTTGGAGATCACCCTCCAGGCGCATGTTCGGGTCGTTTGTCCAAGACTTCACCTCATCCTGAGGTGCCGCGGAGCGGCCTCGAAGGAGCCCTTCAGGGATCGCTGCGGCATCTGGAGGCCTCCTTCGAGGCCCGCTGACGCGGGCACCTCAGGATGAGGTGGTCGGCTTGGATGATCGACTTCGGCGAGAGCATCCGCTGTGACATCCGATCGAACGGGCTCCATGAAGCATCTGCGGACCCTCACCTACGTGTCCGAGGTGGCGCGGCGGGGCTCGATCCGCCGGGCGGCGGAGGCCCTGAACATCGCGCCCTCGGCGCTCACGCGGCAGATCCAGGATCTCGAATACGAACTCGGCACGCCGATCTTCGAGCGGCTGGCCCAGGGCATGCGGCTGAACGCGGCCGGCGAATTGCTGGTGCGCCACATCAGGGATCAGGTGTCGGACATGGAGCGGGTCCGCTCGCAGATCGCCGACCTGTCCGGCGTGCGGCGCGGACATGTGGCGCTGGCCTGCAGCCAGGCTTTCGTGAACCAGATCGTGCCGGACGAGGTCCGGGCCTACCGGGCGCGCTTTCCCCTCGTTTCGTTCACGGTCCAGGTGCGCGACCATGCCCAGGCCGTCGCGGCGCTCGTCTCCTTCGAGGCCGACCTCGCCCTCGTGCTGCAGCCGCCGCCGTCGGTCGATCTCCACGCTCTGTTCACCTGCCGGCAGACGCTGTGCGTGGTGATGCGCGCCTCGCATCCCCTGGCCCAGGAGGAAGGGCCGGTGCGGCTGCGCGAATGCCTCACCCATCCCCTCGCCCTGCCCGACCGGTCGCTGGCGATCCGCCATCATCTCGACGATGCGCTGGCGCGCCGGGGAACGCCGTTTCGCCCCGCCGTCGAATCGAGCTCGCTCGAATTCCTGCGCAACCTCGCCCTGCGCGAGGATGTGGTGAGCCTGCAGGTGCCGAGCGGCATCCCCAATGACCAGCGCCTCGTCAGCCGGCCCATCGACGAGCGCGACCTCTCCCCCATGACCCTGATTCTCGGCCAGCTGCGCGGGCGGATGCTGCCCGTCGCCGCCGCGAAATTCGCCGACGGCCTCGCCGCGAGCCTCAACGACCGCTACGGCGCGGCGTGACTTGTTCAGGCGGCATTCCGGTTCGACAGGTTAGGTGATGCGCAGTCACCGGCACGGGTTTGACCCGGCATCGTCCTCATCCTGAGGTGCCGCAGCGAAGCGGAGGCCTCGAAGGAGACTTCCAGGGATCGCGGCGCGAGCTGGAGGTCTCCTTCGAGGCCGCTTCGCGGCACCTCAGGATGAGGGTCACGGATGGGGCGACCGGGTGCAGTCGCGGGTTTTTCGAAGGGTTGATTCCCACTCATGCATGCCGACGCCTTTCTCACCGCCGCCGAGAATCTCCCCGTGGCGGATCTCGATGCCCTCACCGATGGTGGCGGGCTAGTCGTCGTCGCCCCGCATCCGGATGACGAGAGCCTCGGATGCGGCGGCCTGATCGCCGAGGCCTGCGCGCGCGGGCGCGACGTGCGGCTCGTCATCGTCAGTGACGGCTGCGGCTCGCACACCCATTCCGCCCTCTATCCGCCGCTCCGCCTGCGGGCGCTGCGCGAGGAGGAGACGCTGGAAGCGGTGGCGGCGCTCGGCCTCGCCCCCGCCAAGGTCACGTTCCTGCGCCTGCCCGATGCGGGGGTGCCGAGCAGCGGCCCCGAAGCGCAGGCAGCGGCAGATGTGGTGGCATCCGTGGCCAAAGAGAGCGGGGCCGGCGCGGTCTGTGTGACCTGGGCGCACGATCCCCATTGCGATCATCAGGCGGCGGCCGCCATCGTGCGGCTCGCCCAGCCGAAGCTCGGGGTGACCAAGGCCTTCGCCTATCCGGTCTGGGGCTGGACCCTGCCGCAGGGCACGGAAGTCGGCGCTCCTCCATCGGGCTACCGCGTCGATGTCAGCGCGCATGTGGCGGCCAAAGCGCGGGCCGTGGCGGCGCATCGCTCGCAGACCACCGACCTCATCTCCGACGACCCGACGGGTTTTCGCCTCGCGCCGGAGATGATCGCGCGCTTCCTCGGCCCCTACGAGATCTTCGTCGCGATGCCGGCGGACGCCGCGTGAGTGCCACCGTCATCACCCTGAACAAGGGCCGCGACGCGCATCTGGCGCGCCTCCTCGAAGGGCTCGGCCGGGGAACGCATCCGGCCGAATGCATCGTGGTGGAGATGGGGGCGAACCCCGCCCCCCTCGCCGATCACGGCTTTCCCATCCGCCGCATCGACCTTCCGAGCGGCGGCCTGCCGCTGGCCCGTGCCCGCAACGCCGGGCGCCGCGCGGCTTGCGGCGATCACCTGATCTTCCTCGATGTGGATTGCATTCCCTCGGGCGATCTCGTCGCGAGCCTCGACGCGGATCTCGGTCAAGCCGACGGGCTGATCTGCTGCGAGGTGAGCTACCTGCCGCCGCGGGCCGTCGACGATGGCTGGACCGAGGCGGGGTTGCGCGCGTCGGGCCATACCCATCCGGTGCGGAGCTTCCCGGCGACGGGCTTGTCGCGCACCGACAATCCCGGCCTGTTCTGGTCCCTCGCCTTCGGCGTCCGGGCCGCGACCTTCGACCGGATCGGCGGGTTCGACGAAGCCTTCGACGGCTACGGCGCCGAGGATACCGACCTCGCCTTCCGGGCCGATGCCGCCGGCATCCCGATCCTGTTCAGTGCCGGGGGCCACGCCTACCACCAGTATCACGGGGCCTTCGACCCGCCGCTCCAGCATTTCGCCGACATCATCGCCAACGCCACCCGCTTCCATGCCCGGCACGAGCTCTGGCCCATGGACGGCTGGCTCGATGCCTTCGCGCGGTTGGGCTTGCTGCCGCCGACTTGGCGCGAGGCGCCGACGATCCTGCGCATGCCGACCGCGGACGAGATGGAAGCCGCGCGGGTGCCGATGGACCGGCCGTTTTAGGTGTTTGCGCGCAGAAGCGGTGCAGGCTTCTCTCTCGGACGTCGAGGACCGGTTTATCCCACCCTCCACCTCATCCTGAGGTGCCAGAGCGCAGCGGAGGCCTCGAAGGAGGGCTCCAGAGGCCGATGTGATCCCTGGGGGGCTCCTTCGAGGCCGCTACGCGGCACCTCAGGATGAGGTAAGAGCTTGGAATATCAGATCAAACAGGCACTAAACCCTCCGCGCGCGGCGGCGCTCGATCCCCTGAATGACGTCTTCGATGATCGCGACCGTGCGGCCGATGGCGTCGGCTTGAACCAGCCCGCCGATCACGGCCGGATCGAGGGCGAGGGTCGCGCGGACGAGGGCCGGCCAGTCCGAAGCGTCCGGCCATGCCTGGCGGACGATGGCCGCGCCGAGAGCCGCCAAAGCCTCCGCTTTCGCCGTCTGTTCGTCAAAGGCGCGGGGTTCCGGCAGGCAGAGGAAGCGCTTGGCCCGCGTGGCCACCGCCGCGACGACGCCGTCGCCGCCGCCGCCGATCACTAAGGCGGCGCGGTCGAGATAGGGGCCGGTCTCGGCGACCCAGCCATGGAGATGCAGGTTCGGCGGGAGATCGGGGGTCGGGGACTCCACCGGACCGAGAACGTGCCAGTGCCGGTCGGGTACGGCGCGGGCCGCGGCCGCGAGGTCGGAGACCGAGCCGCCGGCCCCGCCTCGCCCGTAGATCACCGCGATGGAGCCGTCTTCCGACGCGCCCGCCTTGGGGGCATCGGCCAGGAAGCCGGCATAGAGGGTCTTCGCCCGCACCCAGTCCGGCGTTCCGGCCGTCTCGATCTCGGGCGGGTTGAAGGCGAGCAGGCGCTCCGCCGAGCGGAAGCCTTCGAGATGCGGAATGTCGGTGCGGTTCCCGGCGAGGCGCACCACCAGGGTCGGCACCGAGAGGAGACGCGCGAGGAGCGTCACCTCCACCGACACGTCGACGATCAGCAGGGCGGGATCGTGCTCGGCCATCCAGGCGGCGAGCAGTCCCATCCGGGCGCGGATGCGGTCGATTCCCACAGGGACGTAATGGAAGCAGTCTGGCCGGATCGCCTCGCCGTCCTGGCCGTCGAAACCCGTGAGGCGGTCGTCGGGGAGGTCGAGGATCGCCCCGTTGGCGCGCGAGGTGTCGATCTCGGCGAAGGTGCCGATGAGGGTCACCGGCCGGTCCAGGCGGGCGGCGATGAGATTCGCGCGCTGCCAGTGACCGGCGCCCTGATGGTGGACATAGTAGCCGACGGGACGCCGGTGCGCCGCCGCCTCGCTCACGCGACGCGCGCCGTACGCCTGTCGATCAGCCGGGCGAGCAGGGCATCGAGCCCCGCGATGGCCTCGTCGAGGGGGACATGGGCCGGCTCCGGCCCGATCTCGCCGACCCGCTCTCCCACGCGCTCGGCGAAGGCGATGGCGTTGACGCAGGTCCCCGGTTGGATCGCTGCGATATCCTCCGCCGAGACGCCGAGCGCGCGTAAGCCGGCTTCCGGGCCGCCCTTGGCGCTCCAGGCGAGGCGGAACGCGCGCTGGCGCTCGATCACGGCCAGCCAATGGCTGGCGGGCGGAAGGCGATACTCTTCCTCACCGGCGACGACGCGGGCGCGGCGAGCCATCTCGGTGGCCATCCCGCCGGTGACCCGGCCGGTGCCACGATCGGACACCGAGATCGAGACATGGGGGCAATGGCGCACGCGGCCGCCCGCGAGGCGGACCTTGGCGACCAGGGCGTTGTCCTCACCGCAGGGAATCGCGGGCAACCCGCCGACCTCGCGGTAGAGCGCGGCACGCAGTGCGAGGCTCGCCGCAACATGGTCGCCGTGGCGGGGCGCCGGATCGTGGGCGGGGGGATCGATGGCCTCTTCGAGGGCGCGCACCGCGACCCAGTATTGTTCGATCCGGCGATGGAGCGCGTGGATCTCCGGGTCCCGGTTCTCGCTCTCCTCCGTCTCGATGACGAGACGGCCGCCCACGAGTTCGGAATGTTCCAGGGCCACCAGATTGGCGCGGGCCCAGCCGGGCGCGGCGACGGCGTCGGCATCGGTGCTGAGGAGCACGGCATCCTCGACGCCGTCGGAATCCAGCCAGTCGGCCCCCGCATCCAGCGCCATCCGGCGCGCGGTGCCCACATGGGCCACCTCACGCGGCACCACCGCTTCGATCACCCGGAGATCGAGATGGCGCGTCTCGCCGTTGCGCTCCATCTCGCGGATCAGCGACACCGTCGCGTCGGTGCAGTTATTGGCCAGGATCACGACCCGCAGCAGCGCGCCGTCGCCCGACCCGATCTGCCGGTCGAGGGAGCGCACGAGGCGCGGCAGCACCTCGGCTTCGTTGCGGGCGGGCACGCAGACGACGGCCCGGCCGAGGGAGAGCGGGTTGTTACGCATTGTCGAGAAGCGATGCGCGAGCGCCGGCCGGGACCGGACGGACGGAGACGGGGGTCGACCAGCGGCGGATTTCGGCATGGTACATCGCCTCGTAGCGGTCGGTCATGGTGTCGGCGTCGAACAAGTGCTCGGCCCGGCGGCGGCAATCGTGCCGGTCGAGGCGGATGGCGCGGGCGAGTGCACGGCCGAGATCCACCGGATCGTCGGCGACGGCGAGAACGCCCGACGTCTCGTCCAGGATGTCGGGGATGGCGCCGCGCGCGAAGGCCGCGACCGGCGTGCCGCAAGCCAGGAACTCGGCCAGCACGAGGCCGAACGGTTCCTCCCAGCGCGGCGTGCACAGGGCCACATGGGCCTCGCCGACGCGGCGGGCGAGTTCGGCATGGCCGAGATGGCCGAGATAGGTGATGTCCGGGCCGAGGCGGGGCGCGATCTCCGCGTCCCAATAGGCGCGGTTGCTCTGCGGGCCGGCGAATTTCAGGGGGATGCCGGCGACACGGGCGGCATCGATGGCCAGATGCGGCCCCTTCTCGGGGACGAGGCGTCCCATCCAGATCGCATGGGGCTCGCCCTTGGGGACGGGCGAATAGGCGAAGGCGTCGAGATCGATGCCGTTGCCGATCACCAGCGGCTCGTCGATGAGCGGTAGCCACTCGCGCGCCAGGGATTCCGAAACGGCGGCGAAGGTCATGTCGTCCGCCCGCGCCTTCACGCCGCGCACGAAGGGCTCGAAGGGCGGCGTGTGCAACGCCGTCACCATCGGCGCGCCGAGGTCGCGGGCGCGCAGCAACGGCAGGTAATGCAGGCTGTTGTTGTGAATGATGTCGAAGTCGCCGCGCGCCACATCCGCCACCATCGCCTCGTAGGCGGCGAGCTCGGCGCGGTCGATCCGCAGGGCGGATTCGTCGTCGACGGCGCTGCCGGTGGGCGGGCAGACCGCCTTCAGGCATCCGCGCGCATCCGACCCTTCGGAGGCGTAGAGCGTCACGCTGTGCCCGCGGGCACGCAGGGTGCTCGCGAGCAGATGCGTGTGCATCTCGAGCCCTCCCGAGAAGGGCTGGGCGATGGGATATTTGAGGTGGGCGAGCAGGGCGATCTTCACGGGGCTGCAGACATCACTTCTCGAGTGTCCTACGCCGCGAGTGACGCGGCCGACGGACACTGGAATGCCCCCACGGTCCCGTTCGACGCGACAGTAAGGCCGGCAAAGGCCTCTACCGTGCTCATCTAGGATGACACAGGTGAACGTCGCCCGAACGACCTCGGCAATATGCCGATTGTCCGAACCCGTACCATCCGGCCCGCCGAATCTCAGCGCGCCAGCCGCCGGTGCTCCTGGGTCAGGCCGTCATAGCCCCACGCCTCGGCCGCGATTTCCTGGACCACCACATAGGTCGCCAGCGGCAACCCATCCCCCAGCACCCGATGCAGTAGGGCATTGGCCTCCGCGATGAAGCGGGCCTTCTGTTCGGCATCGTTGGTGCCCGCCGTCACGGCTGCCTGAATATGGGCGGCGCAGCCCAGCGGCCGGGCTCCCACCTGCCATCCCTGCAGCGGCACCTCTTCCACCAGCACCGACGTCAGGTCGGCGTTCTTGCCGAGCACCCCGGCCATCAGCTCCGTCACGCCGCGATGCAGGCTGTCGAACTGCTCCACAGCGATGGCCGGACCGGCGATCTTCACATTCACGAATGGCATCAGGTCTTCCTCCCCTTCGGATCGCGGACGCTCCGCGATTGACGGTCGGATGGTGACCCCTCAAGATGGTTTGGAAAATCTCGTAATTCTGAAGCATCCGTTCGGAAAACCTCAATGGTCCTACCGGTCAACCTCGATATGGACGTGTTGCGGTCCTTCGTGATCGGGATCGATCTCGGCAGCTTCGCCAAGGCCGCCTCGCGTCTCGGCCGTTCGCCTTCAGCGATCAGCCTGCAATTGCGCAAACTCGAGGATCAGGTCGGCCAGCAACTCGTGCAGAAGCATGGGCGCGGGCTCGTCCTCACCGAGGCGGGTGAGATGATGCTGGGCTATGCCCGCAGATTGCTTGACCTGAACGATGCCGCCGTGAGCGCCCTCGGCTCGCCAGCCCTCACAGGTAGCGTTCGCATCGGCCTGCCCCAGGATTTCGCCGAGACCTGGCTGCCGGAGACGCTCGGACGTTTCGCGCGCCTGCATCCCGGCGTCAGGATCGACGCCCATGTGGATCGAAACGCCATCCTGCGACCCTGCCTGGAGGCCGGGGAGCTCGACCTCGCCCTTCTCTGGGACGAGGATCGCGTCGAGCGGGATGGCACCGTCATCGGAACCCTGCCGATGGCCTGGATCGGGCCACGCCACGGCATCGTGCATAGCGCTGACCGTCCACTCCCGCTGATCCTGTTCGGATCGCCCTGCATCTTCCGGCACGCGGCCCTCGAAGCGCTCGACGCGGCCTGTATTCCCTGGCGGATCTCGTTCAGCAGTCCGGGGCTCGCGGGCCTGTGGGCGGCTGTCTCGGCTGGGCTCGGCCTGACCGTGCGCACGCCCCATGGCCTGCCTGTGTCCCTCGAGGCGCTCGATCCCTTGGACGCGGGCCTGCCGCCTCTGCCCTCCCTCTCGTTGCGGCTGCTCACGGCGCCGGCGGTAAAAACTCCGGCGGTAGAACGCCTGGCAAGTCTTCTGCGCGAGGTTCTGACCGATACGATAGACGTCAAGAATCACCAGATAACAGCATGATTCGACTATGGTTTCGAGCCCTAAAGCATTAACGGAACCGGCTTTTGTGCAGCGCAAAACAATTCTCGAAACAACCGTCAGAGCGCTGCAGGAAATGGTGGCTGACGTTACGCATGACCTGCAATTTTGTCCTTATAGATGCGGGACAATCCGGAAAAATATTGGAACGAATGACGCATGCCATCCATTACGACCTGAGAAATACTTCCTGGAGGAACAGATGCGACAGATTTCCAAGCTCATCGGCGCCGGCGCCATCGTGATGCTCAGCTCCGCCATGGCTCTCGCCGCTCCCTGTGCCCCCGGCTCCACGGCGGATGGGAAGGCGGCCATGAACGACAAGAGCTCGAAGGTCGATCCCGGCGCGACCGGCAATGTCAGCCCCGGCGCAAAGGCCGAGTCGCCCGGTACGGTCGGCGCCATGAACAATGTCGGTGCCAACACCGCGACCTCGGCCTCGGACGTCGCGAAGCAGCAGGACGGCAAGCCCACCGCGGCGGATGCCGCCAAAGGCTGCTGAACGCCCCTTCACCGATCGTGAGGACGCCCGCCCGGTTCGACCGCGGCGGGCGTTCCGCGTTCTGGGCAGCGTCCCGGCGTCTGAAAGGGTCGATTTCGTCAAAAAGCACCGCTTCAGCCAAAGGACCCGGTGTTCTGTATGTAAACATACACAAATCAAGGCGAAATAACGGCCAGGGAACTCTTCACGAGAAAGCTGTCAGATAAGTCGAGATGAAGCCTTGCTTAAGCTTAGCTCACGCGTACAACGAATAATGTCCGAATCGCTTCATCGCGCACGGGTCGGATTCTAGGTCGAGGCAACGCGTGAGACATTGGACCATCCTGGGCGCCGTATCGTGATCCGGTTTTCCGAACAGGAGCGGATCGCCTCGGAGATCGCCCGCACCGTCGACGGACCGGACCCTTTCGCCGCGGCCCTCCGGGCCACGCGGATGCCGATGGTCATCGCCGACCCGAACCTGCCGGACATCCCCATCGTCTTCGTGAATGCCGCTTTCGAGCGCGCCACCGGCTACTCCCGCGACGAAATCCTCGGCCGGAACTGCCGGTTCCTTCAGGGCCCGAAGACCGATCCGGCGGCCGTTGCCCGCATTCGCGACGCCATCGACAGAGCGGTTCCGATCGAGATCGACCTGCTCAACCATCGCAAGAACGGAGAGGTTTTCTGGAACCGTCTCCTGATCGCGCCGGTCTTCGATTCGCAACGCAAGGTGGCGTATTTCTTCGCCTCGCAATACGACGTGACTTTGGAGAAGGACCGTCTGGTCCGGTTGCAGAACGACCACGACGCGCTGGAGGCCGAGGTTGAGCGCCGCACCGTCGCGCTTCGCCGCAGCGAGACGAATCTGCGCTTCGCGCTCACTGCCGGCCAGATCGGCTCATGGAGCCTCGATCTCGTCGCGATGACGTTGGAGACGTCCGACCACTTCCGGGCGAATTTCGGCCGGGATCCCGATGAGCCGTTCAGCTACGGCGAGATGAGCGCCGCGATCCATCCCGGCGACCGCGAACGGATGAAGGCGCAGATGCTCCGATCCATCGAGCAGAACATCGATTACGATATCGAGTACCGGGTCGTCACGCCGTCCGGTGACCTGCGCTGGGTCCATATCCGCGGGCAGACCGTCTACCGTCCCGATGGAACGCCCGTCAGCATGGCCGGAGTCTCCCTCGACGTCACCGCACGCAAACACGCGGAAGAGCATCGCTCGCTCCTCGCCGGCGAATTGACCCATCGGGTGAAGAACACCCTCACCCTGATTCAGTCGATCATCCGCCAGACCCTGCGAACCGCCCCCACCCTGGAAGAGGCGGGCCGGTCCCTCGAAGCCCGGGTGGTGTCGCTTGCCGCGGCGAACGATGTGCTGACCGAGGAGGCCTGGGACAGCGCCTCCATCGCAGACATCGCCGAACGCGCCCTCGCCCCGTTCCAGAGCAAGGGGCGGGAGCGCGTGCATGTCGAGGGCGGCGAGATCAGGCTGCCGCCGCGCGGTGCCCTGGCGCTCGCCATGGCGCTGCACGAACTCGCCACCAACGCGGTGAAATACGGGGCCCTGTCCAACGATACCGGCCTGGTCCGGCTGTCTTGGAGCCTCCTCGACGACACGGCGTCCTTTTCCTTCCGCGTTCTCTGGCAGGAGACAGGCGGTCCTCCGGTGGCCGTGCCGACACGAAAGGGGTTCGGATCGCGGCTGATCGAGCGGGCTCTGGCACAGGAAATCGACGGCACGGCGAAGATCTCGTACCGGCCGGAGGGTATTCTCTTCGTGGCCGAAGGCATCCTGCCGGGACATCCGCAGGATGAGGGCGAGTCTCCGGGCTCCGCTTGACCCGCTGGTTCTGAAGCTCGAAGGAAGTCGCACGGCAAGCGCGACGACGGAGACGAGCATGGCCACACGCGGTTTCACGGGACGACGGCCACCGGAGGCGACGCAGGAGCGGCTTCCGCCGGGCCAGTATCTCGAACAGGACTTTCCTGTCCTGCAGATCGGTCCGAACCCGCGCATCGACATGGACAGCTGGAGCTTCACCCTGCGTGAGGGCTCGCGACCCATCAAGAGCTGGAATTGGGACGAGTTCTCCGCCCTGCCCCGGACCTCCTGGCGCGGCGACATCCACTGCGTGACGAAATGGTCGAAGTTCGACACCGGCTGGGAGGGCGTCAGCATCGACGACATCATCGCGGCGGCGGGGATCTCGGCACCGACGGAATACCTGCTCGCCGAAGGCTACGACGATTACACCACCAACGTGCCGGTCGCCGATCTCACCGGCCCCAAGGCCATGGTGGCGACCCATTACGAGGGGCAGCCGATCGAGCCCGACCATGGCGGCCCGGCCCGGCTCTTGGTGCCGCACCTGTATTTCTGGAAGAGCGCCAAATGGGTGAAGGGCCTGCGCTTCACCAAGAAGGACGAGGGCGGGTTCTGGGAGCTGCGCGGCTACCACATGTACGGCGATCCCTGGCGTGAGCAGCGCTTCACCGGTGATTGATCCCGCCGCGCGGCCCCTCCCCTGGCAACAAGCCACTCTCCTCGCCATCAAGCCGGTGACGCGGCGGGTGAAGAGCTACCGGTTCCGGACCGCTTTCGACCGGCCGATGCTGGCCGGACAGCATGTGGACGTGCGCCTGACGGCTTCCGACGGCTACCAGGCCCAGCGCAGCTACTCCATCGCCTCGGCGCCGGGCACGGACGGAACCATCGAACTGATGATCGAGGGCCTGCCCGAAGGCGAGGTCTCGGGCTTCTTCGATTCCGTGGCGGAGGTCGGCGACACGATCGAGCTGCGCGGCCCCATCGGCGGCTCGTTCGTCTGGCGCCCGGAGGATGGCGGCCCCCTCCTCCTCGTCGGCGGCGGGTCCGGCGTGGTGCCGCTGCTGGCGATGCTGCGCCACCGCGCGGCGGCGGCGGCTCAGGTGCCCGCCCTGCTGCTCTACTCGGTGCGAGAGGCGGATGAAGCGATCGCCGCGGAGGAACTGGCTGTCCGCGCCCGTGACGAGGCGCATTTCGACCTGATGCTCAATCTGACGCGCGCCGGTGGCCGCCGGATCGACGGGGCGATGATCGGCGAAGCGTTGGGCAAGCTCGGGGCTCCGCGCCACGTCTATATCTGCGGCGGAAACGCCTTCGTCGGCAACGCGGCGGACCTGCTCCTCGATGCCGGGTTGGAACCGGGACGCATCAGGACCGAACGTTTCGGCGGTTGATGGGCGACGAATTGGAGATCGGTCATGGCTTGAGGTCTTTCAGGACCATGCGCGCTAGGGCGTGAAGCCGGACGCTGCATCTCAGGACGATTGCGCGCCCAGCAGAAGTGTCAACGGGCCGACGCCCCGTCCTCAGGCCTACGATAGTCACACATCTCACAGGAGACGCGGGTCCCCTCTCCTGGAAGGAGAGGGACAGGGTGAGGTGTGTGACCTCTCCGGAGATGGACCGCACCTCAACCCAGCCCTCTCCTTCCAGGCAGGGCGATCGCATATGCCGATTTGCCTGTCAGAAACCCGCTGGCACCACCCCGTCATCCCGGGTCCGCGCAGCGGAGCCCGGGATCCAGAAACACGAGTGGTGCAGGACTTTACACTGTCGGCGGCTCTGGATTGCACGCCTCTGGCGCGGCCCTCCGGGTCCAGGCTCGCCTGTGGCGACTTGGAATGACGGCGTGGTGCTATATGCGATCGCCCTGCTTTCCAGGAGAGGGAGCACGTCGCGCTTCGGGTTGAACCCTCTCAGATGAAGGAAAAGCCAGCGGGGAGATGTGGGAATCCGGCAGCCCTCACGGCTCGTCCCCAACCAGCCGATCCGCCACCTCCTCGGCCAGCGACAGGCTCGATGTGAGGCCGGGGCTCTCGATTCCGAACAGGTGGACGAGGTGCGGCAGGCCGTGCTCGGCCGGCCCGTCGATGAGAAAATCCGCCGCCGCCTCGCCCCGCCCGGTGAGTTTAGGGCGGATACCGGCATAATCCGGCGTCAGCGCATCCTTAGGCAATCCCGGCCAATAGTGGCGGATGGCATGGGCGAAGATTTCGGTGCGGGCCGGATCGACCGCGTAGTCCGGCGCGTCAACCCACTCCACATCCGGCCCGAAGCGCATCCGACCGGCGAGGTCGAGGGTGAGATGGATGCCGAGCCCGCCTTCCATGGGCGCGGGATAGATCAGCCGCGAGAAGGCCGGACGGCCGAGGCATCCGAAATAGCTGCCCTTTGCGAGGACCTGCCTCGGGATGCGCTCGCCCGGATAGGGCTCGACCGCCCGCGCCACGGCCTGCGCGCCGAGGCCGGCGGCATTGACGACGGCGTCGAAGGACAAGTCCTCGCCGCAGACCTCGACCTGCCAGCCCCCGGACTCGCGCCGGATCGCGCCGACCTGACTATGGAAGGCGATGGCCCCGCCGGCATCCTCGATATCCCCCTGCAGGGCGAGCATCAGGGCATGACTGTCGACGATGCCGGTCTCGGGCGAATGCAATGCCGCGACGCAGGCGAGGTTCGGCTCCAGGGCGCGGGCCTCCCGGCCCTCGATTAAGGCGAGCCCCTCGACGCCGTTGGCCCGGCCGCGTTCGGCGATTCCCTCCAGGGCGGCCCGCTCAGGCTCGGAGGTGGCGACGATGAGCTTGCCCGGACGCGCATGGGGCACGCCGTGGCTCCGGCAGAACTCGTAGAGCATCCGGCGGCCACGTGTGCAGTGCCGCGCCCGCAGGGAGCCGGCGGGATAGTACATGCCGCCATGGATGACCTCGGAACTGCGTGACGACACGCCGGTCCCGATGGCCCCTTCGGTCTCGGCGACGATGACGGAATGCCCGCGCCGGCCGAGGGCCCGCGCCACCGCGAGGCCGACGATTCCTGCGCCGATGACGAGCATGTCCATCTAAGGTTCCTGCCTGAGAGTCTTCTTTGGCCCCATGCACCAGGGCCTCCCTTAGCAGGTCCCGGGTCACGACGGGGATGGGGCTTCTCGAAAGGCCCCAGCCGGCCGTTGGAATGACCGACCATTCAGGTCCGCCGACCCGATGCTACGGCCGGGCGGGAGATCGACGCCAGAAGCCAGTGAACACATCCCTGACGCTTTGGGTCAGAGGGATTTCGATCTGACGATGCACGATCCAGGCAAGAATTCCGGCGAGCGCCACTGCACTAACGAATGCGGCCAATCTCAAATAGAGGTTCTCCGGATCGAAAGCTTTGAAGACAATCTTCTCGCAGAGTTGATAAGACAGGAAATGCGTCAGGTATAGCGCGTAGCTGCTGTTGCCCTGTTCGATGGCAAAGGCGGTTTTCGAGACGACGCCCTTGGTCTCCAGCAAGATCGCGGCGAGGACGAGTGAAGCTGCAGGCAGACCGAGGCCGATAAAGCGGGGAACGGTCGGCCAAAGAAACTCCGCCGTCAGCAAAAGACCGAAACTGGCGAGGCCCAAGGTGCCGATCATCGGGACGTTGAAGAGGCTCGTCAGAATCGCGACGTGTTGCGCGATGTAATAGATCCATATGCCTGCGACGAACTCGAGTATGATCGGGTCCGTATAAAACCGGCCGGGCGCATCCTCGGGGCGAAAAACCAGTCCGAGGATCACGAGCGCGACCATGGTGACGCTGATACAAAGGTATCGATTTAATTCCGTCTGAATGTACAGGCTCAGACAGAAGAGGCAATAAAAGAAGATCTCGTAGTTGAGCGTCCATCCGAGGAACAATACCGGCTGGATCAAACCGTTCGATTTCTCAAACGGAATGAACGCCAGCGACATGAGCAGCTGCGCCGGCCCGGCATCGACGCTGCGGAATAGAAAGGGCATCGATAGGGCCGTGAGAAAGACGGCGATCGTCATGAACCAGTATAAGGGAAGAACACGAACCAGTCGTTTGACGATGAATTGACGTGGGCTCACGTTCCGGCCGCCGGTGGTGTAGGCCATCACGAACCCGCTTATCACAAAGAATATATCGACGCCCCAAGCCCCCATTGAATATTTCAGGTGCCCGAAAAGCAAGATTTGGCAGTGAAAGCCAACAACGAGATAGGCCGCGATCGCCCGCAATGTCTGGACATTGTATATCATCGGATCGTCTCCACTGAGATGATATGAACGATCGTTCGACGCTATCCAGGCGATTGCGTTTGACTGCTCCGATGGGGAGCGCACCGCCACCATCATCACTGCCGCGCGTTCTTCGAGAAAGTGCGCATCGGGGCTATCTCGGTCTTTAGCGAAGTAGCATCCGCCAATGCGGACGGCGGCAAAGCCCGCCGTCACTGGCATTCGCGGCCACTGCCACCTCGGCGAGATCCGCCACGCCACATAGCCGCCGCCATGGCCGCGATTGCGAAGGGCCGGGCTCAGGCGGTCGCGCACAAAGGGGTTCTGGGACCTCGGCGGATGGGAAGCGGCATCCTGTGCGACAGCCCCGTTTCCGTCCGGTAGTAATCATCCGCCACAATGCACGCACCGGCATACGACCCGCTTTTCAGGCGGGACCGGCGAGCCTCGCGCCAATGATCGAAAATCATCCGTGACACATTTTGAACAAGATCTGCTCACTAAGATTTGTTGTGACAATAAAGAACTAGAATACTGAAGTGTACCGATCTGTACATTTGCCAATTGGCACAGAGGAAGTTCTTCTTAGTGCTGTCTGGTAATTCGTACGATCCGATTATTCGCTCATCAGTGCGACAATAATCTTGGGAATAGTGTCGGCAAACAACGCCGATGCTCATGGGGATCCGTGGCCAAAACAGCAGCGGATTGAGAGGGTCGGCATCAGGACCGGCCGCAGACACAACTGGAAATTGAATGCAGCATTCGCATCATCACGTCGCATCGTGCGACGACGCGCGTTCCGCCTCCGACACGGGCCTGGGGTCGAGCCCGATATCCGACGTCGTTTCGGGACTTGCCGACGGCAGCGTCTCGAGCACGGTTCCGGTCATCGACAGCGCGGAACCCGTTTCCGACGTCCCTGTGGTGGTGGAGTCGGACGCCGGGGCGACATCCGCATCCAGCGCCAGCGCGGCTCCGTTGACACGCCACGATGGGACGATCGTCGCCAAGGAAGGCGATGTCATTCGCAACCTCGACATCTATGTCGATAGCGGTCCCGGCATCGATATCGACAACGTAAACAATGTGACGGTCGAGAACGTCCGCATCCATATCAATGGAAACGGCGGCACCGAGGAAGGCGCCGGCATCCGCATCATGCGGGGCAACAACGTCGATATCCAGAACGTGGAGGTCTTCAACGAGGGTGCACCCGAGACGGGCGCCGAGCGGACCCCGGACCATTACGGGATTTCGGCCTTCGAGGCCGAGGCTCTGAGCGTGACGAACGCGACGTTCCACGACACCTCGACGGGCGTCCTCGTGCAATACTCGCCGGGCGCCACACTCGACGGCATCGAAGGCTACGATATGCGCGGGCCCTTCCCTCGCGGACAGCTCGTACAATTCGGCGAGTCGCCGGACAGCAGCCTCAACAACTTCTACGTCCACAACGATCCGAAGGTCGCTTGGACCGAGGACAACATCTCGGTTTATTACAGCGACAACGTCACCGTCTCGAACGGCGTGATCGACGGCAACAATTCGCCGAGCGGTCAGGGGGTCATCTTCGAGGGGTCGAACAACGGCACCGCCCGCAATATCGATACGATCCATATGGGCAACGGCGCGTTCGCGGATTACGGCCAGAACAACACCTTCGATTCCACACGCTCCTTCGACAACATCGCAGAGGACCAGGGACGGGGAAATCCTCTCTCGAACGCGCTGCTCTGGGGCGTGAACGAGAATACGGTGGTGACCAATTCCTCGTATCAGAATGCGGGAAATCCGGGCAACATCGTCTGGGGAGAGGGCAATATCGGCGACGGCATCGACGTCACCGAAGTGAACGGCCAGACGCCCATGGCCCATTACACGAACGCGTTCAGCGAAGGCTTCTCGGGTTCCGTGCCCGAGGTCGACACTCCGGCTCCCATCCCCGAGGGGCCGGATGTGGTGGTGCCCGACATCGGAGCGACGCCCACGCCCGAAGAACCCCCGGTCGTCGCGCAGCCATCCGAGCCGGCACCCGTGGACGAGCCCCCGACCGAGGGCGGCAACGCTCCTCTCACGCGCCATGACGGAACGATCGTCGCCCAGGAAGGCGATGTCATTCGGGACATGGACATCTACGTCGATAGCGGTCCCGGCATCGACATCGATCGCGTGGACAATGTGACGGTCGAGAATGTCCGCATCCATTTCAATGGAAACGGCGGCACCGAGGAAGGCGCCGGCATCCGCGTCATGGATGGCGACAACGTCGATATCCAGAACGTGGAGGTCTTCAACGAGGGCGCACCCGAGACGGGCGCCGAAAGGACCCCGGACCATTACGGGATTTCGGCTTTCGAGGCCGACGACCTGAGCGTGACGAACGCGACCTTCCACGACACCTCGACGGGCGTCCTCATCCAATACTCGCCGGGTGCGGAACTGGAAAACATCGAAGGGTACGATATGCGCGGGCCCTTCCCCCGCGGACAGCTCGTGCAGATGGGCCAGTCGCCGGACAGCAGCCTCAACAACTTCTACGTCCACAACGACCCGAACGTCGCTTGGACCGAGGACAACATCTCGATCTACTACAGCGACAACGTCACCGTCTCGAACGGCGTGATCGACGGCAACAATTCGCCGAGCGGTCAGGGGGTCATCTTCGAGGGGTCGAACAACGGCACCGTCCGCAACGTCGATACGATCCATATGGGCAACGGCGCGTTCGCGGATTACGGCCAGAACAACACCTTCGACTTCACGCGCTCCTTCGACAACATCGCGTCGGATCAGGGACGGGGAGATCCTCTTTCGAACGCGCTGCTCTGGGGCGTGAACGAAAATACGGTGGTGACCAATTCCTCGTACCAAGATGCGGGAAATCCGGGCAACATCGTCTGGGGAGAGGGCAATATCGGCGCCAATATCGACGTGGCCGAAGTGAACGGCCAGACGCCCATGACCCATTTGACCAACGAGTTTACTTGGAGCTGATCCGATCCGTGTCTTCGGACGGGCCCAGGCTCGTTCGACATGCATGATGAACGATGCTCGGTGTGAACGGGCACCGAGCATCTGATCTTACACAGCCGAACTCGAAACCAATGTGGGGTCCCGACAGGCAACCGTCGGGGCCCCCTTTCGTGTCGGACGTCGTTTTGGGCGATCCGCCTTCACCGATCGTGCCCGCATTGGCCGCTTGAAAAACTTGGTCGGGAAGGGCCGCCCGGTGCCCTCGCCACGGGATGCACGCAAACCACGCTTGGAAGCATTGCAGCATGGGGCGTGGCGTCAGCGCCGC
Organism: Methylobacterium sp. CM6241; assembly: GCF_054817845.1. NCBI lineage: Bacteria > Pseudomonadati > Pseudomonadota > Alphaproteobacteria > Hyphomicrobiales > Methylobacteriaceae > Methylobacterium > Methylobacterium sp. CM6241. Next base: position 4,955,370 of record NZ_CM139246.1, read on the forward strand.
ATTGCGGCTAGAAGCACACGCTCCGTAACCGAACGAGGCCGGACCCACGATCGGATGCAGCGACGTCGCCACTCAGGGTGACTCGAATCCGCAGGGTTTGCCTTGTCTGCCTGCAAGGCCTCTGCCCCGTGCCCTTTCCTACCCTGCCGGCCCCGCTCGTCCGAGCGCTCGAGGCCCGCAACTACGAAGACCCGACCCCCGTCCAGAGTGCCGTGATCGAGGCGGCGGCCCAGGGCCGCGACCTCCTCGTCTCGGCCCAGACCGGTTCCGGCAAGACCGTCGCCTATGGCCTCGCCTTCGCCGACACGCTCCTCGGCGATGCCGAGCGGCTCGATCCGCCCGGCCCGCCGCTGGCCCTCGTCATCGCCCCGACGCGCGAACTCGCGCTTCAGGTCCAGCGCGAGCTCGAATGGCTCTATGCCGAGACCGGAGCGCGCGTGATCGCCTGCGTCGGCGGCATGGACCCGCGCCGCGAGAGCCGGGCTCTCGCCGAGGGCGCCCATATCGTCGTCGGCACTCCAGGCCGCCTGCGCGACCATCTGGAGCGCCGCAACCTCGCCACCCAGAACCTGCGCGTCGCCGTCCTCGACGAGGCCGACGAGATGCTCGATCTCGGCTTCCGGGACGACCTCGAATTCATCCTCTCGGTGACCCCGAAGGAGCGGCGCACCCTGCTCTTCTCCGCGACCCTGCCGAAGGCCATCGCCAGTCTCGCCGAGCGCTACCAGAACGACGCCCTGCGCATCGCCGTGAAGGGCCAGGAGCGCGGTCATACCGACATCACCTACCGCGCCGTGCGGGTGGTACCGCGCGAGATCGAGCACGTGGTGGTCAACACCCTGCGCTACACCGATGCGCCCACCGCCATCGTCTTCTGCAACACCCGCAACGCCGTGCGGCACCTCCAGGCGGTGCTCACCGAGCGCGGCTTCTCGGCGGTCGCCCTGTCGGGCGAGCTCGGCCAGGGCGAGCGCAACGCCGCGCTCCAGGCCCTGCGTGACGGCCGCGCCAAGGTCTGCGTCGCCACCGACGTCGCCGCCCGCGGCATCGACCTGCCGACGGTGAGCCTCGTCATCCATGCCGACCTGCCGCACGATGCCGAGGTGCTGCAGCACCGGTCCGGCCGGACGGGGCGCGCGGGCCGCAAGGGCACCAGCGTGCTGCTGATCCCAGCCTCCAAGCGCCGCCGCGCCGAGCAGATGCTGGCCATCGCCAAGGTCAATGCCGAATGGGCCGCCCCGCCCACGGCGGACGAGATCCGCCGCCTCGACGGCGAGCGCATGTGGCAGGACCCGCTCTTCACCGAGACGCCGTCCGAGGAAGACCTCGCCATGGGCGAGGCGCTGCTCGCCCAGCGCACGCCGCAGGAACTGGCCGCCGCTCTGGCCAAGATCTACCGCGCCCGCCTGCCCGAGCCCGAGGACGTCACCGATCCGGGTGCCGGCCCCGAGCGCAAGGAGCGCAAGGTCTACGACCCCGCCGATTCGGCACGGATCGATGCGGAAGGCCCCTCGGTCTGGTTCCGGCTCAATCTCGGCCGTCGCGACAATGCCGACCCGCGCCGCCTCCTGCCGATGCTGACCCGTCGCGGCAATATCGGTCGCCAGGAGATCGGCGCCATCCGCATCTTCGACCGGGAGACCAAGTTCGAGATTCGTGGCGGCGCCGCCTCGCGCTTCGCCGCCACCTTCGCCAAGAACGGCTCGCCGGAAATCCAGGTCGAGGCGCTTCTCGGCGGCGAGCCCGAGCGTGAGGCCGAGGGCCCGAAGGGGTTCAAGAGCCCCCGCGCCGCCCGCCACGAACGCGAAGCCGGCAAGAAGCCGCCGCAGCGCCGTCCACGCTGAAGGCTTCTTCTCTCCCTCCTCCCATGTGCGGCCGACGATCGTCGCACCGTTCGCGGGCACCACGGGTCCCCTCTCCTGGAAGGAGAAGGACAGGGTGAGGTGTGTGACCTCTCTGGAGATGGACCGCACCTCACCCCAGCCCTCTCCTTCCAGGCAGGGCGATCGCATATGCCGATTTGCCTGTCAGAAACCCGCTGGCACCACCCCGTCATCCCGGGTCCGCGCAGCGGAGCCCGGGATCCAGAAACACAAGTGGTGCAGGACTTTACACTGTCAGCGGCTCTGGATTGCACGCCTCTGGCGCGGCCCTCCGGGTCCGGGCTCGCCTGTGGCGACCCGGAATGACGGCGTGGTGTCATATGCGATCGCCCTGCCTTCCAGGAGAGGGAGCGCGGCGCGCCAGCCAAATCCTTTCGCATAGAGAAATGGCCATCGAGCCGGTGGGTAAATCTTCCCCCCCTCGCGGAGGGAAACGGGGCCCGGCAACACCACTCGGTCACTCGAACGACGCGGTGACGAACTGATCCATTTCGTTCGCGGGCCGGTAAGGCGTCCGGCGCAGGGTGACGGAGCGCTCGGTGAAATCCGGGTCGTCGGCCCGCAAGACTATGACCTTGCCGTCCGGTGAGACCCTGCTGAACGAGAAAAGCGAGACCGCGAGGTTGTCGAAGGCGGCTTCGGTGGACCGGAACCGGCCGGGGGCACCGTTCGCCCGCTCGAACAGGCGCAGCACCTCCCGGGCGTTGAGAGCGAAGATCCGTTCGTTCCGAAAATGCGTCTCGGCATGACGCGCTTCGACCGTCACGCCATCCAACCGGCCGTTGCGATATTCCAGAAGGATGGGCGTGCGGTCCTTCTCGAGGTTCTGCCGGTCCAGGCTCGCCAGATCGGTGGCGGCTCGCCTCATGGCGGAGATGTCGGCCGCCGACAGAGATGGTCCCAACGCGGCGATCAGGCCTTCGGTATCGGCCGCAGCATCCACGCCTCGAATGAGCGGAGTCGGGATGCCGTAGACCGGGTCCGCCGCGGCGGCGACCTCCCCCGGCGTAAGACCGAAGACGAGACGGCCGATCCCGGCATGGGGCTCCGCTCGCCAGTCGACGTTCATGACCGCTCCTTCCCGCTCCATCGGATGGGCGAGCGCAGCGGCGGCCGCCAGAAGACACGCCCAGAATGCCAAACGCCATGGCAGGATTCGCGTCATGTTCGGGTCGCCTCTTCTTCGACGATCGCGCCGTCACCTTCAGTTTCGATCCCGCACATCTGCAACACGGCATCGCGACCGTGATGCGAGGAGGCCGGACCATGGAACCCGGCCATGATTGCCGATCCCGACATCACGCTGTGCCCTCCACCGAGGCTTGCCGCGCCCGTGCCACCGCCAGCCACACGGCCGAGACGAGGAAATAGAAGGCGCCGAAGCCGGCGTAGGGTACGACGTCCATGATGCCGGGCGTTGCGACGTCGTTCGCCTTCGCGAGGAAAAAGAGGCCCGCGAGCGACGATTGCGCCCCGCTGAGAACCATTGCCCATTGAGCGCCGCCGTTCCAGCGCCGGATGCCGGTGGCGAGCTGCGACATTCCGGAGAGAACCGCCCAGACGCCGAACACCGCGAGAACCGCGTGGGGGCTGAGGCCGAGGGAGACGGCGACCGCGAGGGCGGTGATGGCGCTGATCGCGGCGTTGACGATCTGGCTGGGATTGGCTCTCCACCCACCGCTGCGCTGCGCATCGACGAGATTGGCCGCTGCATCCCAGGCGGGATACGCCACGAGAAGGGCCGCCGCGACCGGGAATACGCTTCGTCCCACGGTCACGGCTGCGGCGACCCAGGCGACGGCCACGCCGGCACGGACGAAATAGTAGGTTGTCAGCCATTGTGTCGAGGCGGGAACTGGCATGTCGATGTCCTTCTCATATGCCTGTCGTTCCGAGGATCGGCAAAGCAGCGCCAGCGCGCTGAACGCCTTGCGGTATCCTCGGTGCTCGTGAGACCTTGCCCATCGCCACAGGGGGGAAACGTCTCCAAGGACCGCATGTGTAATTTTTGGACCCCGCATCGGCCATGACGGATCCGCCGAAAGACTTGACCGATCGTCCGGAGATCGTTTCCCCCGGCGCGGAGAACGCCGATCTCCTGTCGCAGGTGCTGGCGCAGATTCGGCTGAACGGTGACCGGGTCCAGGCCCGGACCGTTTCGCACGGCGAGCCGCTGAAACTGGACGTCGATGCGGCGCATGTTCTCGTCGTCGCCGCAGGTGTGCTTCAGGTCGGCGGAAGCACCGGACAACCGCTCGTGCTGGATACCGGCGACCTCATGCTCCTGCCACGCGGCCCCGGGGCGGCACGGCTCGTGGCGTTACCCGAGCCGGCGACGGTCATCGTCTGTCGGTTCTGGTTCGACCCCTACAGCCTTCGCGGCATGATCGCGGCCTTGCCGGACCTCATCCACATCCGACACGAAGAGGGGGCGGAATGGCTGGATGGCATGGTGCATTTCATGATGCGGGAGACGACCGACCCGCAGCCCGGCGCGGCCCTGATGATCTCGCGGATCATCGATCTGCTCGTGATTCGTACCCTGCGGACCTGGGTCCATCTCGGGCATTCGTCCGGCTGGCTGAGCGGTCTCTCCGATGCCCGCATCGCCCGCGTGCTCAAGGCCATGCACGAGCGGCCGATGCAGCCCTGGCGTATCGACGAATTGGCAGGCCTTGCCGGCATGTCCCGCTCGGGCTTCGCCGAGCGGTTCACCGAACTCGTGGGACGTTCGCCGCTGCGATACCAGAACGAGTGGCGGCTCAGCCTCGCGCGAGACATGCTGGCGAGGCGGGAGGCACGGGTCGGCGAGATCGGGCTGCGGGTCGGCTATACGTCGGAGGCCGCGTTCAGCCGCGCCTACAAGGCCCTGTTCGGGCACCCGCCACGGGACGAAACGTAAGTCCCCGGACTGGCCATCGGCGTCCGCAGCGCGCGTCTACGGTCGCCAATCAGAACTGGTTCGGCAGGTTCTTCACGGCGTTGCCGAGGGCTTCCACGCTCTCGGCGATCTTGCGACCGGCCGGGGCGAGGGACGGCACTTTCAGGCCGAAGATTTCGCTCTGTTCGGGTTCCGGTGCCGCTGCGGGTGCCGCTGCGGGTTCGGCGCTGGCTTCCTGCACGGGCTTCGCGGGCTTGACCGGCTTGGGCTTGGCAACAGCCACGCTCGGCTTGGCGACGCTGGCGGCGGGCTTCACGACCACGCTGGCGCTGGGCTTCGACGTTTCCGCACCGGCCTCGGCACGGGTCGGCTCAGGGGGAAGCGACGCGAAGCTGGTGGCGGCCGAGCGCGCACGGATGGTCTGGGCCGCACTCGGGGCGATCACCGAAGCGACGCGGTTCGGCACGATGGGCGAGAGTGCGTTGGGCGGCAGAGCCAGGCTCACCGGCTCGATCGGCGGCAGCGCCTTCGGACGGGGCGCTTCGGCCTTGACGATCGAGGGAGCGGGCGTCGCTGCCGCCAGCGTCACGGGAGTATCGACCTTCGGCGGTGCTTCGACCTTGGCAGCGGCTTCGACCGGAGCGGTAAGTTGCACCTTCGACGACGCCTCGGCCTTCACCGGCTCCTCGACGAGGGCACGCCTCTCCACGAGCTGAATGCCGGTCTCCCGGGCCGGCGCGGGTGATCCGGCTGCCGAGGCCAGGGCCGGCACGCCGTCGCGCAGGTCGGGCCAATCGGCCGCTTTGGCCTGGAGGGCCTGCGCCTTCTGCATCTGGTAGAGGTTCGGCCGCACCACCTGCGGACCAGCGAGACTGCCCATCGCCGAATAGGCCGCGTAGGACAGGCCGGCCACGGCGACGCAGCCCAACGTTCCGAGAACGACCATGCGACCGCGCGCGGCGGGCTTCGACCCAGGCTTCACCGGCCTGGCCGCGACCGGCTTGTCAGCAACAACCTTGTCAGCGACGGGCTTACGGGAGCCAGCGTCGCGCCTTTCGCTCGGGTCGATGGCAACCTGCATCATCGGGCGAGTTCTCTAACAATGGTCGAAAAAACGTTTGACCGTCACGGAATCGCGACGGCGCGGAACGGACGTGATGCCGACATTCGGGCACAAAGATGTCCTCGGACATCGTGCCAGTCACGCCCGTGTCGTCGCTCACATGTATCTGGATAAAGCATTGGCGCTTAACGCTCGGTATCCGTCGAGCACTTGCGGCCGAGCACCATTTTCAGATGGTCGTGGCGCCGGGGTGAAACGGGCGCTGTGCGCCCCATCCCGCATGCGCGCATTCCCAGCGGACGGGATATCGCTACAAGCACAACGCGGCACTAGATCCATCCCGGTACGATCGACGATGACCCTGTCTCCCCCCGGCCCTCCGCCTGTGGAACCGGCCAAGCGCGCCTCGCCGCGCCTGCGCTGGGCCTCCCTGCCGACGCGGGCACGCCTCGTCGTCCTCGTCCTCGCCATCGATCTGCTGGCGGCCGTGGTTTCGTTCAGCCTCATCGTGGTGAATGCCCGCTCGGCCGTGCAGGTCGAGATGCAGGCGACCCTCGCCAATATTGAACTGGTCGTGGCCGACACGATCGGCCTTGCGCAATCGGCTTCCCCCGCGAGCCTGCTGCGCACGCTGGAATTAAGGGTGCAGGACCTCCGCCATGTCCGCGTCGCGGTGTTCGATGCCGAGGGAGGTAAGGTCGCGCTGGCCAACCCCCGCGCGCGCCGCGAGAGCCATCTCGCTCCGCACTGGTTCGCCGCCCTGATCGCCCCGGCACCACAGCGCGACGAGTTGCCCATCGTGGCGCAGGGCCAGCGGATCGGCACCGCGCTCATCACCACCGAACCCCTGGACGAGATCGATGAGGTCTGGGGCTACACGGTCTCCCTCTCGCTCGCGAGCCTGTGCCTCAATCTCGGGCTTCTCGGCGCCCTCTACATCGCCTTCGGCCGCGTCCTCGCCCCGCTGACGCAGCTGGCGGACGGCCTGACCCAGCTCGAACGGCACGATTACACGGTGCGGCTCGATCCGCCCGCCTCGCGCGAACTCGCCATCATCGCCGAGCACTTCAACAGCGTCGCGGAAGCGCTCTCCGAAGCCCGTGCCGCCAATGGCCGCCTCAACCGCCAGCTTCTCACGGCGCAGGACGACGAGCGGCGGCGCACCGCCCTCGAACTCCACGACGAGTTCGGCCCCTGCCTGTTCGCGCTGGAGGCCAATGCCGCCTCGGTGACACGGATGGCGCAGGCCGAAAACCAGCCGGACCGGGCCAAGCTCACCGCCCGCGCCGACGAGATCAGCGCCATCGTCGGGCAGGTGCAGGGGCTGAACCGCGACCTTCTGAACCGCCTGCGTCCCCATGCCCTGGGTCAGGTGCCGCTTGCCGAGTGCCTGCAACTTCTCCTGCGGAATTTCCGCAGCCGCCATTCCGAGACGGTGTTCGAAGGCCGCTTCACCGATCTTGCCCGCGGCTACGGCGACCTCGTCGACCTCACCGTCTTCCGCTGCATCCAGGAGAGCATGACCAACGCGGTTCGGCATGGGGAAGCGCGCCACGTGACGGCGGAGGTGAGCGAGAGCCACGCCTCCGATGCGTTGCGGGTGGAGATCCGCGATGACGGCACCGGGCTAGCGGAGAAACGCACGTCCGATCTCGACGGCGGTTTCCGCGGTGGAATCGGTTTGTCGGGGATGCGAGAGCGCGTCGAAGCGCTCAGCGGCACATTTCACCTTGACAACGCGGCGCCGGGGACGGTTGTCCGGCTAGTGATACCGCTCGATCCCGAGCGGACCGAGGACACGAGCCCGATCGTTTCCGTATGAACGCGTTCACACCGACATCGACCCAAGCGCCCGTCCTCGTGATCGACGATCATCCGATCGTTCTCCAGGGCTGCCGTCGCGTCCTCGAAGACGCCGGTATCGAGCGGATCGCCGAGGCGACCAGCACGGTGGCGGGCTACCGCCTGTTCTTCCGCCTGCGCCCCTCGATGGTGATCTGCGACCTCACCTTCCAGGGCAGCGGGCTCGCGGGTCTCGATCTCATCCGCCGGATGCGCAGCGCCTCGCCCGGCATTCGCATCCTGGTCTTCAGCATGCACAACGATCCGGTGATCGTATCGCGAGCGCTGGAGGCTGGGGCGCTGGGCTACGTGCTCAAGGACCACGCCTCGGTGGAATTGTACGAAGCCTTCGAGAAGGTCCGTTCCGGCCAGGTCTATCTGGACCGTCGCCTCGCCACCGAAGTCGCCATGCTGCGCACCGACCCGCGCCGTACGCCGGAATCGCAATTGACCCCGCGCGAGCAGCAGATCCTCACCCGGCTGGCCCAGGGCAAGTCCTATGGCGTCATCGCGAGCGACCTGTCGGTGAGCTACAAGACCGTCACCAACGCCTGCTCGCAGATGCGCCAGAAGCTCGGCGTGCGGACGCTGGCCGAACTCATCCACGTGGCGGTGACGCAGGCGCAGCGGCAGGGGTGAGATCGTCCTTCTCGGCAATCAGACGATGCCGTCGATCCTGCGCAGGGCCGGGATGACGAAATCGACGAAGGCGCGCACCGTCGGTCGCAGGAACTTGGCCGAGGAATAGGTCAGGAAAAGCTCGGTCGGCCGGATCTCGTGATCGCCCAGGACTCTGACCAGACGACCGCTCGCCAGATCCTCCGACACGAGCTGGACCTGCGCCGTCCCGATCCCCCGCCCCGACAGCATGGCGTCGATGAGGACGCGCGCGTTGTTGGTCGTCAGCACCGGCCTCACCGGGACTTCGACCGTCTCACCGTTCCGGCACAGGGGCAATGTATCGGCCCGGGACAGCACCGTATCGGTGACGAGGAGGCTGTGGTCGGGGAGATCGTGCGGCTCAGTGACCGAAGCGCGTTTCGCGAGATACGACGGTGCCGCGACGAGGATGCGCTGGACCAGCCCGATCCGACGCAGGATCGCCTCCTGGTCGACCGGGCGGCCCATGCGGATGGCGAGATCGAAGCCTTCGTGGATGAGATCGGCCGAGCGGTTCTCGAGGGTCAGGCGGACCGAGACGGCCGGGTGCCGATCCTGAAAGTCGGCGACGATCCGGTGGAGGCGGCTCTCTCCCAAGCAAACCGGGCCGTGCACGCGCAGGGAACCTCCGATCGTCCCGGCTTCGTTCCGAGCCTTGTCGATTGCGGCGTCGATGGTGGCGAGGGCGCCATTGGAGGATTCGTAGAGACGCAACCCCACGGGCGTCGGCCGGATGGCGCGGGAGTTTCGCTCCAGCAGCCGGGCTCGCGTATGGGCTTCGAGATTGCGAAGGAGCTTGCTCACCGCCGGCTGCGAGATCCCGAGATCCTCGGCGGCCGCCGTCATCGAACCGCGCTCCACGGTGCGAATGAAGGCTCGGAGGGCGACGGTGAGATCCACGCATAACCCCTGGTTATGGCAACGAGCGCTGTCCAGCGCGTAGACGCTGCGTCGGCATCGGACAACCATTCTGCATCGCAACGATGACGGATGCCGACATGCCGATCCAGCGCCGAGACCTCCTCCGTTCCGCCGCATGCGCCTCCCTCGCGCTCGGGATCGCGCCCGCGCTCGGGGCGGTGCCCGATTCCGGGCTGGATGCGGGCGTGCTGCCGCCGGGAGCGGCCAGTCGCTTCGCGCAGCTCAATGGCATCCGCATGCATTACGTCGTCGCCGGTTCCGGCCCGCCCCTGGTCCTGCTGCATGGCTGGCCGCAGACCTGGGCGGCCTGGAAGGCCACGATGGCTGCCTTGTCCGACCGCTTCACCATCATCGCCCCCGATCTCAGAGGGCTCGGTCTCTCGGAGCGCACCGTATCGGGCTACGACAAACGTACCATTGCGGAGGATATCCGCGCTCTGATCGACCACGAGGCGGGTGGCCGTGCGGGCGTGGTCGGGCACGACATGGGCGGCAAGGCGGCCTACGTCCTGGCGCATCTGCACCCCGACCGGATCTCCCGACTCGTCCTCGCCGATTGCCTTCTTCCCGGTACGGAGAACATGGACCCGCTCCGGGGCGGAGCGTGGCACTATGGGTTCCACATGGCCCCCGATATCCCCGAAAAGCTCACGGCCGGTCGGGAGCGTGGCTATATCCGCGACCAGATCAGGGCGTGGTCCCACCGCAAGGAGGCCGTTACGGACGAGGCGATCGCGGAGTACGCGCGGCACTATGCATCGCCCGGCGGCATGAAAGCGGGGTTCAACTACTATCGCGCTCTCAAGGACGACGCCGCGCTCGCGGCCAGCTTCGCCGGACGCCGTCTCGCAATGCCGGTCCTGGCCATCACGGGCCGTTACGGGGTGGGCTCGCGCCTGTCGGACGCGCTGAACCGCGAGAGCGATCGGCTGGAGACGGTCATCATCGAGGAGAGCGGCCATTTTGTCGCCGAGGAAGCGCCGGAGACGTTCCAGCGTGCCGTGGCGCAATTCATGACAGCCTGATCGCTTGGTCGGACGGGGTGGGGAAGCTCTAAACGAGCCCACCCATCCCTCGCACGATCGCCCATTCCTCCTCCGTCACCGGCTGGACCGAGAGGCGGGAATTGTTGGTCAGCACCATCGCCTTCAGGCGCGGCTCGGCCTTGATCGCCTCCAGGGTCACCGGCTTCTTCAGCGGCTCGACCGCACGGAGATCCACCATGCCGAACCGGCCGGTCGGGTCGGTGTCGTCGGGGTAGTAGGGGCGGATCACCTCGACGATCCCCACCACCGCCTTGCCCTCGTTGGAATGGTAGAAGAAGCCGCGCTCGCCCACCTGCATCGCCATCAGGTTGAGCTTGGCGACGTGGTTGCGTACCCCGTTCCACGGCGTGCCGTGCTCCCCCGCCGCGACCTGCTGGTCCCAGGACCAAGTCTTGGGTTCGGATTTGTAGAGCCAGTACGCCATCGCTCGCCTTTTCGATCGTCGCGCCTCCTTAGCGCGGGAAAGCGTGGCCGTCAGGCGTCGCGGAGGGCCGATCCCCAATAGCGCAGGCTGTCCTGGTTGATGGGCGAGCCGGCTTCCGCGTTGCGCGCGGTCACGAAGGCGTGGAACGCCTCCGCCTCGTCTGGACCGAGGAGGCTGCGGATCGCGGTGAGGATCCGGGTGATGCGCAGGTGGTTGTGGTCGTAGGGGCGCAGCCAGCCGTCGGTGCGGGTATAGAAGAGCCGCATCCGTGCGAGCGCCGAGCGCAGGCCTTCTCGCGCGGTCTCGTCGGCGCGGATCGCCTCGGCCTCGTCGCGCCCCAGCACCGGGGCGCCCGGCACCGCGCGGCTGGCTTCGGCCAGGGGAAAGCACCATTGGATATAGTCGTGCACGCCCTCGATCCGCGCATCGTCGAAGGCGAGGATGTCGGCGAGGCTGCGCCGCGCGCCATCACGACCCGTGCCGGCGAGGAAGGCGTGGATCGGCCCCGTGCTCATTCGGCCTCCCCCTTGAGGGGACGGGCGAGGAGCCCCGCCACCACGGCATCGACGCTCGCTCCCCCGGAGACGATGGCGGCCACGGCCTCGGCCACCGGCATCTCCACCGCGTTGCGTCGCGCCAGGGCGATGAGCGCGGCGGCGGTGAAGGCGCCCTCGGCGAGCTTGCCGCCGGACGCTTCCTCCGGGGTGGCCCCGGCACCCAGACGCTGGCCGAAGGCGAAGTTGCGCGATTGCGGCGAGGAGGCGGTGAGGACGAGGTCGCCGAGGCCGGACAATCCCATGAGCGTCTCGGGCCGTCCGCCATAGGCGCGGGCAAAGCGCATCAGCTCGGCGAAGGCCCGCGCGATCAGGGCGGCGCGGGCGCTCTCGCCGAGGCCGCGCCCCGCGACGATGCCGGAGGCGATGGCGAGCACGTTCTTGCCCGCCCCGCCGATCTCGACGCCGCGCACATCGTCGGTGTGATAGACGCGCAGAGCCGGGCCGGACAAAGCGGCGGCGAGGCGGCCGGCGAGGGCGCCATCTTCCGCGGCCAGGGTGACGGCGGTGGGCAGGTTGCGGGCGACATCCGCCGCGAAGCTCGGGCCGGACAGGACGGCCACGGGCGCGCCGGGCATCGCCTCGGCCGCCACCGCGCTCATGAAAGCGTCGCTGCCCCGCTCGATTCCCTTGGCGCAGAGCACGATGGCCGCACGCGGATCGATGGACGGGCGCAGGGCGCCGAGCACGCTGCGCAAGGTCTGGGCCGGGGTGACCATCAGAACGATGTTCGCGCCGGCGAGAGCCTCGGATTCGCCGGTGGCGCGGATGCCGTCGTGCAGCGTCACGCCGGGCAGGTAGCGGGCGTTCTCGCGGCTGGCCTGCAGCCGCGCGGCGGCCTCCGCGTCGCGCAGCCAAAGGGTCACGGGCCGCCCCGTGGCCGCCGCCGCGTTGGCCAGCGCCGTTCCCCAGGCGCCCCCGCCTACCACCGCAATCCGCTCGCTCATGATCGATGGTCCTCTGGCGCTTCGTCCCCGATCGAGGATGTCCCGCCCGCTTTCAGCCGATAGAGCCGGTGCGGCTGGAGGCGGTCGTCCGCCGGGAGGGCCGGATGCAGGAAATCCTCGGCGAACACCATGCCGAGCCGGTGCATGACCCGCAGCGACGGGGTGTTGCACGCGGCGGTGAAGGCCACCACGGCTGGCACGCCGCAGCGCCCGAACAGGTCGTCGAGGGCGAGCCTGGCGGCTCTCGTGGCGAGGCCGCGTCCCCAGGCGGAGCGGGCCAGTCGCCAGCCGATCTCCACCGTCGCGCCCGCCGTCTCCCCACCCCCGAACGGCATGGGTCGGACCAGCCGCATGGCACCGACGAAGCCGACGAACCCCTCCCCCGGCACGTCGAGCGCCCAGGGCCCGAACCCGTCGGACTCGAAGCGCCGGTCGATGGCGCGCGCCTCGATCAGGCTCTCGCCCCGGCTCTTGGTGGAGGGGAAATGACGCATCACCTCCGCATCGGCATTGAGATCCGCGAAAGGCCGATCGTCCGCACGAAGCCAGCGTCGGAGGACGAAGCCTTGCCCCTTGAGCGAGGCGGGAACCGGCGGCGGCACGCTGCGCCGGATCTTACCGCGCCAGGCGAGGGAACGCCGGTTGAGGAGCCCGAGATCGGCCTTCTCGGCCAGCACCGCCTCACCGAGATCGATGGCGAGGGAGAGCCGGTCCGGCGGCATGTTCGCCCAGGCGGGCGGGGCCACGCTCTCGCGCCAGGGACCGCCGCAGGCATTGTCGAGGAGGATGCGCGCGAAACAATGATCGAGGCGCACCGGCCATTCCGGCCGGGCGCGTGCCGCTTGGGGGAGACGCCGGTCGACGAGGTCGCGCCAGCGCCTCTGCAGGGCGACGGGCGGCACGGTCCCTTTCAAAAGACCCTCAGGCAACCGCCGCCGCCTCGGCGAAGGGCCAGCGGGCGCGGGCCGGCGCGGTGAGATCGTCCACGAGGCCGAGGCGCAGGCGCTCGATTCCCGCCCAGGCGATCATCGCGCCGTTATCGCCACAGAGGGACAGGGGTGGGGCCACGAAAGCGAGACCGGCCTCGTTGGCCTGTGTCGTCAGCGCACGCCGGATCGCGCCGTTGGCGGCGACCCCGCCGGCGGCGACGAGGGCGGTCGGATGGCCCGCGATGGAGCCGAACTCGCGCAGGGCGACACGGACCCGGTCCACCACCACGTCCACCACCGCCGCCTGGAAGCTGGCACAGAGATCGGCCACATCGGCGCTGGAGAGCGGGGCCAGCCGCTCGGCCTCGATCCGCAGGGCGGTCTTGAGACCGGAGAGGGAGAAGTTCGGCTCGCGGCGACCGAGCATCGGACGCGGCAGGGCGAAACGCTCCCCGTTGCCGGTCTCGGCCATGCGCTCGACCTCGGGGCCGCCCGGATAGCCGAGGCCCAGGAGCTTCGCCACCTTGTCGAACGCCTCGCCGATGGCATCGTCCACGGTGGTGCCGAGGCGGACGTAATCGCCCACGCCCTTCACCGCCACGAGCTGCGTGTGCCCGCCGGAGGCCAGCAGGAGCAGGTAGGGAAAGCCGATGCCGTCGGTGAGCCGGGCCGTCAGCGCATGCGCCTCCAGATGGTTCACCGCGATGAGGGGCTTTCGCGCCACCAGCGACAGGGTCTTGGCCGTGACGAGGCCGATCAGCACCCCGCCGATCAGGCCCGGCCCGGCCGCGACCGCGATGCCGTCCACCTGCGACAGCGTCATTCCGGCACCGTCGAGGGCACGGGCGACGAGGCGGTCGAGCACCTCCACATGGGCGCGGGCCGCGATCTCGGGCACGACGCCGCCATAGGCCGCGTGCTCGGCGATCTGGCTCAGAACCTCGTTGGAGAGGATGCGGCCGCGCCCGTCCTCGCCCGGCATCACGACGGAGGCCGCCGTCTCGTCGCAGGTCGTTTCGATGCCGAGGACGTTCATGACGATGCTTTGGATTTCACGGAGACAAGGTTTCCCACCCTAGCCGGGCATGACGGTGGAGGGCAACGACGGCCGGAGCCAGCGATGGTCGTCCACCGGCAACCACGTGTCATCGAACCGGCTTGCCAACGGCCCGCCGAGGAGCGAATCCGAAGCCATGGTGGCGACACGAATCTGGATCGCGCGGCCCGAGCCGGGCGCCACGCGCACGGCCGAGCGACTCTCCGCCCTGGGCTTCGAGCCCCTGGTGGCGCCGGTCCTCGTTGTGGCGGCGACGGATGCTCCCCTGCCGGAAGGCCCCTTCGACGGTCTCGTCGTCACCAGCGCGAACGCGCTTCGGCAAGCCTCGCGATGGCACCCGCTTCATAGCGTCCCCGTCTTCGCGGTGGGCGCGCGCACGGCGGCGCTGGCACGGGAATGCGGTTTCGCCTTGGTGAAGACGGCCGACGGCAACGCCGCCGATCTCGTCGGCCTCGTGGAGCGGGAAGTCTCGCCGGGAGCATCCCTGCTGCATGTGGCGGGGGAGGACCGCAAGGCGGAACCGGAGGCATCCCTGACACGGGCAGGCTTCCGGCTGACGAGCCACATTGCCTATGGCGCACGAGCCGTGCCGTCGCTGCCCGCATTGGTGGCGTCGGCGCTCGCGCCCCCGTCCACGCTGACAGGCGTGCTGCACTACTCACGAAGAAGCGCCGCGACGGCTTGCGAACTCGCCATCAAGGCGGGATATGGCGGAGCTTTCGCGGCGCTCAGGCATTACTGCTTGTCGGCGGACGTGGCGGCTCCCCTGGCTCGGGCTGGGATCGCTCCCCATTTCGTTGCCGGACAGGCCAATGAGGATTCACTTCTCGCGGGCCTGACATCAGGATTCTGACAAGCGGTCTCGCCGAGGCGGCGGCCTCGGTGCTAGGACGAATGACAAGCTGTGACCGCAGGGCGGCAAACGGAGCGCGGAACGCGCCAGGTTGCGGAATGCGGCAGACGAAAGTCGGGAAGGGAGCAAGAAGCCCGTGAATCCACCCAACAGCGACGGAAAAGGTCCGGGAACGCCCACCGGGGCGAACGGCCCCAAACCCGAGACCGGCAAGCCTGAAGTGGGCAAGCCCGGCACGCCGATTCCCGGCTCCACGAGTGCTGCCTCCACGAATCCTGCCGCCGCCAAGCCGGGCTCCACGAATCCTGGCTCCTCGAATCCTGGCTCCGCAAGTTCAGGCGAAGCAAAGCCCATCGTGCCGCCCGTAGGATCACCGGCCCAGCCGGCCAAGGCCGAGACGCCTGTCGCCAGCACGACACCGGTATCGACGGTCGCCAAACCTTCGGATGGCAAGCCGGCCGACGTGAAGCCAGCGGACCTGACGCCCGTTGCCGCGAAGGCGGGCACGTCTCCGTCCAGCCCCGTGAAAGCGGATGCGCCGAAGGTGGAGCCGGTCAAATCCGAGCCGCCGAAATCTGCCGCATCGAGTTTCGACGCCGGCAAGGCCGGTGGCCCCAAGCCCGATCTGTCCAAGCCCGATCCCGCGAAGTCGGAGCCCGTGAAACCCGCCGGTTCCGGCCCCATCGGCGCGGGTGCGGCGGCAAGCAATCCGTCATCGATGCGTAGCGATGCGCCGAAGACCGGAGCGGCCGCCAGCGGACCGCAATCCACACCGCAGAAGGCGGAGATCACCGACGGGCCGATCATCGACCTGAAGGCGAAGCGGATTTCCGATCCGACAGAGGCCACCAAGACCGGTCCTGCTTCGAGCGCGACGAAACCCTCGGGCTCCACCACCTTCACGGGCAGCCCGGACAAGCCGTCCGCGCCCTCCGACACGAAGAGCGCCGGTTCGACGACGCCCAAGATCGGTCCGGCCGTTGCCGTGCCCGAACCCAGGCGCGGCGGCGCGGGCTTCGGCTCGGTCGCCACGGCCGGGCTCCTCGGTGGTGTCATCGGTGCCGGCCTGCTTTTCGCCGTGGAGCGCTCCGGTGCCCTGGGCGTCGCGGAGGACGGTCGCATCGCCGCCCTCGACCAGAAGATCGCCGCGCTCGCGCCGAAGGAGGCCCTCGCCGCCCTCGACAAGCGCATCGGCGCCAACGAGGCCGGCCTGAAGCCGCTGCAGGAGTCCATCCGCTCGGCCGATGCCACCGCCAAGGAGGCGCTGCAGAAGGCGGGATCCGTGTCTGCGGCACCGACCACGGCGCCGGCCGGTGACGGATCCGCGCCAGCCGCGACCCTGCCGCCGGATCTCATGGCCCGGCTCGATGGGCTCGACCAGCGCGTGGCGGCTCTACAGGAAGAGCCGGGACGCGACCAATCCGGCAATGCCGGTCTCACCGCCATCACCCCTCAGACGCTCACCAGCCTGGAGGATCGGTTGAAGGCCGTCGAGGGCAAGGTCGACACCGCCGCCAAGCCCGCCGCCAACGACAGCCTAGCGACTCAGGTCACTGCCCTGAAGGGTGAACTCGAGACGCGCACCAAGGCAAATGCCGAGGCCGGGGAAGCGCTGAACCAGAAGCTCGCGAGCCTGCAGCAAACCCTCGAGAGCCGCGTGAAGGCCGCGACGGAAGCGGTCCAGACCGCGACGCAGGCCAGCCAACAGGCGGTCGACGCCAACAAGGCGCAGGCGGCCGAAGCGGCCAAGGGCGTGGAGCGGCTCATCCAGGCCCAATCCGAGAAGATCGCCGGCCTCGATCAGGCCCTGGCCAGCCGCGCGGAGGCCTCCACCGTCCAGGCCGCCATGCGGGTCGTCGCGGCGGACCGCATCGTCGGCGCGCTGAATACCGGCTCGCCCTATGCCGATGCGCTGGCGGCCCTGCGCAGCTCCGAACCCGGCGATCCGGCACGGCTCAGCGCCGTTGCGGCCTTCGCCGACAAGGGTGCTCCGACGGCCGCGTCTCTCGCCGCCGAGTTCCGTCCCATCGCCGAGCGGATCGCCGCGAACCGCAAGGCGGCCCAGGCGAAATCGGTGGCCGAGACAGGCGACATCAAGCAGCGCTTGATGAGCATGGCCGAATCCATCGTCCAGGTCCGCAAGGTCGACGCGCCGGCAAAGCCCGGCGAAACCGTCACCGAGGATGCCGTGCCGAAGGTGCAGGATGCCCTGGATCGCGGTGCCATTGCCGAGGCGGCCAAGGCCTTTGCCGGCCTGCCCGAGGATGTGCGCGGGCAGTTCGGCGAGTTCGGCACCAAGCTCGCCTCGCGGGCCGCGGCGGGTGACGCCGCGCGGATGCTGCTGGCGGACGCGTTCAAGGCATTGCCGTCGACCGGTACCGCCCGGTGAGGTCCGTCCGTCCGCGCGAATCGCCGGGCGGCGTCGTCTCGATCATTGTGTGCGGGCGCAGCTTGCCCGCCTTTCCCGATACTCGCGTCCCCTCCTCGGCCGACGCCACCTTCCGGAGTTCGTGATCCCATGTGGCGCGCCCTCGCCTTTCTAGCCCTCCTCGCCATTGCCGCCTTCGGGGCGACATGGATCGCCGACCGGCCCGGCACGGTCACCATCGTGTGGAACGGGTACGAGGTCGCCACGAGCCTCGCCATCGCCCTGATCGGGGTGCTCATCGCCGCCATCGTCATCGGGTTCATCTGGGCTGTGGTGAGGGGAATCATCACGCTTCCCGAGGCCCTGGTCCGTGGCTCCAAGGAGCGTCGCCGGGCCAAGGGCTTCTCCGCCCTCTCGCGGGGCATGGTCGCGGTCGGCTCGGGCGATCCCCTGGCGGCGCGTCGCCATGCCAGCGACGCCGAGCGTCTGCTCGGTGCCGAGCCGCTGGCGCTCCTCCTGAAGGCGCAGGCCGCGCAGATCTCCGGTGACCGCGAGGCGGCGGAACACGCGTTCCAGCGTATGGTCAACGATCCCGAGACGCGGGTGCTCGGCCTGCGCGGGTTGTTCGTGGAAGCCCGCCGCCGCGAGGACGACGTGGCCGCCCGTGCCTATGCGTCCGAGGCCGCACGGCTCGCGCCGAGTGTCACCTGGGCCAACGAGGCCGTGCTCGAGGCGCAATGCGCCGATGGCGATTGGAGCGGCGCCGTCGAGACGGTGGAGCGCCGTGCCTCCCTCGGCCTGATCGAGAAGGGGCTCGCCCGGCGCCAGCGCGCGGTCCTTCTCACCGCAGCCGCACAGACCCGCGAGGCCGGCGAGCCCGAGGCGGCGACACAGCGCGCTCTCGATGCGGTCAAGCTCGCGCCCGACCTCGTCCCGGCCGCCTGCATCGCCGGACGCCTGCTCGCGCGGCGCGGCGACCTGAGGAAGGCGGCCAAGATCGTCGAAGCGGCCTGGCGCGCCAATCCCCACCCGGACCTCGCCAAGGTCTATCTCGGCCTGCGCGTGGGCGATTCCGTGCGCGACCGGCTCGCTCGGGCCGAAACCCTCGCCAAGATTTCCACCTGGCACCCCGAAGCCCGCCTCGCCATGGCGCAGGCCGCCTTGGAGGCGCAGGAATTCGGCAAGGCCCGCGAAGCGCTGGCGCCTCTCCTCGCCGAGCGTCCGACCGTCCGCACCTGCCTCGCCATGGCGAAGATCGAAGAGGCCGAGCACGGTGCGGGAACAGGCCGGGCACGCGAATGGCTGGCCAAGGCCGCCCACGCCCCGCGCGACCCGATGTGGATCGCGGACGGGATCGCCTCGGAGCGCTGGGCGCCGGTCTCTCCGGTCACCGGCCATCTCGACGCCTTCGTCTGGAAGGCGCCGACCGAGCTGCTCGAAGGGCCGTCCAGCGACGATGTCACCGGCGACCTCGTCGACAAGGACGATCGCAGCCAACCGGCCCTCGCGCCAGCCCTGCAGGGCAACGAGATGCCGGCGCCCGTGACTGCGCCCGTCGCGGCACCCGCGAAACCCGCCGAACCCCAGCCGGTGAACGGCGCCGCGATGGTGTCGAAACCCTCCGCGCCGGCCACGGGTCCGATGGCACCCGGCGCCGTGACACCGGTGGTGTTCCCCCCGCCGAAGGGTTCCGATTCCACGTCTGAGAACAAGGCGCGTCTGGTCGGCTGATCCCGCAATGGGGCAAGAAGGGCGGCGCGGCGGCGTCGCCCTTTAAAGGTCGGTTCACGCAAGCTCGCTAAAGCTGTGTCCAGCGAGTTCTGCGTAAACGAAGTGCCATGTCCCCATCTCTCGACGATGCGCCGGACTTCTCCGGCCTGATCGAACTGTCGCGTCTCGGTGACCTCGATCTGAAACCTGTCATCCTCCGGGTGCAGACCGATCTCTTCCTCACCGCGACCGCGCGGGACAGGAAGACGGTGGAGGCCTTCGAATCCCTGGCCGGCGGCTTGATCCCGACCGTCGATGACGAGACGGCCGAGATCGTGGCGCGCAAGCTGGCGCCCTTCCCCGCGACCCCGCAATCGGTCCTCGCCGCACTCGCCGCACGCGGCGGTGAGATCAGGGATCTGGTGATCGCGCAGGCGCCGGACCTGTCGGCGCTCGTGATCGAGGCCGCACTGGCGGACGGGTCGGACATCGCCGTCGCCATCGCCCGACGGGCCGATCTGAGCCGCAGCCTCATCGACGAGATGGCCTCCCGTGATGTCGCGGCCATCGATCTGGCCCTGGCCGAGAACTGGCAGCTCAGCCTTCAGGGCACCACCGTCGCGCTCCTGGTCGGTCGCGCTAGAACCAGACCAGACTTGGCCCAGGCGCTGCTCGCCCGTCCCGACCTTGCTCCTGGCGATCTCGGACCACTGTTTCTGTACTCCGACGAGGAACTCCGCGAGGCGATCGGCCGGGCGGTAGGCTCGCGCGCCGCACTTCGGCCAGCGCCTCCCCTGCCGCGCGAGGCCGGAGCCATCCTCACCGGTTTCTCCGGGCGCAAGGATGTGGCCGGCTTCGTCGGTGCACTATCGGACATGCTCGGGCTGCAGCGCAATTTCCTCGCCGGGACACCCGACCCGAGCCGCCGCTACGACCTCCTGACCCTGGCGCTTCGCGCGGTCGGGCTGCACGAGGAAGAGGCGGTGTATGTCTTCCTCACCCTCAACGAGACCGTGGCCCGCTCCGTGGACCGGGTCTACGATCTGGTGAAGCTGTTCCGCACCATCCCGCGCGGTGCGGCCCGAGACCTTCTCTGTGCGGTTCTCGACATGCCGCTGGCCGAGCGGCTCAACGGCGGCTCCGCCCACCAGCCCTACGCGGCCCCCGACGCGGTGCGTCCCCGCATGCCCGCCACCGAGCGCGCCCCGCTACGCCCGGCCCTTCCCGGCAGGGTGCGGCAGTCCGGAACGGCCTGACGGTCCGCCGGAGCCCGCGTCGTTCTATTCGGCGAGATCGAGATGGTGGCGGCCTGCGCGGTCGTCGATCTCGATGATCCAGAGATCGTCGTCGAAACGCAGTTCCTTGCCGATGCGGAGTTCGACATCGGGCGGCGAGGCTTCGCTCATCAGCCGGACGAAGCTGCGGTCCGCCCCGTCCCCGGTATCGACGAGGGATTGCGGGGCCGGACCATAAAGGTCGGCCAGGCCATCCAGACGGTCGACCTTCACGAAGATGGCTCCCGCCTCGGGCGCACCGCGCCGGCGCTGCACCGCGTCGATCCCCTCGACGGCGAGACGGCGGAGATGGGCCGAGACCCAGAAATCGGAGCGCAGGCGAGGCATGGCCCGCCTATAGCACCGATGGATTGGCGCAAGCATCGGCCTCCGGGGGCCAATTCCCGGATCTGATCCGGCGCTCAATGGCGATCGCCCGTCTCGGGTCTATAAATCGACCGGTGCCGGGCTGATCGACGAGGCTCCTGCGCCTGGATCAGACACAAACGGGACCACCCTTGCGAGGGGCGGTCCCGTTGGGTTTCCAGAGAAGCGTCCAGCCTTAGCACGCCAGGATCGGGTCTGCCCGGAAGACCTACTGGGCGACGGTCGAACCGGTCGTGGTGGTCGATTTCACCGGCTTCGAACCCGGCTCGTGCGACATCGTCTTGGTGCGGGATTCGACGCTCTCGCCATCGCGGACCTTGGTCTTGGTCTGCGACTTAGAGAAGGTGCCGCCGTCATGGGACATCGCCTTCGCCTGTCCGTTCAGGCCACCGTTACCGGTCTCGTTCACGTGCGAGCGATCCTTGGTCTTGCCGCCGGCGGCGCTGCCACCGGTCGCGAGCGAGGAACCCGTCGCGCCGTCCGAGCCCGTCGAGGTGCCGCCCGTCCCGACCGTCGAGGCGGACGTGCCGCCGGCGGCGGCGGAACCGGCGCTGCCGCCCGTCGCGCTGCCGCGAGTCTGGGCATCGGCGATGGCGGGCGCGAGGAGGAGCCCGAGGGCCGCGAGCGCGGGAAGAACCTTCGTCATCGTCATGTCAGCCTCACCTCTTGTCCTTGGGAACGGTGACCACGCAGTCGCCGTCGCCGGTGGTTGTCATCGTGGTGCCGTTGCCGGAGCTCGAACTCGAGGCCGAGCTGCTCGTCGTGCCATCGGCGGATCGGGTGGTGACGGACGGCCCCCCGGTGGAGGAACTCTTCACGCCGTCCGGACCGGCCGTGACCGAACTCGACACCGCTCCGGTGTTCTTCGCCGCATCGGACGAGACGATTTTACAGGGTTTTCCGTTCGGCCCGGTGGTGACCGTCGTGCCGCCCGAGACGCCGTTCGGTCCCGCGGTGACGGTGCTGGTCTGGGCATGGCTCGCGGCGACCCCGGCAATGGCGAGGGCGCCGCCGAGAAGCGGCAGGATCATACGCGCCATGGTGCAACTCTCCTCGGAAGCGGGATGGGCGCGGCTCCGGGGAACCGCGCCCGAGGGGTCAGACCTGCGGCTCAGCGCTTGTTGTGGCCGGGCGCGTTCTCGGAATTGCCGGGACCGCTCTTGTCGTGGCCAGCAGCGCTGCCGGACTTGCCGGCGCCGCCAGACGTTCCGGCGGACGAGCCACCGGTGCCGACCGTCGAGCCGCTGGTGCCCTTGCCGGCCGACGAACCGCCGGTACCGACTGTCGAGCCCGAGCCGCTACCCGTGCCGGCGGACGAACCACCCGTGCCGACGGTCGAGGAACTGTTGCCGCCACCGGCCGACGAACCGCCCGTGCCCAGCGTCGAGGACGTGCCCGAGCCGCTTCCGGAGCCAGCCGACGAACCACCCGTACCGACCGTCGAAGAACTGGTGCCACCGCCTGCGGAAGAGCCGCCGGTTCCGACGGTGGACGACGACTGCGCGACCGCCAGGGCAGCGCCACCAAGGACGAACGTGGTCGTGAGGGCGACGATGCGAATCTGCTTCAACATAAGGTTGCTCCAGTTGTTGTAGTCTTTACGGAGCAATAAACGGATACCTGCCAAATACCGTTCCAACAAAATGCAGCTTACTTGAGCAAAGCGCCTATCTGAACGGCAGATTAACACGCTGTTCTATTTACCCCGAGCGTGGCCGACCGTTCAGGGACTTGCCCTGCTCGAGAAAGGACTGGTTGGCCGGAACTGCCAAACGGTGTTCGGCCAGAATCTCCGCCATTCCTGAACCGTCGGGAGAGAGGCGCGAGCGGGCAGGAACGACGATTCCCGTTTGACCGTTCCACGCCGACATCGCGGGGGCTTCGCGCGTTCGCGCGCCGTCGACACCGAAAGCGGCCTTGCCGCTTTCAATCCCTCATACACAGAGGACAGAGGCCGAACGCCGGATCCGACCCTTATCCCTTGGTCGAGCCGGCACGGGAGGCGAGTTCGCGCAAGGTGCGGCCGGCGGCGACGCCCTTGACCGGGAGCTTGCGGTCACGCTCGAATTTCTCGATGGCCGCACGTGTGCCGGGGCCGAGGACGCCATCGGCGACGAGCGGTCCGTAACCGAGTTTCACCAGGGCGCGCTGTGCCTGCGCCACGGCCTGATCGGGTTTCGGCGTCACCGACGCCGTGGTTTCCCCGGCCTTGATGATGTCTGCGATGACATCGCGCTTGGTCGACGCCGCCGCCGGAGCGGGCTTGGGCGCGGGTTTGGCCGCCTCGATGGCCGGCGCGACTTTCGTCTCGGGAGCGGTCTCGGGCTTCGGCACCTCGATCTTGCGCGGCGCGGCCTCCGCCGGCTTCGCCGGCTCGGCTGTCTGGCCGGATACCGGCTTGGCGGCGGTGGTGGTGCCGGCACCCTTGCCGAGGGCGGGGAAGAGCGGCGCGGGGTGGCGGCCACCCTGGTAGCCGAGCGCATTCAGGGCGACGGCCGCCACCGCGCCGATGGCAACGACCGAGCCGAGGACTTCTCCCGGCCGGCGCAGGCACAACCGCCCGAACCCGCCGACGGCTTGCACGACGTTCCGGAACCAGCCGGAGGCGGGCCGCCGGGCGGGACCGGAGGCGGGTTTGCGGCGAGGCGCGGAGGCCTGTGCCGTCCTGGTCGGCACGATGATCTCGCGCTGGTCGCGCTTCGGCAGCGGTTCGCGCATGGTCTATCCCCTCGAACGCAGACGACGGCCCGACAGATCGAGCCGGGAACGGAAAACCGGCCCCGGCGAAACGCCGTGCCGGTACGGAATGCGCGCGCCTCGTCCGGGGCATCGAAGCCGGGACGAGGCGCGCGTGGGGCCTTGGAGGTCGCGGAGATTTCTCATCCCGCGCGCTGCATCGGTATGTAGCGTTCGCTCACCGCCTCGGGTGCGGGGTCGAACAGCCCCATCGGTCGGCGCACCGGCACCACCGTCCCGTCGAGGCTCGGCAGGGGCGTCGAACGGCGGATGCCGGTGCGGATCGGGGCCGGCGGTGCGGTGCTGGACCCGCGCCGGCAATCGAGGGGGAGCGTCACGGTCACGCTGGTGCCCTGGCGTTCGGCGCTCTCGATGGAGATGCTGCCGCCGTGCAGGCCGACGAGGCCCTGCACCACCGAAAGACCGAGCCCGGTCCCCTCATGCGTCCGGTCGTAGCCGCTGCCCGCCTGGAAGAACGGCGCGCCGATACGCGGCAGGTCGTCCGCGCCGATCCCGATCCCGGTATCGGCCACCACGATGTCGAGATGCGCCGCGCTGCGCCGGACGGAGACCTCGATCCGCCCGCCGGGCGCGGTGAACTTCACCGCGTTGGAGAGAAGGTTGATGAGCACCTGACGGCAGGCGCGGGGGTCCGCCATGATGTCGATCCCCAGCCCGTCGGTGCCGCGCACCAGGGTGATCCCGCCCTGGTCGGCCCTCAGCTGCATCAGGTCGCAGCAGGTCCGCACGAGCGCGCCGACATTCACCACCTCGGGGACGTAATCGAAATTGCCGCTCTGGATGCGCGACATGTCGAGGAGCGCGTTCACCACATCGAGGAGATGGCGACCGGAACTGCCGATGATCTCGGCATATTCGCGGCTGCGCTCGGGCCCGAGCGTCATGGAGCTTTGCCCGGCGAGGACCTCCGAGAAGCCGATGATGGCGTTGAGGGGCGTGCGCAATTCGTGGCTGACGGTGGCGAGGAACCGGCTCTTGAGGTCGTCGGCGCGTTCGGCCTCGGCGCGGGCGCGCTCCAGTTCCTCGGCGTGGCGACGGTGCTCGCTGACGTCGCGGGTCACGGAAACCACACTCGATCCCTCGATCCCCGACAGGGTGCCGACGATGCAATGGGCCCGCATCTCGGCGAAGATCACCCGCGGCTCGCCTTCGGCGCGCTGGGCGGCCGCGTCGAGATGCAGCCGGAACTGGACGGTGGCGGGCTTGCCGCTGGCGGCCACGTCGCTGATCGTCTGCAGCAGGGCCGGACGGTCTCCCACATGGACGCGGTCGAGCAGGCCGTGTCCGCGCAGGCGCCCCGGTTCGATGCCGACGAAACGTGTCGAGGAGGCGCTCGCATCGATGACGCGGCCATTCCGGTCATGCCAGGTCACGAGGTCGTCGATGGCCGAGAGCAGCATGCGGTCACGCAATTCGTTGTCGCGCATGCGGGCCAGCCAACGGTCCTCGTGGCGCAGATGCTCCAGGGCCTGGGCGGCCACGTGACCGATGGCCGTGATGGCGAAGACCGGCATCGCGAGGGAGCGGGACAGGTCGAGGAGGGGCAGCGAGATGCTGCCCGGCGGCAGGAAGGCGACGACCAGGGCGCCGATCATCGCGATGAAGGCGGCGGCCAGCGTCGCGCGGCGCGAGCCGGACACGACGGCTTCCAACGGGATCGCCACCAGCCAGATCGCGGCGGCGGAATTCACCCCGCCCGACATCTGGGCGAGGCAGACCACGAGGCCGGTGAGACCCGCCGACGAGATCGCATGGGCGACCCAGAGTATCCCGGTCCGCGACAGGAACACGGCGGCGAAGATCGGCAGGATCAGGCTGGCGATGGCCAGCACTTCGAGACCGCTGGGGACGCCCCGCCAGAGCAGATAAGGCGGGAGGCAGGCCATCATCACGATCCCGGTCGCGAGCCGCGACACCAGGAACCGCTCGTGCCGGAACCGCACGGCATCGTCGTCGATCACCGACTCATGCACGAGTCCGGCGAGCCGGAGATCGATCAGGGAAGCCAGGCCGCTGTAGATACGCAATACGCACACGCACAGCGCGAAGTGCCAAACAGGCCGCTTCGTCGCCCCTTGCTCGACTTTGACTCGGGTTCGACTTGAACTCGACTGATGCCAAACCTCGCAGACCCGACTTAAGCGAGTGTTGCGCAGACCCCTCCGATTGTTCGCGGATGCTTTCCGGTCCGTAACCAAGCCTATTCGGCGGAAGGTCCCTTTCGGGGCACATCGCCCGCTATCCACAGGGCCGGGCACCACATGCCGGTTCGCTGAAGGGTGCTGGCAAAGCCATGTTCACCATGGTTCTGGATTTCAGGGCGTGCGTGATGGGGGCTTTACGTTCTGCGCGGAGGCTCGGTCGCACGGGCCCGCTCACGGCCGACACCGAACCAGTCCGGAAAGCCCATGTCGTTCCTCATCCGCGTCTGCCTCGCCATCGGCGCCCTCTCCTACCTCGCCGCCCACCGCGACGATCCCGACCTCGCCGCGCGCATTGCGGCGCCGTCGCTGGAGAAATCCGTCTCCGTCGCCTGGGGAGCGTTGCCGGCCGATGCGCGCGAGAAGGCCCTGAGCCAGGCCACCGACGGCTTGGTCCGGCAGGTGGCGGGATCTCTCGCCGGCTCGTCGCGCGACACCCTGGCCGAGACGGATCGCCGTCCGGCCTGGCGCGGCGTCGACGACCGTTGATCGGGACGGGAGCGACCGGACCGGACCGCCTCCCCTTCCCTCAGATCTCGTAGGACGCGGCCTGTCTTCCGCGCAGGACATAGAGCGAACGGGGATCGAGGCGCAGGCGCGCATTGGGGGGAAACAAGGCCTGGCCGGCCGGGACCGCGCCCGTCGGCCGGGTCGTGTCGAACACGACCATCCACGGCCCGCCGATCACCGGGGCCAGGGTGAAATCGATCGCGTCCTCGGCAGCGTTGATGAGGATCAGCAGGCGGTCCGCGCTCGGTAGATCGTTGCCGATCTGCATGCCGAAGGCCTGCCGGTGTCCGTCGGCCCAGGCCTCGTCGTCCATCTCGGCACCGCAGGGCGAGAGCCAGTGAACGTCGCGGAGAGGTCCCTCCCCGATCACGGCACCGGTCAGGAAGGTCAGGCGGCGCAGGGCCGGTTGCTCGCGGCGCAAGGCCGTGAGGTTGGCGACGAAGGCCGTGAGGCCGGGATCCGGATCGTTCTCCCAATCGACCCAGTTGATCGCGTTGTCCTGGGCATAGGCGTTGTTGTTGCCATTCTGGCTCCGCGAGCGCTCGTCGCCGGCCAGAAGCATCGGGACGCCCTGGGCCAGAAAGGTCGTCGCCAGAAGGTTGCGCTTCTGCCGCGCGCGCAGGCTCAGGATCGCCGGATCGTCGGTGGGCCCCTCGACGCCGTAATTGCGCGAGAGGTTGTGGCCGTGGCCGTCGCGATTGTCCTCGCCGTTGGCGTGGTTGTGCTTCTCCTCAAAGGCGACGACGTCGGCCAGCGTGTAGCCGTCATGGCTCGCCACGTAGTTGATGCTGGCCAAAGGCGAACGGCCGGAGCCGGAGAAGATCTCGCGCGAGCCGGACAGGGCCTGCGTGAGCTTCGGCAGGATGCCATGGTCGCCGCGCCAGAAGGCGCGGACACCGTCGCGGAACTGGTCGTTCCACTCGGCCCAGCCGCGCGGATAGGCGCCGAGCTGGTAGCCGCCCATGCCGATATCCCACGGCTCCGCGATCATCTTCGCCCGCGACAGGATCGGATCCTGCGCGATGGCCTGGAAGAACGCCGCCCTGGGGGTGAAATCGTGCGGCGTGCGCCCGAGGCTGGTGGCGAGATCGAAGCGGAACCCCGCCACACCATAGGCGGTCACCCAATGCCGCAGGGAGTCGAGGACGAGCTGCATGACCCGCGGGTGGTCGAGATCGAGGGTGTTGCCGCAACCGGTGCAGTCGATCTCCTGCCGACGGTTCTCCGGGTTGAGCTTGTAATAGCTGGCATTGTCGATGCCCCGGAACGACAGGGTCGGTCCGGTATGATCGGCCTCGCAGGTATGGTTGTAGACGACGTCGAGAATGACCTCGATTCCGGCGGCGGCGAGTTCGCGGATCGCCGCCTTGAGACCGCCGGCCCCGGCCGCCCCGAGATAGCGCGGCTCCGGCGCGAAATAGCCGAGAGGCGAGTAGCCCCAGAAATTCACCAGCCCCTTCTCCACCAGGAACCGGTCGTCGGCGAAGGCCTGGATCGGGAGAAGCTCGATCGCCGTCACACCCAGCTTCAACAGGTGCTCGATGATCGCCGGATGGGCCAGGGCGGCGTAGGTGCCGCGCTCCGCCTCGGGAATCGCCGGGTGAAGCTGCGTCAGCGCCTTCACATGGGCTTCGTAGATCACGGTCTGCCCGAGGGGACGACGGATCGGCGTGATCGCGAGTTCGGGCAGGTCGGGGGCCGTCACCACGCCGCGCGGCATGAGGGCCGCGCTGTCGCGCCGGTCGATCTGGTCCTCGCGCTGGAGGCCGCGACGGTGCCCGTAGAGGGAATCGTGCCAACGGATCCGGCCATGGATCTCGCGCGCATAGGGGTCGAGAACGAGCTTCGCCGGATTGAAACGATGACCGTTGGCCGGGTCCCAGGGGCCGTGCACCCGGTAGCCGTAGAGCTGGCCCGGAAACACGCCGCGCAGATAGCCGTGCCAGACGTCGTCGGTGCGGCAGGGGAGCGGGATGACGCGATGTTCGTGGCGTTCGCCCGGCTCGAACAGGCACAGGTCCACACCGGTGGCGTTCTCGGAAAACAGCGCGAAATTGACACCGCGACCATCGAAATGCGCCCCGAGAGGCCCGGGTACGCCTTCGTCGATGCCGATCATGGAGGCCTTTCGCAGGTGCATAGGCCCAACGAATGCGGGCCGGTCGTCGGCGCGGGTCACGCAAGAACGGTACCCCGGAGCCCTGTCCCGCAACCGGCCTGATTGGCCGGTACCGCTCGCCCCGCCGTTAGCAGGACGACGGGGGGCTACTCTGCGGCAGCAGCGGCGCGGGGTGGCTCGCGCTCGACGGTGCGGAAGTTCTCCAGGTCCGTCAAGAAATTCCGCGCCCACCAATCCACATCTTCGCGCGTCATTCGCTCGACCATGGGCTTCCAGCGCTCGATCCGCTCACCGCGTGGCATGTAAAGCGCCGTGCGGATCGCCTCCGCCACTTCGAACCGGTCATAGGGATTGACGAGAAGGGCCTCGGGCAGCTGCCGGCACGCGCCGGCGAATTTCGACAGCACGAGCACGCCCGGATCGTCCGCCGTCTGGGCGACGATGTATTCCTTGGCGACCAGATTCATCCCGTCGCGCATGGGCGTGACGAGGCCGACGCGGGCGGCGCGATAGAGACCCGCGAGGACAGGACGCGGATAGGCCTTCGTCACGTACTGGATCGGGGTCCAGTTCGGCTCGCCGAGAGCGCCGTTGATCTCGCCGACGGTCTCGTTCACCTCGCGGCTGAGTTCCTCGTATTCCGGCACCTCGGTGCGGGATTTCGGCGTGATCTGGAGGTAGACGACGTTGCCGCGCTGGTCGGGATTCGAGGCGAAGAAGCGGTCCACCGCCTCCATCCGCTCAGGCACGCCCTTGGAATAGTCGAGCCGGTCGACGCCGATGAGAAGCTTGCGGGTGCGCAGGCCCGCCATGGTCTCGCGGACAGTCTTGTTGGCGCCGGCATTCTCCGCCGCCTCCTTGAACCCGGCGACATCGATGCCGATGGGAAAGCTGCGGATGCGCGTCCGGCGCCCATCGACCATCAGCGACCCGCCGCCGAGCGGAATGGCCCGCAATTCGTCGATGAGATTGCGCGACAGGTTGTGAACGTCCGGGTCGGTCTGCAGTCCGATCAGGTCGTAATCGGCGATGCCGCGCAGAAGGTCACCGCTGGCGGGGAGCGTGTTGAACACGTCCGCGGCGGGCCAGGGAATGTGGTGGAAATAGCCGATGGGGTTGGCGATCCCGAGGCCGCGCAGCTCCGATGCGAGCGGAAGCAGGTGGTAATCGTGGACCCAGATGATGTCGTCCGGCTCGATCAGCTTGGCGAGAGCCCGCGCAAAGGTTCGATTCACACGCTGGTAACCGGCATAATCCGAACGGGAAAACGCCCCCAAGCCCAGCCGGTAATGCATGATCGGCCAGAGCGCACGGTTGGCGAACCCGCTGTAATATTCCCGGTGATCCTGAGGCGACAGGTCGACCACGGCGTATTGAACGCGACCGCGATCGATCAGTTCGGGTTCTTCGGACGGATCCTCGACGACTTTGCCGCTCCAGCCGAACCACAGTCCCTCATAGGACGTGAAGGCCTCCTTGACGGCGACCGCCAAGCCTCCCGCGGCAACGGATTTCCCGCTGTCTTCAGGGATGGCCACACGGTTCGATACGATGACAAGGCGTGCCACTCAGCGGGCTCCGGTCCTCAGCGTGCGGCGCACCATGGGCGCACCGGACAGGATGATTCCGACAGTCAACGCGCGTAACCCGGCGGTGATCCGTCGGATACGGCTACGTATGTTGATAATCCGCCGACCAACCTAGCCGACCGCGCCGCCCGCGGCCAGAGTTCAGCACCATGAATGTCGGTTCGGCGGTGGATCGCTGGTCGGTTCGGCGGCTGTCGAGCGCCGGAATAGGCCCGGTCCGGCACCCAACGTAAGCTTAGGTGAATCCCGCCGGGCCGGCGGTTCCGACCGTTGGCAGCGCCACCGTCCAGGCATTGCATACGCAGCGCATTCCCTTCGGAACCGCGTCTGTTTCCGTGATGTTGAAGAGCCACAGGTGACACAGACCACAAGTGATCGAGGAGTATGCGCGTGAACGCAAATCAACCCACTGGCCCGGCATCCGCGGCGAACGCCCCCGGGATCGGCTCCGGCGAGGCTGCTACTCCGACCGGCGATTGGCGGACGCTGAAGGGCGATGTCGAGGGCATCGCCGACGTGGCCGTCGAGCGTGGACGGGGATTCGTCGCCGCCGCACGCGCCCATGCCACCGACTATGCCGATCGCCGCAAAGGCGACGCGGCCCAGTCCGTCAACGACCTGGCGCAGGGCCTGCGGGATTCGAGCAAGTCCTTCGAGGAGCAGCCCAACATCAAGGCGTTCTTCGACAGCGCCGCCGAGGGACTCGAACAGCTCGGTTCCTCCATCGAGAACCGCAGCTTCGCCGAGTTCTACGACGAGGCGGAAGCCTTCGCCCGCCGTGCGCCGGTGGCCGTCGCCGTCGCCACCTTCGTGACCGGCTTCGTCGTCTCGCGCTTCATCAAGTCGTCGAGCATCGCGCATGACCGCGATGCCCGCAATTCCTTCCGAAGCTAGGCGGGCGCCATGTCGAACGCCCCTCAATCCAGCATTCAAAGCCTCGTCGGCGATGCCCTGCGCGAGACCAGCGAACTCGCGCGCAAGGAGATGGCGCTCTTTCGCAACGAGATGACGAGCAACGTCCGCACGCTGTTCATCGGCCTCGCGCTGATGG
Organism: Methylobacterium sp. CM6241; assembly: GCF_054817845.1. Taxonomy (NCBI): domain Bacteria; kingdom Pseudomonadati; phylum Pseudomonadota; class Alphaproteobacteria; order Hyphomicrobiales; family Methylobacteriaceae; genus Methylobacterium; species Methylobacterium sp. CM6241. The sequence goes on from NZ_CM139246.1 coordinate 4,986,396, forward strand.
TCGGCGCCGGCGTCTTCGGGGTCGTCGCCCTGTTCGTTCTCGTGGACGCCCTGGTGAAATGGCTCGCGACGGTGGTGCATTCGGAAGCCTTGTCCGCTCTCATCGTCGGCGGCGCGCTTCTGGTCATCGCCATCGTCTTCGCCCTGATCGGGCGGAGCACCATGTCACTCTCCACCCTGGCGCCGACCCGCACGACACGGCAGATGCGCCAGGACGCGCGTGCGTTGTCGGAAAGGGTTTCGGGATGAGTGAATCGTTGAACGATCTCGAGAAGGACATCGAGGCGAGCCGTGCCCGCCTCGATCAGACTATCGATCGCATTCAGGACAGGCTCTCTGTCCCGAGCATCGTCGACGACATGCTGGGCAATGTCCGCCGGACCCCGCTGAGCGGTGCCTATGACGGCGCTCTCGATGCGATACGGCGCAACCCGGTCCCCGTTCTGCTCATCGCGGCCGGCATCGGCTGGCTTCTGCATCGTACCGGCAAGGATCGGCAGACGCTGACGAAGCGTCCGGTCATCGATCCCAACGGTGCCCTGCCGGTGACGCCGGGCGTGGCCGCGAAGGCCTACGACCCCGACCAGCCGACCCGCCAGCCCGTGAAGGACCTGGCCGAAGCGAACCAGATCTGAGCCATCACGGGCCGATCGACACCCGACTGATCCGGCAGCGGCATCGCCGCCCCATCCCCATTCGACAGGAGTCGCATCCATGAGTTCCAGCAGCATTCCGGGCGGGCCGAAGAGCTCCCTCCCCGAGGATATCGCCGTCTCCGCCGACCTCCCCCACGGCGACGAGACCGCCCGTTCGCTTCACGACATCTCCGACCGTGCACGCAGCGAAACACGGACCACGGCCGGCGACCTCCGCCACCAGGCTGGCCACCTCGCCGACGATACCCAGTCGAAAGCCGAGGGCTATGCGGACCGCGCCAAGGCCGCAGCCCTCGACGCCCGCGACACTGTCAAGGACAAAGCGGAATCGTTGCTCGACCGCGCGTCCGGGACCTATGACGACGCCCGTGAATGGGCGTCGGACGCCCACCGCTCCGGCCGTCGCAGCATCGGCGAGTTCGCCGAGCGCGGAAGCCAGCGCCTCGACCGCGGCAAGACCAATGTCGAGCAGTTCGTCACCGAGAATCCGCTTCTCGTCGGCGTCGTCGGCCTTGCGGCGGGAATGCTCCTCGGCGCCCTGCTTCCCAGGACGCGCCGCGAGGACGAGACGGTGGGACATTGGTCCGACGAGGTGAAGGACCAGGGCATCCGCTACGCCCGCGACTTCGCCGACCGTGGCCGCGAGTTCGTGGAGAGCGCGCTCGACCCAGAGAATCTCAACACCACGACCCAGGGCGGTTCCGAGCCGTTCCGCAAGCCGGATGTGCCGCCGGTGCGGCAGCACTGAGGGCAGGTTTCCGAGCCAAATTTCGCGACGGAAGAGGGGCGGCGCTCGACAGCGCCGCCCCTTTTGTGTTCGGACTGGAGCGAGTGTCGGAATCGGGGTTGCCCCCGGGGCCGACGGAGATTGCGTCGAGCGAGGCCCCGCGACCCGTGTCAGCCCCTCAGCCCCGCCTGCTTTGGTGCGGCGACACTGCGGTCACCATCGAGTTCGGTGAGACGATCGACCCTGAGGCCAACGCGATGGTCCTGGCCCTCGACCGCGCCGTGCGGGATGGCGACATTCCCGGGCTCGTCGAAGCCGTCCCCACCTACCGCTCGCTGACCGTCCATCTCGATCCCTGCGCGGCCGAGCCCAGCGAGATCGAATCCGTGGTCCTCGCCTTGATCGGCACGGTCTCCACCGAGACGACACCGCGCCGGCTCTGGCGCATACCGGTGGTGTATGGCGGGTCCTTCGGCATCGATCTCGCCGATGTCGCCGCCCATCATGGGTTGAGCGCCGACGAGGTCGTGTCCCGGCATGCCGCAGCCGATTACCGGGTGGCCATGAACGGTTTCCTGCCGGGCTTCGCCTATCTCTCCGGTCTCGACCCGAGCCTCGCTCTCTCGCGCCGGGAAAGCCCGAGGCCGGTAACGCCGGCCGGTACGATCTCCATCGGCGGCGTGCAGGCTCTGGTGGCGAGCATCGCCGCCCCGAGCGGATGGCATCTCCTCGGGCGGACCCCCGTGCGCGCCTTCCTGCCGGGCCGCGACCCGGTCTTCCTGTTCGAGCCCGGCGACGCCATCCGCTTCCTGCCCATCGAGCCCGACCGATGGGACGAACTCGACCGGGCCGCGCGCGCCGGTGAGCGCATCGTCGAATGCGAGACAACGCCGTGACCGGGCGTCTCGTCATCCGCCGATGCCATGGCGCGCTCAGCCTCCAGGATGGCGGACGGCAGGGCTACCAGCGCTACGGCCTTTCCGGCTCCGGGGCGATGGACTGCCTCGCCATGGCGACCGCCAACGCGCTGGTGGGCAATGCCCCCGACGCGCCGGTCCTCGAACTCGGCCTCGGCGGCGGCCGCTTCGTCGTGGAGGCGGGACAGGGATGGTTCGCCTGCGCCGGCGCGCCCTGCACGCTGCGTATCGACGGCGCACCCCTTGCGGGACACTGCACCGCGACCTTGGCGGAAGGCGCCGAACTCATCGTGGACCCGGCGCGTGAGGGAGTGTTCGTCTACCTGGCCGTGGCCGGCGGGTTCGAAGCGGGTGCCGTGCTCGGCAGCGTCTCACTCCATCTCCGCGCGGGCATCGGGGGCGTCGAGGGCCGGCTCTTCCAATCCGGCGACCATCTGACCTTCGCCGCGATGGAGAGCACCGCACTGGGTGACCGGACCATCGATGCCGTTCCCCTCGACCGGGATGCACCGATCCGCGTCCTGCTCGGCCCCCAGGCCGAACGCTTCACCCAAGGCGGGATCGACACGCTGCTGGGCTCGACCTTCACCGTGTCGCATCGCGCCGACCGGATGGGATACCAGCTCGACGGGCCGGCCATCGCCCATGGCGCGGGCGGCTACAACATCGTCTCCGACGCCACCGTCATGGGCTCGATTCAGGTGCCGGGCAACGGCCTGCCCATCGTGCTGATGGCGGATCGGCAGACCACGGGCGGCTATCCGAAGATCGCGACGGTGATCTCGGCCGATCTGCGCCGCCTCGCCCAAAGCCGGCCGGGCGATCCGATCCGGTTCGAGGCCGTCACCCTGGCAACAGCGCGGGAGGCCGCCCTCCGGCGGCAGCGCGACATCGCCGACCTGCCCGGCCGCCTTCGGCCGCTGGGGGGCTTCGACGCGGAGCGGCTCCTGGGGGCAAACCTCGCCGGTCACGCCGTCGATGCCCTGCGGGAAGGCCCATAAGACGTGACGGCATCCGGTCTTACCGAAATTGATTCGTTCGGCAGTGCGCGACACCCCGATGCCGAAGGGCGTCTGTGTGCGGGAGGAGGGCCAGGATGCGGATCGCCGCGTTGATCTTCGGCCTGGCGTTGCTCGTGGCGACGGCTTTCTGGTTCTTCTACCTCGTCCCCCTGGGATGCGCGATGAACACCACCGGCTGCAACGAGCGGTTCACGGTGTGGAGCAGCCTGGGCCTGGTCCATTTCTGGACGCCCTTCCTCATCGCCGTGTCGGCGCTGGCCTATGGTCTGGGACGGCCGTGATCTTATGTGCATGGCCGACGAAAGCCGCGCCGGCAGCGAGGGGAAGCCGTCGCCCCCTCGTCTCGTTGAGGCTTTATGGGGCCTGCCATTCGACACCGGCATGCTCGCGGATATCGCCGGGCGCGGACCCGGTATCGGCATCGCTGACCCAGTCGCTCGGCTCGACCACATCGACGATCTCGTCGTCTGGATAGGCCGCGGCGAGAAAGACCTTGGCCTCGCCCTCGGCGGCAGCCCGGACCGTGACCAGCGGGCGAAAACCTTTGGGTGCGCGGATATTGGCGATGAAGAGCTTCGTCATGTGCATTCTCCTGGGCACGCCTGAGCGCGACACTCGGCTAACGCGGGAAACCTCGATCCGCGCGGGCCCTCGATGAAAATGATGGGCCGCCACCTCTCGAAGCGTGGAGGCCCTTTACCCAACGCGGCGATGCCTGCCGAATTCCCCCCATCCGTCTCGACGCCGCGCGAGCGAGCCGCTATCGGGGCAGCATGAAGCTCGCCGATTGCGACATCCTCATCCTCCCCGGCTACGCAGGCTCGGAAGACGGCCATTGGCAGGCCGGCTGGGCCGCCCGCATGGCCAATGCCCGCATCGTCGAGCAGGAGGACTGGCACCATCCCGAAGCCGGCTCCTGGCGCGCGCGTATCGTCGAGGCGGTGGAGGCGGCGACGCGGCCGGTGATCCTCATCGCCCACAGCCTCGGCGTGGTCGCCTCCGTGCAGGCCGCGCCCGCCTTCCCCGAGGGCAAGGTGCGGGGTGCCCTGTTGGTGGCGTTCCCGGATGTGGAGCAGACGCCGAACCTGCCATCCAGCGTCACGGATTTCGCGCCCGTGCCGCGCGATCCCCTGCCCTTCCCGTCCTTGCTGGTGGCGAGCCGCAACGACCCCTATTGCGCCTATGACCGAGCCGAGGACTTCGCCTATTCCTGGGGCTCCGCCCTGGTCGATGCGGGTGAATCCGGCCACATCAACGTGGCGAGCGGGCATGGTCCCTGGCCCGAAGGGCTGATGCGCCTGGCGGGCTTCCTCAAGGGGCTCTGATTCACGCCTTCTCGGCCCCGCCCATCGGCTTCAGCAACTCCCCGGCCACATCCGACAGGCGCGGCGGCTCTTCCCTGACGAAGGGAAGCGGGCGGCAGACGGCCAGGGCGGCGAGGCCGAACCGGGCGGTCATCAGGCCGTTGAGCACGCCCTCGCCGAGCTTCGCCGAGACCCGCGCGGCGATGCCGAGGCCAAGGACCTGCTGGATCATGCTCTCGCCCACCGCCATCCCGCCCGTGACGGTGAGATGCGCGAAGGCGGCGCGGGCAAGACGCAGGAATCCGAGAAAGCCCGGACGCCCGCCATAGATTGTCGCGATCTGGCGCAGGAGGCGCACCGCGGCAAAGACCACGAAGGCCACGTCGACGATGGCGCGCGGGCTGAGCGCCGTCACCGCCGAGACCTGCTTGGCGGCCGAGGCGATGGCGTTGCGGGCCTGCCGGTCGAGGGGTTCGAGCAGTTCGTGCTCGGCGAGCCCGATGCGGTCGTCCACGTCGAGAATCGTATCGCCCAGCGCTTTCAGGCGCTGGCGGCCGGCCGCGAGTCCGGTCCTCGTGGCGTAGAGGTCGCAAAGCTCGGCGACCACCGCCTGCGCGCCGGTGTGATCCCGCGTGGCGATAGCCTCGATGGCCTTCGCCCGCAGCTTTTCGATCCGGCGCTCGCGCCAGATGCCCGCGAGCTCGCGCATCACCAGGGCGAGGAAGGCGATGGCCGCGAGGACGAGCAGGGCCAGGGCGACGCCGCCGAGCCAGGGCGCGGCGGAGAACAGGTCCGCGATCATCCGCTCCAGCGACAGGCCGACCGCGAGGGAGACGAGGCCGCCCAAAGCCAGCATCAGCACCGACAGCCAGGGCGCCCGGGATTTCGGAGCCACCGGCACGGCAGTGCCGTCCGCCGCCTCGACGATCTCGAACGGCTCTTCGACGATCCTGACCGCGTTCGGCGGCACCGGCGGCGGAACGATGCCCTCCAGTCCCTCGGCCGGCTCGGCGGCGGGGATGCGGAAGGCGCGGGGACGGTTCGGAGAGGTCATGGGCGGACCTTGTCTGAGGCGTAATAGGCAAACTGCGAGACCAGCCTTCCCCCATCCACCCACCTCATCCTGAGGTGCCGGAGCGGAGCGGAGGCCTCGAAGGAGCACTCCAGTTCGCGCAGCGAAGCCTGGAACCCTCCTTCTAGGCCGCTCGCGCGGCACCTCGGGATGAGGTGGGTGGATGGGCGGCGGCGCTCACGTCAGCTTGTCGCCGATGAGGAACTGCATCGCCCGGTCGAGGCGGATCTGCGGCAGGTGGCCGGGGCGGCCATGGGCGTCGGGCCGGATCAGCGGGGGGCGGAAGCGGGGAAAGCGGAGCGATCCGGGCGGGACCGCGCCGTCGAGAACGGATTCGGGTCGCGAGGGCAACTCACCGGGGAACACCGCCGCCTCGCTCCGCCCGTCGAAAATCTCGTCGCCCACGTGTTCTCCCGCCTCGGGTGTTCCCGAGACTGCACGCAGGGTCATGCCGTCATCGTGGACGGTGGTCTCCCGCGTGGCCCGTACGGAGGCGAGGGCGACGGTGCCGACGCGGGCACCGGCCGCCTCGGTCCGGCGCATGGCGCGGGAGACGAGGAGCCGCAGCAATGCCTCCAGGCGGTCATGGCTGGTCTGGTGCAGGTGATCTGCCTTGGTGGCCGCGAACATGATGCGATCCGCCCTCGGCGCGAACAGGCGCGACAGGATGGTGTTGCGGCCGATCCGGAAGCTGAGGAGCACGGTGTCGAGCGCCTCTTCCAACTCGGCGAGGGCGGCCGGCCCGGCATCGACGGCGGCGAGCACGTCCACGAGGACGATTTGCCGGTCCACCCGCTGGAAGTGGTTGCGGAAGAACGGCTCCACGACCTTGGCCTTGTAGGCCTCGAACCGCCGTTCCATGAGCCCCGCGAGGCTGTTCGGGACGATGGTCTCCGGCAGCGCGTCGAGGGGCGCGAAGGTGAGAGCCGGCGATCCGGCCAAGTCACCGGGCATGAGGAAGCGGCCCGGCGGCGTGGTCGCCACCGATTCCGGCCCGGCGCGCAAAGCGGTGAGATAGGCGGTGAAGGCGATGCTCGCCCGCTCGGCCACGACCTCGTCGAGGGGGCCGGACGGGTCGAGATCCTTCAGCACCGCCAGCCAGGGCGCCGCGATGGCGGCGCGCCCGGTGCGCCGGGTGCCCGCGATGGTGGCGGCGGACCATTCCGCGTAGCTCTGGTCGATCAGCGCGAGGTCGAGAAGCCATTCGCCGGGATAATCCACCACGTCGAGCATCAGCGTGCCCGGCCCGGAGCGCCAGCCACCCTTGCGCTCGTATTCGATAGCGAGGCGGAACTGGCTGATCCGGTCGGTGGAGCGCGGCCACAGGCGCTGCTCCGTCAGGGCCGCGAAATGATCCTCGTAGGGGAAGCGCGGAATGTCGTCGTCGGGTTGCGGCACGAGGCGGGCCCGGCGCAGCCGTCCCTCATGCGCCGGGGCGAAGGCCGGCAGCGCATGGGTTTCCACCAGATGATGGATCAGCGCGGTGGTGAACACTGTCTTGCCCGACCGCGCGAGACCGGTGACGCCGAGCCTCAGGGTCGGCTGGATCAGGAGATCGCTCGATGCCTCGGCGAAGGCCTGGATCGCGGAGCCCGCGCGCGAGGCGAAGCTGATCATGAAGCGAGGGTCTCGTTTGGCCGGAGGGGGAGGATGGGTGGCGAATGCAGGGGTGAGGTGGCGCGCGCGTCAAGCGAACGCAAGAACCGGACGCGTCATCGGTCCACCGCGCCGGGATCGACCTGGGCTGCAACGAGCCGTCCGATGGCGGCCTCGACCAGATCCGGCCCCGCCCGCAGCACGCCGAGTTCCACCGCCGACATGGCGAGCATCACCGGGGCGAGACGGGGCGAGGGCCGACCATCCGCATCGAACAACGCCAGATCGTCCTCGATCTTGAGGCCGACGCTGGCGGCGATCCGGGTGGCGTAATTGCGGATACGGACCTCGTCGTTCCCGCAGAGGGGCGCAGGTGCCGCCAGATCCTGCAGCCGTAGACCCGGTAGTCCAGCCGCGAGGGCGGGCAAAACCGCGGATTCCGCCGCGAACCGGTCCGCCAGCCGGGCGGACGGCGATGTCGCCCCGGTCTCGGACGGACTCGCGATGATCGGGGTGATCGCCGGACGGCCGATCGTCTCGGCAGCCCCCGCGACACGGACGGGCCTCGGCTTTTGCGCGCCCGCCATCCTCGCCAGCGGCGACCAGGGCTGGACCCGCAGCGGCCCGCCCCGCGCGACCATGCGGGGCTTGCGCATTCCTCCCCGTGCATGGCGGGCGAGGTAGCGGGCGCGCAGGGTCTTGCCGAGACCGAGCGGTGCGAGACCGGTGGAGACCTTTCCGCCCGAAACCCCGGCGCTCGAAACAGCGCATTCCGCCGGCGCCCATCGGCGGACGATGGACAGGGCGTTGCGGCGGCCGAACTCGCGATAATAGCGCCGGAGCAGGAGGGCCGCCGCGTCGGCGCCGTCGCCGGCTTTGGCGAACCCGGTATGGCCCTCCGCATCGCTGCCGATCTCGCCCCGCCAGCGGGCGCTCTTGATGCACCAGTAATTGTTGAGCTTGACGCAGCGCGCCACGAAAGCGGGCGGGACCGGCGCGTAGCGGGCGACCAGGGCCAGCGAAGCGGGACGCAGGGCCGTCCCCGCTTCCGCCCGCCAGTTCGACACCGCCCTCTCGCTGGCGAGAAAACTCGGGGCCTCGGAGGGAGGGGCTACCATCGCCACGGCAGATTCCGCGCGCGCGACGCCGGACTTCACGGCGTCGAGGCCGATACCCATGCGCGGCATCAGGGATGTCAGGACAAGAAGCGTGGTGACGAACACGGGATCAGCGGTGGCGGGCCATGGCACTGAGCAACGGCCCAGCCGGTGATCCGTTCAATCTCGCCACATAGGCTCAGGCGGCGTCATCGCGGTCGAGGCCCTTGGGCGTCACGAACCGTTCGAGCCGGCCCGCGCCGGGGCGGAACTCGGTCCAGGCATCGCCCTCGATATCGATGATGGCGAGCGCCGCGGTCGGAAATTCCACCGAGAGCCGCGCCCTCGCCTCGCGGGGGCCGTCGCCCACGAGATCGAGGGAGAGATCCTGCAGCCCGGGATTGTGCCCGATCATGAGCAGGGTCCGGATCTCGGCGGGCGTCGACCGGATGACCTTGAGCAGCGCACTTTCCGGCGCTTCGTAGATCGCGTCGACGATCTCTGTTTCGGGATTGCCGAGGGCGGCGGACATGCCCTCCCAAGTCTGTCGCGTCCGCAAGGACGGAGAGACGACGACCTTCTGGGGGATCAGATCCTGCGCCGCGAGATAGGCCCCCATCTGCGGCGCCGCCTTGAATCCGCGTGGGTTCAGCGGACGGTCGATATCGCGCACGCCCGGCGAACGGTCGGACTTGGCGTGGCGCAGGAGCATCAGGCGGCGCATGGAGGATGGACCTTACTGGAAGCCGACGACGGGGTGCGGCGTGTAGAGCGATTCGAGGGCGGAGATTTCGTCGGCATCGAGCGCGAGGTCGAGCGCCGCCACGGCATCGGTCAGGTGGGTGGGTTTCGACGCCCCGATGATCGGCGCGGTGACGATCGGTTTCTGGATCACCCAGGCCAAAGCCACCTGCGCCCGCGACACGCCCCGCGCTTGCGCGATCTCCGCTACCTTGCCGACGATGGCGCGGTCCGCCTCCTCTGCGGAGGCATAGAGCCGCTTGCCGACCTCGTCGGAATCCTGGCGCGCGCTGCCCTCGTCCCAGTCGCGGGTCAGGCGCCCGCGCGCCAGCGGGCTCCAGGGCAGCACACCGATGCCCTGGTCCGCGCAGAGCGGCAGCATCTCGCGCTCCTCCTCGCGGTGGAGGAGGTTGTAATGGTCCTGCATCGTCGAGAACCGGGTCCAGCCATGGAGATCGGCGGTGAACAGCGCCTTGGCGAATTGCCAAGCGTACATCGAGGACGCGCCGATATAGCGGGCCTTGCCGGCCTTCACCACGTCGTGGAGGGCCTCCATCGTCACCTCGATGGGCGTGCCGTAATCCCAGCGATGGATCTGGAAGAGATCGACATGGTCGGTGCCGAGCCGCTTCAGGCTGGCATCGATGGAGGCGAAGATCGCCTTGCGGGAGAGGCCGCCAGCATTGGGCTGGTCCTTCAGCGGATAATAGCACTTCGTCGCGAGCACGACGCTGTCGCGGTCGGCGAAGTCCTTGAGGGCGCGCCCGACGATCTCCTCGCTGGTCCCGTCGGAATAGTAATTCGCCGTGTCGAAGAAGTTGATGCCGAGTTCGATCGCCTGCCGGATGAGCGGGCGGCTCTCCTCCTCGCGTAGGGTCCAGGGATGGGGGCCGCGCTCGGGAATGCCATAGGTCATGCAGCCGAGGCAGAGCGGCGACACGTCGAGGCCGGTCCGGCCGAGTTTCTTCAGTTTCATGGACAATCCTCCGATGACATGTCGGCCCTATCCGGGCCTGCCTTCGCTCATCCCAAGGCCCGGCCTCGATGGCGACGCCCTGTTTCATGTCCCCGCGTCATCCTGGGGCCGCGTTGCGGAGCCCAGGATCCAGAAACGCAGGTCCGGCCCATTCCTGGCATCGTCACGGCTCTGGATCCCGGGCTCGCCTCCGGCGCTCCGGATGACGGCGCGGCTCGATACCCGCCCGTTTCAGCCCCCTCTTCCCTCGCGACGCATCATGAAGGCCAGCTTCTCGAAGAGGTCGACATCCTGCTCGTTCTTCAGGAGCGCGCCGTGGAGCGGCGGGATCAGCTTGCGGCCATCGCGCTCGCGCAGGGTCTCTGGCGAGACATCCTCCGACACGAGGAGCTTGAGCCAATCCAGCAATTCCGAGGTGGAGGGCTTCTTCTTCAGACCCGGCACCTCCCGCGTCTCGAGGAAGACCCGCAGGGCCTCCTCCACGAGGCGATGCTTGATGCCGGGGAAGTGCACCTCGACGATGGCCTTCAGCGTCTCGGCGTCGGGAAACTTGATGTAGTGGAAGAAGCAGCGGCGCAGGAACGCGTCCGGCAGTTCCTTCTCGTTGTTCGAGGTGATGATGACGATGGGGCGGCGCTCGGCGCGGATCGTCTCGCCGGTCTCGTAGACATGGAACTCCATCCGGTCGAGTTCGGTCAGCAGGTCGTTCGGGAACTCGATATCGGCCTTGTCGATCTCGTCGATGAGGAGAACCGGACGCTCGGGATGCGTGAACGCCTCCCACAGCTTGCCGCGCCGGATGTAGTTGCCGATCTCCGACACGCGCGGATCGCCGAGCTGGCTGTCGCGCAGGCGCGAGACCGCGTCGTATTCGTAGAGGCCCTGCTGCGCCTTGGTGGTGGATTTGACGTTCCAGGTGAGGAGCGGCGCGCCGAGCCCCTTGGCGATTTCCTCCGCGAGCACGGTCTTGCCGGTGCCGGGCTCGCCCTTCACCAGAAGCGGCCGCTCCAGCACGATGGCCGCGTTGACCGCGGTGGTGAGGTCCGAGGTGGCGACGTAATCGGCGGTACCGGTAAAGCGCATGAGGCGTCGGCTTTCTGTTGCGGCTTCATCCATTGGGAAGCTTCAGCCTCTGCGGAGCAGCCGATGCGCGCTTCCCCGAAGCGGGATGGCGACGGGTGCCCTCCCACTACCGAAATTCGGCTGAAGCGTAGAGCCCTCAGAGCGACTTCCCGTCGCTCCACACGCAGTTCGAGGCCAGGATCGCGAGGTTCACGTCGGATTTCTGCGGCTGCGGCAGAACCTTGCCGTCCATGGCGAGATCGATCTTCATCTCGACCTGGCCCTTGGCCTCGTTGGTCCGGCGGGAGAAGTAGCAATATTGCTGGAACGGCACTTCCTCGTTGGCGCGGAAGTTCCAGCCGGTGACGATCTGCCCGTCCATGTAGGGGACCTGCTTGAACACCGTGAAGGTGGTGTTCACCGTGGCCTTGGAGGCGGGGGCGGCGTCCTTGCCGAGCTGGGCCTGGGTCGGCGACGGGGAGGAGCGGACGGGGCCGCCTTCCAGTTTTAGGACGTTGTCGGTGAGGGTCACCTCGCCCTTGGTCTTCAGCGTCACGTCGGACAGCGCGGCCTGCATGGCGGCGGCGATCTTCTCGGCCGCCGAGTCGAACTGGTTCATGTAGGCGTAGCCATAGGACGCCGCGCCGATGCCGATGCCGGCGAGCGCCGCGAAAGCACCCGCCCCAATGGCCCGGAACAGGAAGGCGCGCGCGGCGGTGATCCTCGTCTCGGCCCGGAGCCGGCCGTTGACGCTCTGGGCCAGGACGACGTTTTCCGGCGTCCCCGATGCATGGATGCTCATGCGCCGGCTCCCGCATTAGCCGCCGGCGGGATGTGGATATTAGGTGGGGTGCGGCGGTCCAGCGGGATCACTTCACCCGTTGGCGTCACGTCGCGCACGGGCTTTGGCGGCGCCAGGCCCATCTCCTGGCGAATGGAATCGGTGATCGAGTCGAGCATGTAGGGCGTCGCCTCGAGGTTCACGGCCGCGCCGAGATCGTCCTCGTCCATGAAGGTCTTGCGCACCGAGACCGCGCAGAGCGCCAGGATCGTCGAGGCGAAGGCGGCGCAGAGGGCCGGCACGAACACGAAGATGCGCAGGAAGGCGTGGACCTGCGCGTCCGTCACGTCGATCGGATCGACGCCATAGACCATGGCGGTGAAGGAGTGGAGTTGCGAGCGGTTCACCGAATTGCGATAGGCCTGCTCGGCATCGGCGACCTTGCGTTCGGCAACGCCGCGGTCGAGTTCGGCCCGCGCCCTGCGGGCCTCTTCGAGGGACTTCGTCACCACCGCCCGGTCGGCGCCGGCCTTGCCGACACTGGCATTGAGGGTGGCGGTGCGCGGATCGGTGACGCATTTCAGGTTGGAATAGCGCTGGCCCTTGCTGTTGGTGCCAGAGACGCGCTCACAGCGCTGGGCGGGCAAGGCCGAAAGCTGGCTCGCATTCTCGGCGGCGCGCTTCTCGATCTGGTCGAGTTCCGTCGTGTACTGGGCCACACGAGCATCGGCGGCGGCGATGCGGTTGTCGATGGTCGAGCGGTCGGCCTGCGCGTCCTTGAGGGCGGTCTTGGCCTTGGCCGCATCCATGAGGCGCGGGTGGAACATCATCTCGCCGAGCTGCGACACCGACTTGGTGGTGACGCCTGCGGCGAAGATGATGCCGACGATGGCCAGCGCCCGGATGAAGTAGGAGCGCTGCGTGCGGGCCAGGATGCCCAGCGGCACGCGGCAGAGTTCCACCGCCGCGTAGACCAGCGGCGCGAGGAGCATGAAGTAGAAGGCCTTGTCGTCCCCGTCGCTGTAGACCCCGGCGAACAGCCAGGCGCCCCAGAGAGACGCGCCGATGACCATGAACTCGACGAGATACGCGATCCCGACATAGCCCCACTTGATCCGGTAGCCCTTCTCGAGATGGCGCTCGTGCGTCCAGCGCTCGGACTCACGGATCCAGTCACGTCGTTCGCGCTGAACATCCCGGTTGGGCGGCGACTTTCGCATGAGGCACTCGTGTCTTCAAGAAACGCGACGAACGACGCAACAAACCGTGAGGTAAGCTGGGGCTTAACCGATCGTTAAGTTCCGCCCTATGCGGCCATTGTGCCGTTTTTGCGCCATTCCGTATCGCAGCGCAAAACCCCTTCCGCGCCAGCGCGTCCCGCATGCATGGCTGAGTACGGCGAGGGATGAAATCCGCATGGGCCGGCAAAAAGCAGGTTGCCCAGGCGGTACATGGGCTTGCATGCTCTCCTCGCTGCCGGCGACCCGATGGATTCCCGCGGCCGGAGTTCCCTGTGCAGAACTTCGGCTGCCCCGTCTCGGCCAGCGTCGCGCGCACCACTCTCGGGAGATTGCCCAGCTCGATGACGGACGTTCACGCCGGATCCTACAAGGAAGCGATCATCTTTCTCGTCACCGCGGGCGTGGTGGTGCCGCTGTTCCACCGGCTGCGCATCAGTCCGGTGCTGGGCTTCATCGGAGCGGGCGCGATCCTCGGGCCGTTCGGCCTGGGGCGACTGGCCGACACGGTGCCATGGGTCTCGATCTTCACCATCGGCAACCGGTCCGAGATCGCGCATCTGGCCGAATTCGGCGTGATCTTCCTGATGTTCATGATCGGCGTCGAGCTGTCATGGGAGCGGCTCCGCACCCTGCGCCGCCTCGTCTTCGGGCTCGGATCGGCCCAGGTGCTGGCCTCCTCCCTCGTCATCGGCATCATCCTGTTCGCCCTCGAAGTGCCGTTGGCCGCCTCCGTCATCGTCGGCCTGGCGCTCGCCCTGTCCTCCACCGCCGTGGTCCTGCCGGTCCTGGCCGAACAGAAGCGCCTGAACACGCCCGCGGGCCGCGCCAGCTTCGCCGTGCTGTTGTTTCAGGATCTCGCCGTGGCGCCGATGCTGTTCGCCATCGCTGTGCTCGGCCGCAGCGACGGGGCGGATGTCGGCGGCGCGCTGGCCCTGGCGCTCGGACAGGCGGCCATCGCCCTCGTCCTCATCGTGGTCGCCGGCCGCCTCGCGCTACGGCCCCTGTTCCAGCTCGTGGCCCGGACCCGCTCGCCGGAACTGTTCATGGCCGCCTGCCTCCTCGTCATCGTGGCGACCGCCCTGACGGCGGCGGCGAGCGGCCTCTCGATGACGCTCGGCGCCTTCGTCGCCGGCCTGCTCCTGGCGGAGACGGAGTATCGCCGGGCGATCGAGGCGACGATCGATCCGTTCAAGGGGCTGCTGCTCGGGGTTTTCTTCGTCTCCGTGGGCATGAACCTCGACCCGGCCCAGCTGATGGCGGCGCCGAAAACCATCCTCGGCCTGTCCATCGGGCTGATCCTGATCAAGGGCGCGGTGATCCTCGTGGCGGCCCGGTTCCTCCGCATCCAGCGCGGCGTCGCGCTCGAAGCGGCGCTCCTCCTCGGCCCCGGCGGCGAATTCGCCTTCGTCCTCATCGGCGGCGCCATCGCGGGCGGGCTCGTACCGGATGGCCTCGGCCAGGCGGCGCTGATCGTCACGACGGTGACGATGATCGCGATTCCAGGGCTGGCGAGCCTCGCGCGCCGTCTCGGCAAGCGGATGTCCCGCTCCAATCTCGGCCGCGCCCGCGCCGAGCCGGTGCCGGACAAGCAGCAGAACCGCGTCATCATCGCCGGCTACGGCCGCGTCGGACGGCAGGTCGGCGAGATGCTGGCCCGCCACAAGATCCCGTATCTCGCCCTCGATGCGGACGCGGCACGTGTCTCCGAGCACCGCCGCCTCGGCAACCCGGTCTATTTCGGCGATTCCTCCAACCCGGAACTGCTGCGGCGCTGCGACATCGCCAATGCCCGCGCCCTCGTCGTCACCCTCGACAACCCGAGGGCCGTGGAGGCTGTGGTGGAAGCGGCGCGCGCGGAGCGCCGCGACATCACCATCGTCGCCCGCGCCCGCGACGCCCGCCACGCAACGGCGCTCTACGAACTGGGCGTCGACGACGCCGTGCCCGAGACCATCGAAGCGTCCCTGCAGCTTTCGGAAGCCGTACTGGTGGATGTGGGCGTCCCCATGGGCCTCGTCATCGCCTCGATCCACGAGCGGCGCGACGAGTACCGCGCCATGCTCAAGCGCAAGGAGACCGAGGTCAGGCCGGCGTTCCGCGCGCGGCGCACCGTGGGCAAGAACCTCGAGGCAGGAAAGGTGATGGAAGCTCGGGAAGCACCGTCGAAAGAAGAGCAACCCGCAAAGAGCGCCTGATCGATCTGGCGGAGCGTATCGTTCCATACGAACCGCCGTACCAATGACGTCGGAGTAGTGGATAATTCTAACGCGCGTCTTAAATCCGGCGGATCGACCAACGAATGCTCTTGCGATGGCCTGCAAGCGAGGTAGCCTCAGCTATCGACGTTGGTCGAAGACATGGTGCTGACTGGGCGATGCGGGCTAGTCGATCAGGAATCGTGCTTGGGACGAGCGGTACGGCAAGGGATCAGAACAAGCGGCCCTGTCCGCGCTCGGGCATGGTCGGCTTCGGCTGATCCGTCGGCGCCGCCGGCGCCGGATCGCTGGATTTGGCGCGGGGACGAGCGGGAGCGCGAGCCTTCGGCTCCGATCCCGGTGAGAAGCTACAGCGATAGATGATTTCGTCGGGCGGGCCGACGCCGGTATTGAGCGGGACCGCCAGGGTATCGCCGGAATAGCGCCAGTTGCGCGTACCCTTGTCCCAATAGAGCCAGACCGTCGAGGGATGGCCCTTGATGGCGAAGACCGCCGCCTTCTTCGAGATCGCCTGGACAGTGCGCGGTTCGTACATGCCCTTCTGGCGATAGGCTTCTTGGAACGAGGCTGGCTGGCGCTCGATGAAGGTGTTCCTTACGATCTGAATCGTCGCGCCCGGTTTCGCCAGAAACCGCTTGAAATCACTCAAGGAGCGCAAGACGAGCGCCATAACGTCCACCCTTACTCTGCCAAATACCCCGGCCCTGACTTGACGTTCACTCTGCCTCTCAGCTGTTTGATTCCAATGACAGTGTTGAAGGTGCAACGAACACAGTTTGCGGCGATATCAACAGAATTCCCGACTTATACCCAGCTTCGTCGGCGCCGAACGACGAAAGCGCGCCGCATATCCTACTGAATTCAAGATTATTTCCGTTATCCGGCTCACGACATTGGCCCACGAACCGTGGCACCGGGACGCGCTCCCACCGATGCGGATGTGGCCTTGACCCGAGCGCCGGGATCGCGCGTTCTCCGCCCATGCTGCTGCATTTCTTCACGGCCCTGCGCGATGCCAAGGTTCCCGTCACGTTGCGGGAGCATCTCATGCTGCTCGACGCCCTGGACCGCGACCTCGCGGACAAGAGCGTGGAAGAATTCTATCTTCTCGCCCGCGCGGCCCTGGTGAAGGACGAGCGCCATCTCGACCGGTTCGACCGGGTCTTCGGCACCGTGTTCAAGGGCATCGAGACCCTGGGCGAGGCCACGGAATCGACGGCGATCCCCGAGGAATGGCTCCGCAAGCTGGCGGAGAAGTACCTCACCGATGCCGAGAAGGCGGAGCTCAAGGCGCTCGGATGGGACAAGCTGTTCGAGACGCTGAAACAGCGGCTCGCCGAGCAGAAGGAACGCCATCAGGGCGGCAACAAGTGGATCGGCACCGGGGGAACCTCACCGTTCGGCGCCTATGGCTACAACCCCGAAGGCATCCGCATCGGCCAGGACGGCAACCGGAATTTTCGCGCGGTGAAGGTGTGGGACAAGCGCGAATTCAGAGATCTCGACGACAGCGTCGAGCTCGGAACGCGTAACATGCGGGTCGCCCTGCGCCGCCTGCGGCGCTTCGCCCGCACCGGCGCGGCCGAGGAGTTCGATCTCGACGGCACCATCCGCGAGACCGCCAACAAGGGCTATCTCGATGTTCGCCACCGGCCGGAGCGGCGCAATGCCGTGAAGCTGCTGCTCTTCCTCGATGTCGGCGGCTCGATGGACTGGCACATCGCCCTGGCGGAGGAACTGTTCTCCGCCGCCCGCGCCGAATTCAAGCATGTGGAGCATTTCTACTTCCACAATTGCCCCTACGAGCGCGTGTGGAAGGAGAACCGCCGGCGCCACGACGAGGCGATCCCGCTTTTAGACGTCCTGCGTACCTATCCGGCCGATTACCGCGTCGTCTTCGTCGGCGACGCCTCCATGAGCCCCTACGAGATCGTCATGCAGGGTGGCTCCGTGGAGCATTGGAACGAGGAGACGGGCCAGGTCTGGCTGGAGCGGGTGCTGGAACGATTTCCGAAATCGGTCTGGCTCAACCCGGTTCCCACCGAACACTGGGCCTATACCCAGTCGATCGGCATGATCCGTGGCATCGTGGCGAACAGGATGTTCCCGCTGAACCTCGAAGGGATCGACGGCGCCATGCGGTCCCTGGTGAGATGACGGACGACCGGATGCCCCAGGGCGGGTTCAGCCCGCTCGTTCCGGAACTCGACATCCGCGACCTTCCCGCCTCGCTCGCCTTCTGGTGCGGGGCGCTCGGGTTCGCGGTGGCCTATGCCCGGCCGGAGAACGGCTTCGCCTATATCGAGCGGGGTGGAGCACAGGTGATGCTCAACCTCGTCAACGGGAACTGGCAGACGGGCCCCCTGGAACCTCCGCTCGGTCGCGGGATCAACTTCCAGATCGCGGTGGACGCTCTCGATCCGATCCTGACGGCCCTGGACGCCGTGCCCTGGCCTCTGTTCCGGCCAGCCCACGAGGCCTGGTACCGGGTCGGTGAGACGGAAGTCGGCGTCAGGCAATTCCTGGTTCAGGATCCCGACGAGTATCTGCTGCGCTTCAGCGAAAGCCTCGGTCGTCGTCCGCTCAGCCTTGGCGAGCCGGCGTGATGACCTTCAGCCCGTCGAGTTCGGGCTTGATCCGAATCTGGCAGCACAGGCGGGACGTCGCACGCACGTCGGAAGCGAAATCGAGCATGTCCTGCTCCATCGGTTCGGCCGGCCCGACCGCATCGACCCAATCGGCATCGACATAGACGTGACAGGTGGCGCAGGCGCAGGCGCCGCCGCATTCGGCATCGATGCCCGGCACATTGTTGCGGATCGCCGCTTCCATGACGGTCGATCCTACGTCGGCTTCCACGGTCCTGGCCGTACCAGCATGGTCGACGTAGGTGATCTTGGGCATCAAAGACTCCAGGCTCGGACAACACGTCTGTGGCCGGTTGTGCAGCGCGACTGCCTTGAAGGCGCGGCCCATCGAATGCAAGCGTCACCGGACCTATCGCCCCACATTCCTGCGCTTACGTCGCAGATGCCGTCCCGTTCCCTTCAAGCGTGGCAAGATCAGCCAAGTGCGTCGATTTCCGCCAGGGTGGCCGTCACCGCCTCGTCGAGGCGGGCGACCGTCTCCACCGGAACCTCCCTCCCCTCGCGCAGGCGATCCTCGATGGACGCGGCGAGGTCGGCGACCGGCGCGGAGCCGATGCCGAGGGCCGAGCCCTTGAGCGTATGGGCGAGGTCGGCCCGCCGGTCCGGATCGAGATCCGCGTCGGCGATTCCGGGCATCAGCCGGCGGCACTGGCCGGCGAAGAGCCCGAGCAATTCGCGGGCGAGGTCGACGTCGCCGAATGTCTGTTCGGAGAGGTAGGCATGGTCAATCAGAGGGGTCACGGGTCTCCTCGCCTTAACCGAACCGGGCGATCGGGCCCGACTCGACCAGTCTATCCACAGGAGCGGCCGAGATCGTTCGCTTCCGTTTAAGCCTTGGGGCATCATGCAGAATGCCGACGGAATGAAACCGGCGCCAAGCTTGGTAACCATTCCGTTAAGGTTTTTTGGACGGTTCGATCCACTCGGGTATCCGGGTCTCGCGCCGAGGTCTAAACTTCCTTGGTAAATTGGTAAAAATGTCGTCGATCACCGGGTGCGGCCGGCTTCGACGATCTGCGTAACGAGGCGTTGAATGGCCACGGAAAAGAAGCTCAAGGACCCGGCCGAGGCGGCTCTTTCCGCCATCGAGCAGGCCCTCAACCTGGACTTTCCCTCGACGCAGGCGGCGGAGCCCCGGGTCGAGCCGCGGCTTCCCGATGTGGGCGACAACGATCTGCTGAGCGAGCAGGGTGGCCGCCTCGCGCCCCCTCGCCTCGATCTCGACCAGCCCCTCGCTTCCGACCTGCCGCCGCCGGACCGCAACCGGCCGCGCCGCGAAGGAGGTCTGCTGCCGCCGGACCGCTCCATGGTGGCCAATGACGACCGCCAGAACATCGGCATCCTGCAGCAGACCCTGCGCGTGCGGCCGTCCGGCACGCCCTACATCGTCGCCGCGATCGTCTCCGCTGTCTGGTTCGCCGCCCTCCTCGCCCTCGCCTGGAATCAGTCGGGAGGTGAGCTGAAGGGCTTCTTCGCCGGGATGACGGCGCTTCAGGCCGCCGTCGGCGCCACCGCCATCGTCGGCCCCATCGTCCTGTTCGCGATCATGGCGATGCTCGCCGTCCGTGCGCAGGAGATGCGCCTCGTGGCCCGCGCCGTCGGCGAAGTCGCGATCCGCCTCGCCGAACCCGAGAACTTCTCCACCGATGCCGTCCTCACCATGTCGCAGACGGTCCGCCGTGAGGTCGCGGCCGTGGGCGACGGCGTCGAGCGGGCGCTGGCCCGTGCCGGCGAACTGGAAACCCTGGTTCGCGGCGAGATCGCGACCCTGGAGCGGGCCTATTCCGACAACGAGATCCGCATCCGCTCCCTCGTCGACGAGCTCGTCGCACAGCGCGAATCCATCGTCGCCAATGCGGAGCGCGTTCGCGGCGCGATCACCGGGTCGCACCAGAACCTGACGCAGGAGCTCGATGGCGCGGCCGAACGCATCGTCGCCGCAGTGACCGGCGCCGGCGAACGGGTGACCGGCGCCCTCGACGCGCGCGGCGACGCCATCACTTCGGCGCTCGGCAACCGTGGCGACGCCATCACGGCGGCCCTCGGAGAAGCCGGCGACCGCGTGGTCGGCCTCGTCACCGACCGTGGCGACGACCTGGTGCAGCGCCTCGCCAGCACCAGCGAAGGTGTGCGCAGCAGCCTGACCGAAGTCGGCAACACCCTGACGCAATCCCTGGAAAGCCGCGCGGCGGACGTCACCCTCGCCTTTGAGCGGACCGGCGGCATGCTCACCGCGACGCTGGCCGACAATGCCGGCCAAGTCGCCCGCACCCTCGCCCAGACCGGCATGGAGGTGATCGAAAGCCTGAACCGCCAGGGCAGCGAAGTTCGCCAGGCCTTCGAGGAATCCGCGCGCGGCCTCGAAAACACGTTCCTCGCCCGTGGCACCGAACTGACCACGACCTTCTCCAACACCGGCGGCCAGATCACCGCCCGGTTCGCCGAGACCGGCACGGCGCTCCGCGAGCATTTCGCCGCCACGGGCGCCACCATCACCGACGACATCGCCGCTCGGGGCGCGGCCCTTCGCGCTGAGATCGAAGCTGCCGGCAGCGGCGTATCCGAGACCATCGAAACCCGTACCCGCGAAGCGCAGGCGGGTCTGGCCCAGGCATCCGAGGGAATCGTCGAGACGTTCGCGGCCCGGACCACGGCCCTGCGCGACGACCTCATCCGGTCGATCGAGACCGCCGGCAGCGGGATCGACGATCGCGCCGGTCTTCTGGCCGAGCGCATCGATACGGTGGCCAACCGCCTGCACGAAACCCTCACCGTCCAGGGCGGCTCGCTCGAGAGCAACCTGACCTCCGCCGGAGAGCGCGTGGGGGATCTCGTCACCCAGCGCGCCGAGGAGGCCGCGCGGGCGATGGATGCGGCCCTGGCGGCCCTCGGCACCCATTTCGAGACCCGGGCCATGGGCACGGTGGAGAACCTCCGGGGCACCGTGGCGGGCCTCAACGGCGAGATCGACACCCGGTCGGCCGAGGCAGCGGCCGCGCTCCGCAGCAGCGGCGAGGATACGGCCTCCGTGGTCAATGCCAGCATCCGCCGCCTGACCAAGGCCGGCGAGCAGGTCGGCGGTCTCGTCACCCAGCGTGTCGAGGACGCGACCCTCACCCTGACCGGAGCCTTCGGGGTTCTCGGCAGCACCTTCGATTCCCAGTCCGGCACCGCGATCGAGAGCCTGCGCGCCGTCCTCGACACCCTGGCCAGCGAGATCGGCTCGCGGACCAGCGAGGCCGCCGACATCTTCCGCCGCAGCGCGGAAGAGACCACGGTGAGCCTTGGCGCCAGCACGGCGGAAGCCGCCCAGGCCCTGCGCCGTTCCTCGGCGAGCGCCACCGGCGAACTCGAAGCCCGCACGGTCGAAGCGGTGCAGATCTTCGAGCAGCGCCTGTCCGCCACCTCAGCCGAGCTCGCCGCCCGCACACAGGAAGCCGCCGAGCTCCTCCAGCAGGCTGCCAGCGGCCTCAGCGGAGAGGTGGGTGGGCGCGCTCAGGACGCGATGGAGGCCCTGCGCCGGACCCTGTCCGAAATCGACCAGACCCTGGTCAGCCGCGCCACCGAGGCGACGGGCGCGATCGCTCGGGCGGCCGAGAATGTCGGCGGCGAACTCGCCGCCCGGATCAAGGATGTCGAGGCTTCCTTCGGCACGCATAGCCGTGGCCTCACCGACCTCATCACCACCCATGCCGAAGAGGCGCATGGCCAGCTCGCAAATACCGGCCGCGAGATCGTTCTGGCGGTGACCGCCCAGAGCGCCCGCGTCAGCGACGCCCTCGTGCAGAGCGGCGCCACCTTCGCCGACACGACGGAAAGCCGCGCCAAGGCCATCGACACCGTGCTCAACGACCGCCTTGCGGCGCTCCAGGAGACGATTGCGCGCGGCGATATCCTCGCCGACCGCATCGCCCGCGACACCTCCACCCTCAGCGAGACCGTCACCGGCCAGCTGCAGGAGATGGACCGCGTCATCACGGTGCAGGGCAAGGCGGTCGCCGACACCATCGCCGAGCGCACCCGCGAAGCCCGCGAGACCGTGGAGAGCCAGCTCGGCGCCCTCGAGGAACGCTCCGTGAAGCGCTCCGCCGAGATCGGCGAGACCTTCACCCATCTGGTGAGCCAGATCGACGGGCAGCTCGGCTCTCGCGCCACCGCCCTCAACGAGGCCCTGATCCTGCGCACCGGCGAGATGGCGCGCATCATGGTCGAGGGTAGCCGCGATCTCGTCCAGACCCTCGATGCCCGCGCCGACGGCATGGCGCAGGACATCGCCAGCCGCAGCCTGGCCCTGGGCGATACCCTCGGCAGCCGCTCCACCGAGATCGCTGAGCGCTTCGAGCAGCAGGCGACCGACCTGTCCCGCCGCATCGAAGAGGGCGTCGGCCGCTTCGACACCAGCGTGGTCGGGCGTCTCGACACCATCGCCGCCGCGCTGGAAGAGCGCAGCCGCCTGATCGACGAGACCTTCGGCTCCCAGGCCTTCGAAGCGATCCGCCTCATCGAGAGCCGCACCCGCGCCGTGGACGAGGATCTCGCCAACCGGACCCGCGAACTCGTCGAGATGATCGAGAGCCGCACGGGCCATGCCAACGAGGCGCTGGCCGGACAGGCGGAGGCGATCCGCTCGTCCTTCTCGCACCGCGCGGAAGCCTTGGCCGCCCTCATCGACGAGCGCACGGCCGCCATGGGCCAGGAGCTCGACGAGAAGGGACGCGTGGTCTTCGGCGCCCTCGGCACCCGTATCACCGAACTGGCGCAGCTGTTCGATCGCGGCGGCTCCTCCCTTGCGGAGCTTCTGGAACAGCGCGGCGACACCATCATCGCCCGCCTGCGCGACGTCGTCGCCGATGCGGACCGTCTGCTCAGCGAAGGCGAAGGCCGCCTTGGCTCTACCCTCCAGACGCGGACCACCGATATCGGCAGTCTGCTCGACGAGGGCGTGCGCACCGTCCACCAGCTCCTGGACAACCGGACCAACGAGATCCGGACCATGCTGGACGATCATTCCCAGGTGCTCGCCAGCAGCTTCGAAGACCGGCTGGCTCCGTTGCACGATTCGCTCGGCCAGCATGGCCGGACCTTCGTCGACACGATCGAAGCCAGCCTCGGCGGCGCGGCCGGCGCGGTGGAAGCCCGGACCCGCGACCTGGTCGCGCTGTTCGACCAGCGCATCGGCGCCCTGGACGAACTCGTGGACGGTCGCGGCGCGAGGATCGCGGAATCGGTGGAAGCCCGCACCCACGGGCTGCGGACCCTGTTCGACGACATCCTCACCGCCCTCGACGGCCTGGTGGATAGCCGCGCCGAAGCCCTCACCGACCGGGTCGATGCGCGCACCCACGCTCTGAGCGCCCTGTTCGACGAGCGCCTGCGGGCGATCGATGATCTGGTGGAGAACCGCGCGGCCGAACTCGTCCGCACCATCGACACCAAGGGCACGGCCCTCACGCAGACCGTCGACGACCGGACCCACGCGATGGGTGCCCTGTTCGACGACCGCATGCAGGCTCTCGACGCCCTCGTGGCGGAGCGTTCGGCCGATTTCGCCCGCACCATCGACACCAAGGGTACGGCCCTCACGCAGACCGTCGACGACCGGACCCACGCGATGGGCGCTCTGTTCGACGACCGCATGCAGGCCCTCGACACCCTCGTGGCGAACCGTTCGGCCGATTTCGTGCACACGCTGGACACGAAGGGCTCCGTCCTGACCCGCTCGGTCGATGCCGGCACGGCCATGCTGAGCACGCTGTTCGACGAGCGCCTGCGCGCCCTCGACGAGCTGATCGAGAACCACGCCACGCAACTCATCCATACGGTGGACGAGCGCGGCGGCAGCCTCACCCGGTCCCTCGACGACCGCACCGGCTCCCTGCGCGCTCTCTTCGACGAGCGCCTGGGCGAGCTCAACGCCCTCGTGGAGAACAGGACGGCGGACTTCGCCCAGACGGTGGACGACCGCGGCGGACACCTCACCCGGTCCCTCGACGACCACACAGGCTCCCTGCGCGCCCTCTTCGACGAGCGCCTGGGCGAGCTCAACGCCCTCGTGGAGAACCGGACAGCGGAATTCGCCCGTACCATGGAGATGCAGGGCAGCACCCTGTACCAGGCGGTGGACGATCGCACCCAGTCCATGGGGACGCTGTTCGACGAGCGCCTGCGCGCCCTCGACACCCTGGTGGACGACCGCGCGGCGGCGTTCGCCCGTACCATCGAGCATCAGGGCACGTCTCTGACCCAGGCCGTCGAGGCCGGTGCCCAGGCCATCGGCACCGTCTTCGACGAGCGCCTGCGTGCCCTCGACCATCTCGTGGACAACCGCGCCGCCGATCTGACGCAGACCATCGACAATCGCGGCATCTCCCTGAGCCAGGCCGTCGAGGCCACCGCCCAGTCGATCGCGACCGTCTTCGACGAGCGCCTGCGCGCCCTCGACCACCTCGTGGACAACCGCGCCGCCGATCTGACGCAGGCCATCGACAATCGCGGCACGTCCCTCAGCCAGGCCGTCGAGGCCACCGCTCAGGCCATCGGGAATGTCTTCGACGCGCGGATGCGTGCCCTCACCGATCTCGTCGAAGACCGGACCGGCGCGTTCACCCGCACGGTGGACGATCAGGGCCAGTCGCTGACTCAGTCGGTCGATGCCCGTACGCAGGCCATCGCAGCTTTGTTCGACGAGTGCCTGCGCGCCCTCGACCAGCTCGTGGACAGCCGTGCGACCGCTTTCGCTCATGCGATCGACAACCACGGCGCCGCCCTGACCCAGGCCGTGGATGCCCGCAGCGAGGCCTTCACGAACCGGATCGACAGCCGGATGAAGGTGTTCGCCTCCCTCGTCGCGTCACGCGGCGATGCTCTCGCCAATGCGTTCGACGACCGCCAGGACGCCTATGCGGCCCTGGTCGACGAGCGCAGCGCGACGATGCTCTCCGCCTTCGACGAGCGGGTGAACCGCCACGCCGCCCTCGCCCAGGCCCATGCCGATGCGCTCGCAACGGCTCTGGACCAGCGCAACGAGGCCGTGGCCGCCCTCATCGACGGGCGCAACCAGGACATGGTCGCCGGCTTCGATCGCCGCTCGACCGCCCTGGCCTCTCTGATCGAGGCGCGCGGGCAGTCCCTGGCCCGCCGGCTCGCCGAGAGCGCGGAGACCATCACTCGCGCGATCGAGGAGCGTGGGGGATCGATCGTGGAGACGATCGACACGCGCGGCACCCATATGGTCGAGGCGATGGCGACGCATTCCGAGCGCCTCCGCGAGATCGTCGAGGGGCCGGCCTCCCAGCTCGTCGCCTCCCTGGGCGAGCGCAATCAGGAGATCGCACGTATCCTCGACGAGAGCGCAAAGCCCCTCGCCGACACCTTGCGTGATCGTGTTCGGGACCTCGCCGAACAATCCGAGGCGTCCAGGAATGCCCTGCTGGCAGCCATCGACGGTGGCGCCTCCCGTGCGCTGGCGAGCCTCAACGAGGCGAGCGATCGTCTCCGCAGCGAACTCGCTGGCGTCTTGGACCGGGTCGAGGGGGCGAATTCGGCCCTGCGCGAACTCGTCACCGATGCCGGAGAAAATCTCGGCGCCATCGAGAACGGCCTGTCGGGTCGGGTCGAGCAGGTGCAGGCGACGCTCTCCGCCATCGGCACCGAGACGGAGCGCGCCAGCAGAAGCGTCGCCGAACAGGTCGACCAGCTGAAGGCCGTCGCCGAGGGCGCCCTGCGCGATGCGGCCGACCTCGCCGCCTCGCTCGATGCCCGCGGGACCTCGCTCACCGAGATCGCCCGCGCTCATTCCGGCACGCTCACCAACGCGGCCGGCTCGCTCGAAACCGTCGAGACGCGCCTCGTCGATCTTCTCGCCAGCCGCGACAAGGCGGTGGAAGAGGTGCTGACCCGCATCGAGGCGCGGTCGGGCGTCCTCGAGGAGCAGACCGCGCGGTTCGACACGCAGATGGCCGAGACCCTTCGCTCCGCCGAGGAGCGGGCACGGGGCATCGCCAGCAGCCTGTCCGATGCGGCGCAAAGCGCGGGCGCCAGTGTGACCGGAGCCTTCGAAGGTCTGCGCAAGGATGCGGGCAGCGAAGGCGAGCGGACGGCGACCGCTGTTCGCACGGCGATCTCCGGCGCATCCGAGCAGATGATGACGGTGTTCGAGAGCGCGGCCGGCCGCTTCGGCGACTCGGTGGCGGGGATGCGCGAGATGGCGGCGGAGATCCGTCGCGAACTCGAAGCGACGCGGGCGGACCTGCAGCGCGGCGTTCTGGAAATCCCCCGGGAGACCCAGGAAGCCACCAGCGAGATGCGTCGGGTCGTCTCCGACCAGATCAAGGCGTTGAACGAGCTGTCCTCGCTCGTCTCCCGCTCGCGGCGCAGCGTCGACGTGACCGAGGCGGTGGCCCCTGCCCCGCGCAAGGCGGACGTCCAGCCCGCCAAGCAACAGGACGTGCAGGTCTCGGAACCCGCTCCGGCCAAGCCGAAGCAGAATGGGGCCAACCCGGTCGCGCCACCGGTCGCCGCAAAGCCCTCCGAGCCGAAGGCCCGCGAGGACAAGTCGTCCGACGCTCGCCCGACCCAGCAGATGACGATCGTCTCCGCCCCGGCGGCCCGTGCCGGCAACCAGCCCGCCCTACGTCCCGGCGAGACTGCGCGTGCGGGTGCCCCGTCGGGACGCGACAATCGCGGCTGGCTGTCGGACCTGCTGACGCGCGCCTCCCTCGACGACGACACGGATGGGGCCGATCCGGCGAAAGCGGCCGCCGGTCCCAACGGTCAGGCCAAGCCGGACGCGACCAAGGCCGGCTCCAACAAGGCGGAGCCCGCCAAGGCCGGCTCCGCGAAACTGGAAGCGGGCAAGGGCGCGGCCGTCGACCGCAGCCGAACCGCCCTCGAGACGATCTCCAACGACATCGCCAAGATGATCGAACATCAGACGGCTGTGGAGTTGTGGGAGCGCTACCGTCGCGGTGAGCCGAACCTGTTCGATCGCCGTCTCTACACCGCGCAGGGTCGGCAGACCTTCGAGGAGATCCGCCGGCGCTACGCGGCCGATGCCGAGTTCCGCCGCACGGTGGACCGCTATGTCGGCGAGTTCGAGCGGCTCCTCGGCGAAGTCTCGAAAAACGACCGCGACTCGCGTCGTGCCGATGCCTACCTCACCTCGGAGACGGGCAAGGTCTACACGATGCTCGCCCATGCGAGCGGCCGCTTCGAAGGGGCCTGACATCCTTCGGCGACGGGGCGGCATCACCGCTCCGTCGCCGGATCACGGTGAGGGTGAATAAGGTCAGATCAGGCCGAGGACGGAGAGCTCGCGTCGCAGCGATTCGGGCATGTCGGCGAGGCCGTCGGCGCGGCGCATGTCGAGATCGGCCGGCGCGGACCGTACCGTCAGGTAGCGCCAGCCCTGGAAGGGCCGGCATGGGCGCGGATTGACCGGGACCACGACCGAATCGAGGACGAGGCGACAGCGGCCGACGCCGTCCGTATCGGTGAAGGGCTCGATGGCCGTGATGGCCTGGCGGCAGCACAGCGTGCCCTTGATGACCCAGTAGATCGAGCCCTGCCTGGCAATGGCCGAGGCACGTTTGGGCACCATTCGGGTCACGTGGAACGTGGACGGGTCGCGCCCCGCCTGCAACGCGTCGTCCCGGTTGCGGGCGATGCGTTGTTCGAGGTCCTCGATCGTCGCGGGTCCGACGCAGAGCTTCAGGAGGTGAAGGGCCATGACGGCCCTCTTATCAGTGCCGTCGACGATGCGCGCGGGGCATTCGTCTCGCTCAGGAAAACAGGGCGAGTTTCTCTTTCTCGCTCAGTCCGTCGATATCTGCGAAAGCCGTGGCGATGTCGGTCTTCTCGGAAGCCGGTGACGTCGCCCGGTCCTCGGTGCTCTCGTCGTCGGAAACGACATCGTCGGCCGGCTCGTCGTCGAAAGGCTCGCTCGTATCCTCGGCGATAGCGTCCTCGGCGACGGTGTCCTCGGCGACGGTGTCCTCGGCGACAACATCCTCGCCCGCCTCGGATGCGTGCGGCTCAGTGAACGGGGCGTCTTCGTCCGCCGTCTCCGTGGCGGAGGAAAGCGGCAGGTCCGGGCTCATCGGCTCTTCCGCCTGCTCCTCGACGACGGCCTCCATCTCCCCCGTCACGTCGTCCTTCGCTTCCCGAACGCTCTCCGATCGCCCGGAATCCATGTCGATGAACCGGTCCACATCGCTCTGGTCGAGGTCCTGGGCGACAGTCGCCGCCGTCGAGCCCGGCGCCGGCGGGATCGCCTCGACCTCGCCGCCCCAGATCGCGATCATCGCCGCGAGGCGCTCTTCGAGGTAGCGCAGGGT
This sequence comes from Methylobacterium sp. CM6241, assembly GCF_054817845.1. Classification (NCBI taxonomy): domain Bacteria; kingdom Pseudomonadati; phylum Pseudomonadota; class Alphaproteobacteria; order Hyphomicrobiales; family Methylobacteriaceae; genus Methylobacterium; species Methylobacterium sp. CM6241. The sequence goes on from NZ_CM139246.1 coordinate 5,014,785, forward strand.
ATGGATGATCCGGGCCGTGCGCTGCGCCGTCAGATCCTGGAACGAGCAGGCGGTGTAGATTTCGGTTGCCCGGCGGTCGAGCACGTCGCAAATCGTCGCATCCGCGCCGGTTTCGCGCATCGTCCAGGCGGTCTCCTGGACTTCTTCCGCAGCGCCGAGGATGTCCGACGTCGCGCGCTCGGTGGCCCGGACGATGGCGTCGAGGGCGACGGAGGCGATGCCAAGGCGACTATGGTCCTGATCCACGGTGCTGATCGCCGCGATCTCGGCTTTGGTTCTGGCGATGGCGTGGGCCATGTCCATCAGGTCGCCGCGCATGCGTCCGACCCGCTCGGTTTCCCGGTCGGAGGGGCGATCCGCCGTCACCGCGCTTTCCAGGCGAGAGATGGCGCCGAGCAGCATGTCCGTATCGGCACTGCGGTTGCGCCTGGTATATTCGGCGAGGAACCAGCGGCCGCGTTCGCTCTCGCTCATCGCCGCTTCGATACGGTCGTATTCCGACTCATCGACCGGGGTGAGCGAACGCATGACAGACATAGAACTCGTGTCCTCGATGGTGCCTCGCGCCGTTGCGCGAAGTCGCGGGTACCAGCACCAGTAGATTGACACGATGGTTTTAACGCCCCCTTTACGGGTCGAATCATCGTCAGCGGCCGGCAACGCTTCGGCTTGAGGTCGCTTCGCCCCTCGATCGAGCGGTCCCCCTTGTCTCAATCCTCTCCGACGGAGCCGAACGCGACGCGTCTGTCGCTGCTCTATGCCGTCGTCTTCGTCGAGATCGGCATCGCCATGCCGTTCATGCCGGTCTGGCTGAAGGCGCTCGGCCTCGATGCGCGGATCATCGGCGCCCTCCTGGCGCTGCCCATCGCCATGAAGATCATCGCCACGGCTCCCCTCGTGGGGCTGATCGACCGGGGCGTGGCCGCGCGCCGTCTCCTGCTGGCCGGCAGCGTGGCGGTGGCGGCGACCTATGCGCTGATGCCCGCCGGTGCCGCCATCGGCTGGCCCATCCTCGCTGTGCTCGTCGCCATGAACGCGGCGGCCGGAGCGCCACTGGTGCCGACCATCGACTACCTCACCCTCGCGGCCGTGCGGCACAGCAAGCGGCTCGACTACGCCCGCATCCGCATGGCGGGGTCCATCGGTTTCCTCATCGCCAGCCTGCTCGGCGGGGCGGCCCTCAGCGCCATGGGGGAACGCCTCGCCGTGCCGGTCCTCCTCACCGGCCTCGCCCTCGTCGCCGCGGCCACCATCTTCGCCAGCCCGGTGGAAGCTCATGTGGCGCAGCCGCGCATCGCGCCCGGCACACGCCCGAAGCTGCCCCGCGTGCTCTGGCTCTGCATCGGCGCACAGGCGACAATCCAGGCGAGCCACGCGGCGACCTACGCCTTCGGCAGCATCCATTGGCAGGCCAGCGGGATCTCGTCCTCGTGGATCGGCGTGCTCTGGGCGACGGGCGTCGCCGCCGAGATCGTCTTCTTCGCCACGGTGGGGCGCTGGCCCGCCCATTGGCGTACGCCGTTCCGGCTCATCGGCCTCGGCGCCGCCGCGTCCCTCATCCGTGTCGTCGGCCTGTCCCTGATCGGCGGCGAGCTCGTTCCGGCGCTGTTCCTGCAGACCCTCCACGCATTCAGCTTCGGGGCGACTCAGCTCGGCGCCATGACGGCGATCTCGGCCTTCGCGCCCGATGGGGCGCGGGGGCGGGCCCAGGGCATGTCGAGCGCCGTCAATGCCTGCGCCTCGGCGAGCGCGACGATTCTCTGCGGTGTCGCCTACCAGGCCGGCGGCGGCTCGCTCGCTTTCGCCCTGATGGCGCCGCTCGCCCTGTCCGGCCTGTGCCTCGTGTCACTTTCCGCGAGAGCAGCGACACTTGCCCCCTTCACACCGCCCCGTTTGTAGGTCAGCACTCCGCCGCTTGTCGCGGGTCTTGACCAATCCGTAACCTTGATCTGCGTTTTAGTTGCGCATGAACCGGGAGTCGCGCTTCGTGCGCCACGCTGCTGCCAAGCCGAACCCTGACGCCGCCGAAGCCGAGTTTCTCGGCGAAGGTGGACGCGTGGTCTTGAGCGGTCGCTGGACGGCGGATCAGGGTGCCTCCGTGGAGCGGGCCGCCGCGCGCATCGCCAGCGATGCAAAGGGTGCTCCCATCCTCGTCGACCTGTCGAAGGTAGCGCGGCTCGACACGCTCGGCGCCTGGGTCCTGGAGCGGACCCGTGGTGAGATCGAAGCCGCGGGCGGTCGCCTCGCCTATGCGGGGGCCACGGCCGAGCACCGTATCCTGCTCGGCGAAATGAATCTGCCGGACGAGGATTATGCCGGCCCGCCCAAACGCGGCCGCCTTATGGGCTTCCTGCACGATCTCGGAATCCGGGTCGTGGGCGCGAAATCCGACATGGTCAGCGGCCTCGCCTTCCTCGGGGAGGTGGTGACCGCCTGTATCCGCGTCGCCTCGCGGCCGAGCACCTTCCGCGGCACGGCCCTGGTCAACCAGCTCGAACAGGTCGCCTTTCGGGGCGTACCGATCATCATGCTGATCTCGTTCCTGGTCGGCGGCATCGTCGCGCAGCAGGGCATCTTTCAGCTTCAGCGCTTCGGGGCGCAGAGCTTCGTCGTCAACCTGATCGGCCTGCTCATCCTGCGCGAACTCGGCGTGCTCCTCACCTCGATCATGGTGGCGGGGCGCTCCGGCTCGGCCTTCACCGCCGAAATCGGCTCGATGCGCATGCGCGAGGAGGTGGATGCCCTGCGGGTGATGGGCCTCGATCCCATCGAGATCCTCATCGTCCCGCGCATCCTGGCGCTGGTGATCGGCCTGCCGATCCTCGCCTTCCTCGCCTCGCTGGCGGCCCTGGCCGGGGGCGGCCTCACCGCCTCGCTCTACGGCGGCATGACGATCGACGCGTTCCTGGCGCGGCTCCAGGCCGCCGTGTCCTTCCACCACGTGGCGGTCGGCCTCATCAAGGCGCCGTTCATGGCCCTCATCATCGGCATCATCGCGACAATCGAAGGTTTCGCCGTCGAAGGATCGGCAGAATCGCTCGGACGTCACGTCACGGCCTCAGTCGTGAAGTCTATCTTCATGGTCATCGTATTGGATGGACTTTTCGCCGTGTTCTTCGCGGCCATCGATTTCTGATCGCCGTGAACCAGATGTCCCCGCCCCCCGCGCCGTTCGACCGCGCCCCACCTCGCGACGTCATCATCGGCGTGCGCGACCTCGTGGTCGGCTTCGGCAGCAAGATCGTGATGAAGGGGCTCGACCTCGACATCTATCGCGGCGAGATCCTCGGCTTCGTCGGCCCGTCCGGCCAGGGCAAGTCGGTCCTCACCCGGACGATCCTCGGCCTGGTGCCGAAGCGCTCCGGCACGATCGAGGTGTTCGGCGAGGACGTCGACACCATGACCATGGCCCGCCGCCGGCAGATCGAGCAGCGCTGGGGCGTGCTGTTCCAGCAGGGTGCGCTGTTCTCGGCGCTCACCGTGAAGCAGAACATCCAGATGCCGATGCGCGAGCACCTGAACCTGTCCGAGCGCCTGCTCGACGAGTTCGCCCGCCTCAAGATCGAGATGGTGGGCCTGAAGCCCGATGCCGCCGACAAGCTCCCCTCGGAATTGTCGGGCGGCATGATCAAGCGCGCGGCGCTGGCCCGGTCTCTCGCCCTCGACCCTGAGATCCTGTTCCTCGACGAGCCGACTTCGGGCCTCGACCCGATCGGCGCCGGGGAGTTCGACGAACTCGTCGCCACCCTGAAACAGACGCTGGGGCTCACCGTCTTCATGGTGACGCACGATCTCGACAGTCTCTACACGGCCTGCGACCGCATCGCGGCGCTCGGCGACGGCCAGATCATCGCGCAGGGGCCGATCGACGCCATGCTGGCGAGCGATCACCCCTGGCTGCGCTCGTATTTCCACGGCAAGCGGGCCCGCGCGATCGTCCCGCAGGGAGGCCGGCATGCAACCGCCTAACGCCGTCCTGACGATGCGGGCGCCGTTCGGTCGGACCGGAGCCCGTGTCATACCGATCCGAGTCCGGACACGATTCGAGGGCATCGCGGGTCCCCTCTCCTGGAAGGAGAGGGACAGGGTGAGGTGTGCGATCTCTCCGGAGATGGACCGCACCTCACCCCAACCCTCTCCTTCCAGGAGAGGGAGCCTCGCCGTGCTCCATGCCGACACATCCGAGTCTTGTGAAACGCCTTCGGGCGAATCGGCGCGTCCCGGTGCGCCCCCGATAAGGGAGCCTGCGCCGAGCCAATCGGCTGGAATGCCCCTCATCCCATCTGCGCGACACCCGAGCGGAGCCGTGCGCCACATAGCCCAGCGATCGATCGGGGCTCGCGCACCGTGTGCGTCCCCGCACCGCACTCGCCCCGCCACGCCGAGGTATCGCTGATCCGATGGAGACTCGTGCGAACTACGCCCTCGTCGGGGCTTTCACACTCGCGGTCGTCGTGGCGGCCTTCGGCTTCGTGTTCTGGCTCCAGGGCGGATCGCGAAGTCAGGTGCGCGAGAGTGTGCGCATCGTCTTCTCCGGCAGCGTCGGCGGCCTCGCCAAGGGTTCGACCGTGGCCTTCAACGGCATCAAGGTCGGTGAGGTGATGGATGTCCGCCTGCTGCCGCAGGACCCTCGCCGGGTCGTCGCGATGGTGGAAGTCGAACGGACCACGCCCCTGCGCGCCGACACCCGGGCCCGCCTCGATTCCGCGATGCTGACCGGCGTCTCCACCATCTCGCTCTCCGGCGGCAACGCCGATTCGCCGCCCCTGACGCCGGGTTCGGGCGACCAGACACCCACGATCTTCGCCGACAGTTCCGACATCCAGGACATGATGGCGGCGGCCAAGCAGATCGCCCAGCGCGCCGATGACGTGCTGCAGCGCCTCGACAAGCTGGTGGCCGGCAACGAGGGCGCCATCACCCGAACGCTCGCCAACGTCGAATCCTTCTCCAAGACCCTGAACGATGCCGGGCCTGCGGTGAGTTCGCTGGTGAAGGCCATCGACGGGCAGAAGCTCAACCGCGTCATCGACAATGCCGAGCGCTTCTCCGCCGCGCTCAGCACCGCGAGCCCCGACATCGAGGGTGCGGTGAAGGACGCGCGCTCGCTTGCCGGCAAGCTCAACGCCTCGGCCGACCGGGTCGACAACGTGCTGAAGGGGGCCGAAAGCTTCCTCGGCTCCGCCTCGGGCCAGGCCGGGAGCAGCACCTTCGCCGAAGTCCGTGAGGCGGCGATCTCCGTGCGCGATGCCGGCAAGGCCTTCCGCACCCTGTCGGAGAATCTCGACAAGCGCACCTCCACCATCGCGTCGAGCTTCAGCCGTCTCAGCGGGACCGGACGGCGCGAGGTCGAAGCCCTCTCCTCGGACGGCCAGCGCACCCTCAACACCCTGAACCGGACGGTGAAGAGCCTGGAGCGCGACCCGTCGCAGGTCATCTTCGGCGGCAAGCCATCGTTGCCAGAATACAACGGTGGCCGCTGAACCCGGCAAAGCCTAGCCGCATGTGTCCGGCGTCACGGCACGGAAACCGCTATGGCGTAGTTTACGGTTGCGCTTCTTGCAGCGCTGCACAGGTTTCCAGGCCCTTCGGATGACGTTTCGCTCGCATGCCCTGGCGCTCGCCTGCCTCTCCGCCCTGCTCGGCGGTTGTGGCGGCGGCGCGCCCATGACCTTCGACCTCGCCGCCCTGCCGAGTTCCGGCCGGCCGAGCGTGGCGGCGCGGTCGATCTCGGTGGCCGAGCCTGTCGGCCTCCAGCCCTTCGAGCAGGATCGCATCATCGTTCGTCAGGCCGGCGGCGCCCTTTCGTTCCTCGGCGGCGGACAATGGGCCGACCGCCTGCCGCGCCTCGTCCAGACACGGCTGATCCAGAGCCTCGAGAATTCCGGACGCCTGAAATCCGTGAGCCGCCCCGGCGACAAGATCGTGGCCGATTACGCGCTCATCAGCGAGATCCGCGCGTTCGACATCGCGTCCGGCTCGGGCGAAGCGGTGGTGGACATTTCGGCCAAGCTCATCACCGACGGCACCGGCAAGGTCGTCGCCGCCCGCATCTTCACCGCGCGCGTGCCGGTGGCCAAGGTCGAGGCGGGCAACGCCGCCGTCGGTCTCGATGCCGCTCTGAGCGTCGTGCTCGCCGACATCGTCCGCTGGGTCAATTCCGGGCATTGACCGTCGCGTCGCGGTACTCCCCGTGGAGTACCGCAGGTCGAGACGGGCAAGGACGCTCGGCGCCCCTACTCCATCACCGCCGCTTTCATGATCACGACCATGATCGCCTTGGCGGGTTCAGTGCCGACGCAACGCACCGTGTGCGGCCTGTCGCAGCGATAGCGCAGCGTCTCGCCCACCCGCGCCCGCTGGAAGGTGCCGGCCACCTCGACTTCGAGCGAACCCTCGGTGACGGTGAGGGATTCCACCGAGCCGCGCTGATGCGGATCGGAATCGAGGACGCCGCCCGGATCGGCCGTGACCTCGTACCATTGCAGCCATTCCACCGTCTTGATCCAGCCGACGATCGCCAGACGGATCTTGCCGTCGTCGGAGAGCAGGATCGGCGTGTCGGCGCGCGACGTCTTCTCGATGAACGGCTCTTCGTCGCTGGTGGCCAGCACGCGTTCGATGGAGACGTCGAGGGCCTGGCTCAGGCGCCAGATGGTCGCCAGGGTCGGGTTGGTCTCGTTGCGCTCGATCTGGCTGATGATCGATTTCGCCACGCCGGACTGCTCGGCGAGTTCGGAGAGTGAGAGGTTGTAGGCCTTGCGCAGCCGCTGGATGGTCTTGCCGAGCTGGCCCGAGAGAACCTGTGCTCCGTTCAGGATATCCCGCTGCCGTCCCCGTTCGGGCGTCGTCGCCTGATCTTGCATTGTCCCAGAACCTATCGCGTCGTTCCGTACATCGAACGATCGTGCGGTACTTCAAACGCAATCAGGCATCCGATGCAAGGCGAAGGAGGCCAACTTCTCCCTCGTGTCAGTGCCAAAGGGCGTGGAAATGATGGACCGGTCCGTGCCCTCGTCCCACCGTCACGGAATTGGACGCGGCGATGGCTGCGGTGACGTAGCGTTTCGCCTGCGTGACGGCCTCCGTCAGGGAGAGGCCACGGGCCAAGCCCGCCGCCACGGCCGAGGACAGGGTGCAGCCGGTGCCGTGCGTGTTGCGGGTGTCGAGGCGCGCCGATGCGAAGCGCCGCAGGGTCCCGTCCGTGCTCATGAGGTGATCGACGCTCTCCGTGCCCTCCGCATGGCCTCCCTTGATGAGGACGGCGCGGGCCCCCATCGCCAGCAGCTTGCGTCCCTGCACCACCGCCTCGTTCTCGCTCTGCGCCACGGGGGCTCCGATCAGGGTCGCGGCCTCGGGCAGATTCGGCGTCACCAGGTCGGCGAGGGGTAGGAGGTGCCGGCGCATGGCGTCCACTGCGTCGTCCGAGATGAGACGATCGCCGCTCGTCGCCACCATGACGGGATCGAGGATGATCGGGATGCCGGACGCATGACGGGTAAGTCCGGCAGCCACGGCCTCGATCACCGCGGGCTTCGACAGCATGCCGATCTTCACCGCCTTGACGGTGAGATCGGAGAAGACGCTATCGATCTGGGCGGCGATGAAATCGGCCGGCACGTCGTGAATCGCCTGCACGCCGAGGGTGTTCTGCGCCGTGAGGGCGGTGATGATGCTTGCGCCGTAGACCTTGAGCGCCGCGAAGGTCTTGAGATCGGCCTGAATACCGGCGCCGCCGCTGGAATCGGAGCCCGCTATGGTCACGGCGATGGGTGTCATGGCGTGTCTCGTCCCTTGCGTTGCGGCAACCCTAAACCATCGTCCGGAACGAGGGAATCCGGCCCGATTGAAAATGATTTTAGAACAGAGACTTAGAGAATTTTACCGCTCATTCGCCTGGCTCGCTGCCGAGAGCGCTCTCCGCCAAAGCGGATGCCGGTTCGGCGAAAAAGAGCACGGCGAAACAAAGGTCTCGAGATGTGCCCCGACCCAACGTGGTCGGGCGCAGCTCTAGACGGCCGCGCCCCTCGCCGCGAGGGCCGAATCCACCCGGAAGCGCAGGTCCCTGGCGCGCGCCTCCACCTCCTCGGCGGAAAACAGTGCGGAGATCAGGGCGATGCCGTCGGCGCCCGCCGCGATGATGGCGGCGGCGTTACTGCCGTCGATCCCGGCGATGGCCCCCACCGGAAAACCTGTGCCCCGGGCGAGGCGCGCCCGGAAGGCGATGCGCGAGAAACCGTCGAGCCCGACCGGCGGGTCGGGGTTGTCCTTGCTCGTCGTGGCGAAGACGCCGCCGATGCAGGCATAATCTACGGGCAGGCGATAAAGCTCGTCGGCCTGAGCCGCCGATTTGAGAGTCAGTCCGATGATGGCGCGTGGGCCGAGAATGCGCCGCGCATCCGCCGGGTGCAGGTCCGACTGGCCGAGATGCACGCCCTCGGCCTCGGCAGCCAGAGCGAGATCGCAGCGATCGTTGACGAGGAGCGGCACCCCGGTGCCCGCGATGGCCGCGCGGATGGCGCGGATGCGCGCCAGCGACTCGCGCGCGTTCTCGATGGACTTCTCCCGGTATTGAAGAAGGGTACATCCGCCCGAGACGGCCTCGGCCGCCATATCGGCGAGGTCGTCGCCGTCATCGCCACAGACGTCCACGTCGAGAATACCGTAGAGCCTCACGTCGACCGGCACGGTCGAGCCCAAGGCGGTGTCGCGTCCGATCACGTCGTTCCTCCGGTAAGCCCCAGCGCCCAGGTTCGAGCGGCGGCAATCTAAACGGGTGGCCGTGCCACGCAAAGCCGATCCGCACCGCTTCGCTTGCCGGCCCTGGCCCATCGGCCTACTCCCCGCCTCGACGAAGCACGGAGATTGGCATGACCACCGAAGCCGGGCGCACGCCGAAGCAGAAGATGATAGCGGGGGAACTCTACCACCCCGACGACGCGGAACTCGGTGCCGACCTGCGCGCCTGCCAGGTCTGGCTCGCGCGCTACAACGCCATGCTCGGCCGCCCCGCCGACGAGCGCCGGGTTCTGCTGCGCGAGACGTTGGCCAATGTCGGCGACGGGGCGGTGATCCGGCCGCCGTTCCATTGCGATTACGGCTTCAACATCAGCATCGGGGCGCATGTCTTCCTGAACTTCAACTGCGTCATCCTCGATTGCACCACGGTGACGATCGGCGAGCGGACACAGATCGGGCCGGGCGTCCAACTCCTCACGGCGGACCATCCCCGCGAGGCGGAGGCGCGCGAGGCCGGGCTGGAATTCGCACGCCCCATCGCCATCGGCCGCAATGTCTGGATCGGCGGCGGCGCGCTGATCCTGCCCGGCGTCACGGTGGGCGACCATGCGATCATCGGGGCCGGCGCCGTCGTCACCCGCGACGTGGCGCCCGGCGCGACAGTCGTCGGCAACCCGGCGCGGCCGGTACCCGCCAAGGTGTGAGGCGACGCGCGCATCGTTTCGCGCGTTGATTCCGGCAGGCAATCTGCCATGAGACCCATTCACGGACCGGGGGGCGGACAGGTGACGAGGGGGCAGGACGGATTTGCAGCGGAAGCGGCCGATGCGCTTCCCAATCCGTCGGCGGTCGGGCTCGTCGCCGTCATCGTCGCGGCGACGGATGGCGAGCCGCGCGCCCTCACCGTGAAGGTGCCGGGCCAGGCCGCGAGCCGCGAGACCGGATTGCCGTCCGGTCCCCTGGTTCCGGAGCACCCGACCCTGGAACGCGGTCTGCGCGCCTGGGTGGAGCGCCAGACCCAGCAGCGCCTCGGCTATGTGGAGCAGCTCTACACGTTCGGAGACCGAGACCGGCAAGGCGACGATTCGGGCGGCCTTCACTCTTTGTCCGTGGCCTATCTCGCTCTGGTCCGCGAGATGCGGTCGGCGGCGCTCGCCGAGGCGTCGTGGCACAATTGGTACGCCTTCCTTCCCTGGGAGGATTGGCGCGCGGGCCGGCCCGGGACCCTGGACGAGATCGAGGCCAAGCTCCTGGCCTGGGCCGCCGGGGCCTCCGATGCCAAGGTCAGGCGGCGGCGTGAGGACAGGCTCGGCCTCACCTTCGGCATCGGCGGCGGGGCCTGGAACGAGGAGCGCGTGCTCGAACGCTACGAACTCCTGTTCGAGGCCGGTCTGATCCCAGAAGCGCGGGGCCAGGCCGGGGAAGCGAATGCCACCGAATTCGCCACGACGGGCCGGCCCATGACGTTCGATCACCGCAGGGTGCTCGCCACGGCGATCGGACGCTTGCGTGGCAAGATCAAGTATCGCCCCGTGGTGTTCGAGCTGATGCCGCCGACCTTCACCCTGTTCCAGCTGCAGCGCACCGTGGAGGCGCTGTCGGGCGCCAATCTCCACAAGCAGAATTTTCGTCGACTCGTGGCCCAGCAGGGGCTGGTGGAGGAGACCGACGAAGTCACCAGCGGCGCCGCAGGGCGGCCTGCCCGCCTCGTCCGTTTCCGCCGCGAGGTGCTGCTGGAGCGCCCCGCGCCGGGGTTCCGGCTGACCCCTTCGCGACGGTCGCCCTGAGGCATCGCGTGTCGGCCCTGGCGACGCGGCAATCGCGGGTAGGGCCTACATTGCCGCCAGTATCGATTCCAGCATGGCGCGGCTCGTCTCGAGCGCCGTGATGCGCTCGTCCACCTCGCCGATGTGCCGGCGCAACGTTTGCCGAAGCTCGTCGCAGGGTTCGAATGCGCCGCGCCCGGCGAGCGCGCAGGGCAGGAACACGCGGATGACCGGCAAGGTCATTCCGGCCGCGCCGAGCGTCCTGATCCGCCGAACCGTGTCCTCGTCCAGCGGCGTGTAATCGCGATACCCGGAGGCGGTGCGCTCCGGCGCGAGCAGCCCCTCCCCTTCGTAATAGCGCAGCATGCGCACGCTGACGCCCATGCGCTTCGATAGCGTCCCGATCCGCATTGGCCGTTGACCCTGACAGTGCTGTCACGGATTAAGGCTGCGGCTCTTCGATGGAAACCAGTCGAGAGCGCTTTCCCATGACAGACGTCTTCGCCACCCGTGCCTGGATCGACGGGCGGATCGCCACGATCTCCGACCTCGCCCCCCTTGCCTTCGCCGGGTTCGCGCATTTTACCGCCATGCAGGTCCGTGACCGGCGCGTGAGAGGGTTGGACCTTCATCTGGAGCGCCTTCGAGACGGGTCGCAAGCGCTGTTCGGCTGCACCCTTCCTGAGGAGCGAATACGACACGCGCTTCGGATCGCCATCGCGGACGCCCCCGGCGACCTGTCGCTCACCGCGACAGTGTTCTCGCGCAACGGCGAGTTCCGCCTCGGCGGCGCAGCGGAAATATTCTCGATCCTGGTGCGGACTTTTGCGCCGAGCGACGGCCCCGTCGGCCGGCTGAAACTGGCCCTCACGCCGCATGAGCGCTGGCGCCCGGAGGTCAAGCATGTGGGCGAATCGGCAAAGACCCATCTCCTGCGCGAGGCTGCCCGGATGGGCTTCGATGATGCCGCGTTCGTCGATCGTCAGGGGAGGATCGGCGAAGCGACGATCTGGAACCTGGCATTCTGGGACGGAGTGTCAGTGACATGGCCGCAGGCCGACATCCTGGCCGGGGTCACGATGGGAATTGTCCGCCGTCGATTGACCGCCCTCGGTGTCCCCCAGCGCGAGGCGGTCGTAGCGGCGGACGGGCTCCACGAGTTTGCCGGAGCCGTCGCGATGAATTCATGGACGCCCGCCGTCGCTATATCGTCCATCGGCACCGTCAGCCTGCCGCGATCCGACGAACTCACCGCCCTGCTGCATCGTGCCTATCGGACCGAACCGGCACTCGACCTCTGAACGTCCTTGTTCCTGTATGCGATCTGGAACTATCGCGCTCGCTCACAAGGGAGGGGACGGCGGTGGCCGAGGATGACGTTTGCACAATATCGCAATGCAAAATGAATATGCTCAGGCTCAGCATATCTAGACAAGCGTATCTCACACGCCTACGTTAGTCGGCACAATGCTCAGATTGAGCATAATTGAGGACGCGACCATGGCGGCCACGAGTTTCCCGATCGACCGGGTTTCGACCCTGCCTCTGCCCGATATCTACGCCCGCGTGAGCCGGCATGTTCCGGCCATCGAATGGCCGGCCCTGGCCGACGACGTCGCGGCGATCCTGGAGCTGAAGAAGACCCGCAACGCGGTCATCCTCGCCCATAATTATCAGGCGCCCGAGATCTTCCACACCGTGTCCGACATCGTCGGCGACAGCCTGGCGCTGGCCCGCGAGGCGATCAACGTGGATGCCGACGTGATCGTGCTCGCCGGCGTCCATTTCATGGCGGAGACGGCCAAGCTGCTCAATCCGGGCAAGACCGTCCTGATCCCCGACATGCGGGCCGGGTGCTCGCTCGCCGATTCGATCACCGCCGCCGACGTGCGGGGCTTGCGCGAGAAGTATCCCGGCGTGCCGATCGTGACCTACGTCAACACCTCGGCCGCCGTGAAGGCGGAATCGGACGTGTGCTGCACCTCCGGCAACGCGGTCGACGTGGTGCGCTCGCTCAATGCGCCGCGCGTCCTGATGATTCCCGACGAGTTCCTGGCGCAGAACGTCCAGGTTCTGGTGCCCGAGGTCGAGATCCTCACCTGGGCCGGCCATTGCGAGGTCCACGAGCAGTTCACCCCCGCCGATATCGACGAGGTGCGGGAGAGCTATCCCGGCGTCACCGTCATCGCCCATCCCGAATGCCCGCCCGACGTGGTGGCGGCATCGGACTTCTCGGGTTCGACCGCGATGATGATGAACTTCGTCACAGAGAAGCGGCCGCGTCAGGTGGTGCTCGTGACCGAGTGCTCCATGGGCGACAACATCGCCGTCGCGAACCCGGACATCGAGTTCATCAAGCCCTGCAACCTGTGTCCGCACATGAAGCGGATGTCGCTCCGGAACATCCGCCACGCCCTGGAGACCCTCACCCATGAGGTGACGGTGGAGCCGGAACTCGCCGAGCGCGCCCGCGCGGCGGTGGAGCGCATGCTCGCGGTGCGTCCGCGATGAACGCGCACTCCCCGTTCTCCTTCACCCTCCCCGGCTCGGACCGTGTGATCGTCGTGGGAGCCGGCGTCGCCGGTCTCGCCACGGCCTTGCGGCTCAGCCCTCGCCCGGTCACCCTTGTCACCGCTTCTCCCTTGGGAAGCGGCACGGCGACGGGCTGGGCGCAGGGCGGCATTGCCGCCGCCATGGCCGAGGACGATGCCGCCGCACTGCATGCGGCGGACACGGAAGCTGCTGGCGCCGGCCTCACCGACCCGGCCGTCGCTCTGCGGGTGGCGCAAGCCGGCCCCGGCCTGATCGACTGGCTCGTCGGCCTCGGCGCGCCCTTCGACCGGGATGCCGCCGGCGCCCTGGCGCTCGGCCTCGAAGCGGCGCATTCGCGCCGCCGCATCGTCCGGGCGGGCGGCGATTCCACCGGGCGGATGGTGCTCGATACGCTGCTGAAGGTCGTCGCGGTGACGCCCTCCATCGAGATCCTGGTCGCCAATGTCCGCGGCCTGCTGCAGGACGAGAGCGGCGCAGTCGCCGGCCTGATCTGCGAGCGCGACGGTGCCTCGGTGCGGCTCGAAGCGCGGTCGGTCGTGCTCGCCACCGGCGGGCTCGGCTCCCTCTACGCCTCCACCACCAACCCGCGCGGCGCCACCGGCCGAGGGCTGGCGCTGGCGGCGCGCGCCGGGGCGACCTTGCGCGACATGGAGTTCGTGCAGTTCCACCCCACCGCCATCTCGGTGGGACTGGACCCGATGCCGCTCGCCACCGAAGCCCTGCGCGGCGAGGGCGCGCGGTTGATCGACAGCGAGGGCGAACCGGTGATGGCCGGTATCGCCGGGGGCGATCTCGCTCCCCGCGACGTAGTCGCCCGGGCGATCTTCCAGGCCAGGCGGCGCGGCACCGAGGTGTTTCTCGATTGCCGTGGTGCCCTCGGCGCCCGCATGGCGACGCGGTTCCCCACCGTGGCCGGCCTCTGCGCCGCCTCCGGCATCGACCCGCAGCGCCAGCCGATCCCCGTACGGCCGGCCGCGCATTACCATATGGGCGGCATCAAGGTGGACGGCACCGGCGCCAGCACCGTGCCCGGCCTATTCGCCTGCGGCGAGGTCGCTTCCACCGGACTGCACGGCGCGAACCGCCTCGCCAGCAATTCGCTCCTCGAGGCGATGGCCTTCGCCCCCTGGATCGCCGAGGCCGTTGCCTCCGTTGCCGCCCCGGGTCCGGCTTCGATCGCCGAGCCGTGCCGGCGTGACGACGCCGATCACGACGCGATCCGCCGGATCATGGAGGCCGATGTCGGGGTAGTGCGCGACGCCGAAGGCCTGACCGACGCTGTGCGCCATCTGGCGCCGGCGGCGAGGCAGGGCTCCGACTCTGCCCTCACGGGGTTGATGGTCGCGACCTCCGCCCTGTCCCGCCTGGAGAGCCGAGGCGCCCATTGGCGCAGCGACCACCCGGACCAGGCACCCGCCCGGCACAGCGAAGTGACCCTGGCCGAGGTCTGGCGGATGGCGGAGACCGTCTCGGCCGATGCGGTCGCTCCGGTTTAGACCCGGCGACCGGGACATTCGGCCCCCCTTTCAACGAGCCTCCTACGAGCGAACCCATGAGCGATGCCCGTCTCGTCCCCCTCCCCCGTCTCCTCGTGGAGCCGATCGTCCGCGCGGCTTTGCTCGAAGATCTCGGCCGCGCCGGCGACATCACGACCGACGCGATCGTGCCCGTCGATGCCCGCCTCTCCGGCGTCATCGCCGCCCGGCAGGATGGGGTGATCTCCGGCGTCGATGCGGCCATCATCGCCTTCGCGCTGATCGATCCGGCTGTGTCGGTCATCGTCGAACGCGGCGACGGCGCGCGGGTCTCCCCCGGTGATGTGGTGATCCGGCTCGACGGTCCGGCGCGCGCCATCCTCACCGCCGAGCGCGTGGCGCTGAACCTCCTGTGCCGGATGTCCGGCGTGGCCACCGCCACGGCAGGACTCGTGGAGGCCGCACGGCCGCACGGCAAGGCTCGGATCGTCTGCACCCGCAAGACCACGCCGGGCCTGCGCTCCCTGGAGAAACACGCGGTCCGGGCCGGGGGCGGCTCCAACCACCGCTACGGCCTCGACGACGCCGTGCTCATCAAGGACAACCACGTCGCCGTGGCCGGCGGGATCGTTCCCGCCATCGAACGGGCACGGGCCTATTCCGGGCATCTCGTGAAGATCGAGATCGAGGTCGACACGCTGGATCAGTTGGCCGAGGCCTTGTCGGTCCGCGCCGATGCAGTGCTCCTCGACAACATGTCACCGGACCAGCTAGGCGAGGCCGTGCGGATGATCGACGGACGCGCCATTGCGGAGGCCTCGGGCCGCATCAACCGTGAGACGGTGGGCGCCATCGCCGCCTCCGGCGTCGACCTGGTCTCCAGCGGCTGGATCACGCATAGCGCACCGATCATCGACCTCGGCCTCGACGCGGTCTGATCTGGCGTATTCGAACGTCCGACGCGGGTCCGGTTCCGCCGCGTCGGATATTGTTCCCGGCTGACAGGGTCCCCTAATAATAATCCCTGCGAATACGGCTAAGCCGCCACACTGTGGCCACGGAGTCACGACCCCGCCACAACCATCGCTTCATCGCGAATTCAGCTTGGCTTTGGGGCGGCAGCGTTTACGTCTTGGCGATCGGAAAACGGTATCCTGCGTTGCGTTACCGACCGTGTTTCCCCAACGTTTCGCCTGCCTTCGAGAGGCTTTGATGCGCCGTATCGCCCCCGCCCTGTCCGGGCTCGTCTGCATGGTTGGTGTCTGGGCCTCGCCCGCCGCCGCCTATGAGATCGACCCGCTTACCCGTCAGCCCCTGGACAACGCGCTGGTGCTGCGCGTGCGTCCGCAGGCGGAGCCCGCCCCCGCCGTCGTGGCGGTGCCCACCGCCAACGCCTCGCTCAACCCTGCCGACCCGATGGCCTCGGCCGTGCCGCAGATGTCGGCGATCCAGCGTGAGCAGGTCGCCTTCGGCGGCAATTACGCTCCCGGCACCATCGTGGTCTCCACGGCCGAGCGCCGGTTGTACTACGTGCTCGGCGGCGGTCAGGCCCTGCGCTACGGCGTCGGCGTCGGTCGTCCCGGCTTCACCTGGGGCGGCACCCAGACCATCACGATGAAGCGGGAATGGCCCGATTGGCGTCCCCCGGCCGAGATGCTGCGCCGTCGTCCCGACCTGCCGCGCTTCATGAAGGGCGGCATCGAGAACCCGCTCGGCGCCCGCGCCATGTATCTCGGCGGCTCGATCTACCGCATCCACGGCTCCAACGAGCCGGAGACGATCGGCACCGCCGTCTCGTCTGGCTGCATCCGGATGACCAACGACGACGTGGCCGATCTCTACACCCGCGCCAAGGTCGGCGCGAAGGTCATCGTCCAGCGCTGATCGTCTTCGACACGCTTCGAACTGAAAAAGGCCGGCGGAAACGCCGGCCTTTTTCATGTTCCTCGGTAGAATGCGTTCCGGCCTGGCTATTTCGACACCGACAGGAACCGCGACAGCAGCCAGAGCGGCACCACCACAACGGCACCGGCGAGGATCCAGCGGCCGAAATCATGGAAGGTCTCGAATCCAAGATCGATGAGCGCGCGGCCCGCATCGTAGATGTGCCAGAACAGCAGGCCGGGCGTGACACCCAGCATCGCCATGATGGCGCCGACGAGGATGGACAGGAACAGCAGCTTCACCAGCACGGCCATGGGCGAGCCGCCGAGGAAGCGGCGCAGGGCCGAACGCGGTTCTCCATCGGAATAGCCACTGCCGACCGGGGGACGGCCCTGGTACGGTCCCTGTCGGCGGGGGTCGTTGTCGACGATCATGCTGTCATCCTCTGGCCGTGGTCCGACGGCCGAACTCTCTCGGACATATGGGGCCTCATCGGCTTCTCTGAAGCCGGCGAACCCGGCGGAAGCGTGACCGATGCGACACACCCGAACGAAACCGTCTGTCCATTGGGGCGTTAGGCCGTCTCGTGCCGGCAAGGCGACTGGCATCGGTGCGGGCTTCGCCCACATTCGACCCTCCCGCCCGAACGCTGCTTCGGCCCCACACTGGATGAGACGAACCGTTCCATGATCGACCACGCCCTCTTCGACCCGGCGACGATCGATCCGGAGACCCACCGCCTGAACGCCGAGATAATCGCGGCCCATGCGGCCCAGGCCGATCCCTGGTCGATTCCCCTTTCCGAAGTGCGCGCGCGCCGCCGGCAGGGAACCCAGGCCTCTCCGGCGATGCCGCGCAGCGCGCGGGCCGAGACGGTGGTCATCGACGGCCCGGGTGGCCCGCTCTCTCTGAGGGTCATCCGCCCGGACGCGAAGAAGTGGCAGAACCTCCGCGGAGCCTACCTCCACATCCACCGGGGTGGCTGGGTCTGGGGCGCCGCCGACGAGCAGGATCCGTGGCTGGAGCGGATCGCCGATACCTGCGGCTTCGTCTGCCTGTCGGTGGAATACCGCCTTGCCCCGGAACATCCCTATCCGGCGGCTTTGGAGGATTGCGAGGCGGCGGCCCTGTGGCTCGCAGGCCCCGGCAAGGCCGAGTTCGGCATCTCGGCGCTCACCATCGGCGGTGAATCGGCCGGCGCGCATCTGGCGGTCATGACCCTGCTGCGCCTGCGCGACCGGCACAACCTGCCCCGCGCCTTCCGCGGCGCCAACCTCAATGCTGGGTTCTTCGATCTCGGTTTGACCCCCAGCGTCCGCAACTGGGGCGACACCCGCCTCGTGGTGAACACCAAGGACCTCACCACCTTCGCCAACGATTACGTCCGCGACGGCATCGACCGGCGCCGGCCCGACGTGTCGCCGCTCTATGCCGATCTGAAGGGCCTGCCGCCCGCCCTGTTCTCGGTGGGCACGCACGATCCGCTGCTCGACGACACGCTCTACATGTCGTCCCGCTGGGCGGCGGCCGGCAATGGCGGCCATACCGCGATCTATCCCGGCGGCTGCCACATCTTCGTGCGCTATCCCGGTGCGATGACCGGACGCGCCCTCGAACTGATCGACCGGTTCCTGATGGCTCTGGCTTGACGATCCTTGCCTGAGGGCCGGCTTCCCGCGCCGTTCGAGGCCTGGTTCGCCTCGCGCGGCTGGGCGCCCCGTCCGCATCAGCTCGAGCTCCTCGGCATCGTCGGCGAAGGGCGCTCGGCCCTGCTGGTGGCGCCGACAGGGGCCGGCAAGACGCTGGCTGGCTTCCTTCCGAGCCTCGTCGCCCTGTCCGAGCGCGCGCCATCGCGAAAAGCGCGGGGGCTCCACACCCTCTACATCTCGCCGCTGAAAGCGCTCGCGGTGGACATCGCCCGGAATCTCGAAGCGCCCATCGCCGAGATGGGCCTGCCGATCCGGGTCGAGACCCGCACCGGCGACACGCCCTCCCACAAGCGCACGCGCCAGATCGAGCGCCCGCCCGACATCCTGCTGACGACGCCGGAGCAGCTCGCTTTGCTCATCGCCCATCGCGAGGCGTCCGAGCTGTTCGCCACCCTCTCCTGCGTGGTGCTCGACGAGCTGCACGCCCTCGTCACCTCGAAGCGGGGCGACCTGCTGTCGCTCGGATTGGCGCGGCTCCACCGCCTCAGCCCGAACCTCATCGCCATCGGGCTGTCCGCCACCGTGCGCGAGCCGGACGATCTGAGGCGGTATCTGGTGCCGCAGGGCTCGATGACCCTCCCCCCTCTGCGGGGGAGGGTGCCTGCGGAGCAGGCGGGAGAGGGGGCGACCTCTCCGGAACCGGCGCTCCCCTCTCCCGACCCGCTTCGCGGGCCACCCTCCCCCGCAGAGGGGGGAGGGTTAGGTGATGCCATGGCCGACCTCGTCGTCGTGAAAGGCGGGGCAGCACCCGACCTCCACCTGCTCGATACCGGCCTGACCCTGCCGCTGGCCGGCCACACCGCCAGTCAGGCGATGCCGGCGATCTACGAACTGATCGAGGCGCACCGGACGGTGCTGGTCTTCGTCAACACCCGGCTCCAGGCCGAGTACACCTTCCAGGAACTCTGGCGCATCAACGAGGCGTCGCTGCCGATCGCGCTCCATCACGGCTCCCTCGATGCCAGCCAGCGGCGGCGGGTGGAGGCGGCCATGGCGGCGGGGCAATTGCGGGCCATCGTCTGCACCGCGACCCTCGATCTCGGCATCGATTGGGGGGATGTCGACCTCGTCGTGAATATCGGCGCGCCCAAGGGGGCCAGTCGGATCATGCAGCGGATCGGGCGCGCCAACCACCGCATGGACGAGCCGTCGAAAGCCTATCTCGTCCCCGGCAACCGCTTCGAGATCCTCGAATGCCAGGCCGCCCTCGACGCGGTGGAGGAAGCCGCACAGGACACGCCGGATGCCCGACTCGGCGCGCCGGACGTTCTCGCCCAGCATGTCCTCGGCATGGCCTGCGCCGATGCGTTCGATCCGCTGCAACTCTACGAGGAGATCGTCTCGGCCGCGCCCTTCGCGACGTTGTCCTGGGAGGATTTCGAGGCCGTCGTCGATTACGTGGCGACGGGGGGCTACGCGCTGCGTGCCTATGAGCGGTTCGCCAAGATCCTGCGCGGGCCGGACGGGCTGTGGCGGGTGCGCGATGCGCGGATCGCCCAGCAATACCGCATGAATGTCGGCACCATCGTCGAATCCGCCAAGGTGAAGGTGCGCCTCGCGCGCGGCGTCCGAGGTAAACCGGGCGCCATCCTGCCCAAGGGCGGGCGCGTTCTCGGCGAGATCGAAGAGGATTTCGCCGATACCCTGACGCCGGGCGACACCTTCCTCTTCGCCGGGGAAGTGCTGCGCTTCGAGGGCCTGTCCGAGGACGAGGCCCTGGCGAGCAAGGCCGGGCCGGGCACCGACCCGGCGATCCCGTCCTATGCGGGAGCGAAGTTTCCGCTCTCGACCTTCCTCGCCGCCCGCGTGCGCGCCCTCATCGCCGACCCGTTCGAATGGGACCGGCTGCCGAAACAGGTGGCGGATTACCTCGTCCAGCAGCGCAGCCGCTCGATCCTGCCAGGGCCCGACGGCCTCCTCGTGGAGACGTTCCCCCGGGCGAAGCGCCATTACCTCACCGCCTTCCCGTTCGAGGGACGGCTGGCTCACCAGACCCTCGGCATGCTGCTCACCCGCCGCCTGGAACGGGCGGGCCTGCGTCCCCTTGGCTTTGCCGCCAACGATTACGGCATCGCCATCTGGATGACCCGCGACGTGAGCGAGGCCATCGCCCGCGAGCCCGGCTTCCTCGGCGCCCTGTTCGCCGAGGACATGCTCGGTGACGATCTCGAAGCCTGGCTCGACGAATCCTCGATGATGAAGCGCACGTTTCGCCAATGCGCCGTCATCGCTGGGCTGATCGAGCGGCGCTATCCGGGCCAGAAAAAGACCGGGCGGCAGGTCACCATGTCCACCGACCTCGTCTACGACGTGCTGCGCAAGCACCAGCCCGACCACCTGCTTCTGCGCGCCGCCCGGCAGGATGCGGCAACCGGACTCCTCGACGTGGCCCGCCTCGGCATGATGTTGAGGCGCATCCAGGGGCGAATCACCCACAAGGCGCTGGACCGCGTCTCGCCGCTCTCCGTGTCCGTCATGCTCGAAATCGGGCGCGAGAAGGTCTACGGCGAGGGCGCGGACGAGATCCTGGCGGAGGCCGAGGCGCAGCTTCTCGAAGAAGCGCTCGGGTGACGCGCCCTTTTCCCGGACTAGAGGATGCGATCTTGGCGCTCGGCCAGAAACTCGAACGGACCATCAAGACCCCCGGCCTGACGCTGGCCGGCGAAGCGCTCACCCTCGACCTCTGCGGCGGGTTGTGGCTCGCCGCGCACCGGACCCTGATCGTCTCTGACCTGCATCTGGAGAAGGGCTCGGCCTATGCCGCGCGCTCGGGCCAGTTCCTGCCGCCCTACGATACCCGCGAGACCCTGGCCTGCCTCCACGAGGCGGTGGTCCGCTTCGACCCGGCCTGCGTTGTCGCGCTCGGCGATTCCTTCCACGATGCGCGCGGCCCCGAGCGGATGGAGCCCGGCGACCGGGCCATGATCGCCGCCCTGCAGGAAGGCCGGGACTGGGTCTGGATCGCCGGCAACCACGACCATGCCGTCTCGGAAGGCGTCGGCGGGCGCTATGCCGAGACGCTGGCGCTCGGTGGACTCACCCTGCGGCACGAGCCTCTGCCGGATGCGCCGGAGGGCGAGATCGCCGGGCATCTGCATCCCTGCGGCAAGGTCGCCATGCGCGGCCGCGCGGTTCGGCGCCGCTGCTTCGTCACCGACGGGAAACGCCTGGTGATGCCGGCTTTCGGTGCCTATGCGGGCGGCCTCAACGTGCGCAACCCGGCCTTCGATCCGCTGTTTCCGGCTGGTTTCACCGCGCATCTCCTGGGAGACGGCCGGGTCTTCGCCATCGGCAAGGCGATGCTGGCGCGGGACTGAGCGCCACCCGGCCGCGTGCCGTCTCTTCAGGCCTTGATGTCGGCGAAGGCTCCGACGACTTTCTCCCGGCCTTGCTTCACCAGTTCCTCGATCTTTTCCTTGATCGCCTGGTTGATCTTTTCGAGCTCCTTCTGCGGCATCCCGGCCAACGCTTCCTCCGTGAGGCCCATCTTCTTGAGAATCTCTTCGCGGATTTTCTCGGCGGGCGTCATCTTGGCATATTTCAGGAAGTCGTCCTTCGCCGACGCCTCCGTCGATCCTGACGGTGTCGTGCGGACGGGGTAGCTCGCTCCCGGGGCGGATATTCCGTTGAGACCGATGGACATGGCGGCACGACTTTCCCAGTGACACACGCCTGCATTGCAAAAACGCCGCCGTTGGTCGCAACGGGAAAAATCGTGTTATGTCAAATATTTATAGGAACGCCATCGCCGCTGGGGCGTCCCGCGCGGCAAATCCTGCCCGGCCATCGCTACCGAGCGACGATGGCGGCATGGGGGCACTCTCCGATCTAAGGGCGTCGTCGATCGGGTTCATGGGTCGACGACCCGGGGAGTATGGACCATCCCAACCAATCGCCTCATCCTGAGCAACCATTAGTCTTTTGCCATGGCGTGTCTCTGGCGAGGACGGTGTTTGCGTAAGTGAGGAGCTTTCTGGCGCAGGCGACGAGACTTTTCTGGTGGGATTTTCCGGCGTCCTTGAGGCGTTTGTAGAGTCGGACGAGGGCGTCGTTCCATCGGAAGGCGGCGGGCAGGGCTGCAGCGTAGAGGGCGGTTCGAACGGTGGCGCGTCCTCCCGCGATGCGGCGCTGGCCCTGATGTCGGCCGGAGCTGTGATCGAAGGGGGCGAGACCGGCGAGGCTTGCGGCCTGCTCGCGGGAGAGGTCTCCGAGTTCGGGCATGCGCACGATGAGGGTGAGGGCGGTGCGCGGCCCGATGCGGGGAACGCTGAGGACGAGGTCGAGGCGTCGGGCGAGATCGTCATGGGCGCGCAGAGCGGTGACGAGGGCCTTGATCCGCGCCGCGCGCTCGGCCTTGAGACGCTGGATCTCGATGGCGATGTGCTCGCGGATGCGCGGGTCTTGATAGGCCTCCCGCCGTGTCTTGAGGCGGACGACGTCCTCGTCGATCTGCTCGACGAGGCGCAGGGGCTCGGCCAGGGCGACCAGGCGCGGATCGGGGGCTGGCCTGCCGGGTCCGTGAGCCGCCGTGCAGGCGGCGATCAGTCCGGCATCGATGGCGTCGGTCTTGGCCCGGCGCAGGCGAAAGGTCGCGTAGGCGCGGACCTGCCGGGGCTGGAACAGGACCACGTCGAGGCCCGCCTCGCGCAGGGCAGCGGTAGCCCTGCGCTCATAGCCGCCGGAGGCTTCGAGGCCGACCCGGCCGATCCCGAGACGGATCAGCACCGCGACGAGTTCGGCCCGCCCCTCACCGGTGTTGGGCAGGCGCCAACGCTCGTCGCATCCGTCGACGGCAAGGTCGAGCCAATCCTTGCCGACATCGATCCCGGCTACGGCCGGACCGGTCTTCGTGCTACTGTGTGTCATCTTCGTCGACCCTGCCTTGCAAGCGAACCACGACGTTCAGGCAACCATCCGGGTTCGATGAAGAGGCCGACCGCGATCTTGCTCAGGAGCAGCCAAAAGGCTCAGGCGCCAACGATCCGACGGCCGACCGCCCCACTCCGGACGGCCATCCGGGGTGGGGCATTCCTCACGGAACACGGCGACCATAATCCAAGTCGCTATTGCAAGGCGCCGCAGCGCAGCGGAGGCCTCGAAGGATGAGGTCGCGTTTCGGTCAGGTGAGGAGGCGGCCGAGGGCGAACGAGACGATCAGGCCCGCATGCAGGGAGACCAGTCCGCAACCGATCGGAGGCCACCACGCGGTCGTCTTGGACTCCATCGCTACCCCCGGCCCGGAATGGTGGTCGCCCCATACCCTCCTGGCAGGGAGGTCTGTCTCTACCGAGGGTGATCTAATCTCCGATACAATGGCGGCGAATGCGAATGTGAATCGCAGCGGAGCCAGGGCACGGTCATGCTTCAAGCGCTCATCGTCGGGGCCGGCCCGGTCGGCCTCACCCTCGCTGCCGAACTCGCCCGATACGGCATCGGCATCCGCCTGATCGACAAGAGCCCGCAGCCGACGCAGACCTCGAAGGCGCTCGTGGTCTGGCCGCGCACCCTCGAACTCATGGACCGGATGGGCTGCGGGCAGGCCTTCCTCGATGCCGGTCTGCGCGTCCATGGAGCGGCCCTGCGCAGCGCCGGCAGCATCCTCGGCCATATCCGGTTCGACGCCGTCGCCAGCAGCTACAACTTCGCCCTCATGATCCCGCAGCGGGAGACCGAGCGCCTGCTGATCGAGCATCTCGCCACGTTCGGCGTCGCGGTGGAGCGCGAGGTGGAACTCGTGAGCTTCGTGACGGGTGACGAGCATATCGAAGCGACGCTGCGCCACGCGGACGGTGCCGAGGAGGCCATTTCGGCATCCCGGCTCATCGGCTGCGACGGCGCGCACAGCACCGTGCGGCACGGGCTCGATCTCGCCTTCGCGGGCGAGGCGCAGGGGGACGACTGGCTCCTCGCCGATATCCGCGTGGAGGGCGACGACGCACCGCCCGGCGATGAGATCGCGACCTATCTCCACCGGGATGGGCCGCTCGTGGTCTTCCCGATCCCCGGCGGCCGCGCGCGGGTGATCGCGCAGGTCGGCAAGACCGATCCGGCGCATCCGCGCCCGGACCCGACCCTCGGCGACGTACAGGCCCTGGTGGACCAGCGCGCGGGCGGCTTTCGTGTCGTCGATCCAGTCTGGCTCACGCATTTCCGCATCAACGAGCGCAAGGTCTCGCAATATTTGCAGGGGCGCGCGGTCCTGGCCGGCGACGCGGCGCATATCCATAGCCCCGCCGGTGGCCAGGGCATGAATACCGGCATGCAGGACGCCATCAACCTTGCCTGGAAACTGGCGATGGTGGAGCGGGGGCAAGCCACGCCCTCGCTCCTCGACAGCTACAGCCCCGAGCGGAGCGCCGTCGGCGACATGGTGCTGCGCAATGCCGCCCGCCTGACCGACATGGCGACCCTGTCGAATCCCGTGGCGCAGGGATTCCGCAACCTCGCGCTCCGGTTCATGCTCGGCTTCCACGCCGTACAGGACAAGATGGCGGCGACAATGAGCGAGGTGGAGATCGCCTATACCGACAGCCCGCTCTCTCACGGCCCCGAGGCGGGAAAGCGCTGGGCCCCGGAGCACGATGACGGATTGCCCGCCGGCTCCGGCCCGGTGCCGCTCTTCGTCCTCTACGCGGCGGATACGACACGGGGAGCGAGCTTCGCGGCGCGGTATCCCGCCCTGCTCGAACCGACGCCGCGACGCCCGCCCGAAGGCGACCGCCTGATCCTCGTTCGGCCCGACGGCTATGTGGGCTTTTCCGGGACGGCCGACACCTGGGACGAGGCGGAGCGCTACCTCTCGCGGCTCGGCCCCGACCGGCCCTGAAAGCTCAGGCCGCGATCAGCAGCGCGCAGCCGGCCACGACCGACAGGATGAGCCGCAGACGTCCGAGCCAGGTCGGCACGAGGCCGCGCCGGACGAGGTCGAGATCGACGAAGCCCCAGCCGAGGACGAGCAGGCCGAGCACGCGCAGGTCCCACGGCATGGGGAAGGCCAGGGCCGCCCAGGCGATGAGGGAGGGCAGGATGGCGATGACGTAGTCGCGCCCGCCCGCTCCGCCGGACGCGGCCGCACCCCAGCGGATGCCGCCGAGGAACGATGCGATCACCGCGCCATAGGTCGAGAGGATGGTGCGTGGGGCCAGCCCGACATTGCCGAGGCCACCATCGCTGCCGCTGAGGGAAAGAGCTGCGAACCCCAGAAAGGGAATGAGGCCGGCGACGCCGAGAACGAGGGCTGATGTCGGTATGGGCGTCACACGCGCCATCTAATCTCCGGCTCCATTGGTCCGTGATCCCGCGATCGTCCGCGATCCGCGGCCAGGATCTCATCTGCCGTGACTATACACGGTTCTCGCCGCGCGAAACGCCCCGCCGATCCAGAGCCGCCGACGGATCGACTCACGTCCAGGTTCAGGTAACGCTCTGAACAGGAACGTCGATTCGACTTCGCTCCGCCCGCGTCGACGCTACGCGCGTCGCTATCACGCGCAGTCCATGTCCGCATGCGACCGGTGTGTCACGCACCCGTGGTGCGGCGCGGCGCGGTCGGAGCCGGTGTGGCGGGGGGCGGTGCACCGATCAGGCTCATCGACCCATCCACGCCGGCGCCGGTGGGCGCGGGAGGCTCGTTGACGGCCGCCACCGATGCCTTCGGTTTGAAGGCGGCGCTGAGCTTCTGCGCCACCACGAGATCCTTCGGCGCCAGCTTGGCGGCGACATCGTCGCGCTTCCGGCCCGCATCGTCGTCGCCCTGGGCCGCAGCGGCAGAGAACCAGAGGTAGGATTGGACCAGATCCTGCTGCAACCCAAGGCCCCGCGCGTAGAGGACGGCGAGGTTGTACTGGCTGTCGCGCATGCCGTACTCGGCGCCGCGCCGGAACCATTGTGAAGCCGTGGTGTAATCCGGCTTGCCGTTCGCCGCCGGATTCTCGGCGTAGACCACGGCAAGGTTATGCATCGAGCGGGCATGGCCCTGTTCCGCCGCGCGGGCGTACCAGAGCTTGGCCTGGGCGAGGTCGCGCACCACGCCCGAGCCCTTCTCGTAGAGGCCGCCGAGCTTGTACTGCGCCGGGGCGTAGCCGACTTCGGCCAGGGCCTCGAACAGCTTTGCCGCCACCGCGAAGTCGCGGGGCATGCCCCGGCCTTCGAGGGCGCGGGCGGCGAGATCGTAGACGGAGGCTCCATCGCCTTCGAGAGCGGCCTTGCGAAGCTGCGCGAGCCCCGTCGGCACCGCCCCGAGATCGCCCGCCAGATTACCGAGGGCGGCGACCTTCGGCACCGGACGCTGGGCCGGCTGACTCGAGGATTCGGTCAGGGTCGGGACGGCCTTCGACGAGGCCGGCTCGGAGATCGACTGGGTGGTTTCCGGGTCCGGCCGCGCAGGCGTATCCGCGGCGACCCTGGCAGTGTCGGTGGGAGATGCGTCAGCCTTCGATGCGTCAGCCTTGGCCGTGTCGGTATTGGCCGTGTCGGCATTGGCCGTATCGGTTTTGGCCGCGCTGTCCGAGGGCTGGCCTGGGGCGGCCTGCGCTTCGGCGATTTGGGCTGCCGACACATCCGTCGCGGTACGCCGTGAGTTGATGGCCTGCAATGCACCGAGCGCGAGGACGATGGCGGCGAGGCCGAGGAGGAGCGGCTTGCGACGCTTGTCGAATTCGGCGCGCAGACGCGCAACGCGCCCGGGGGTGGAGGTTTCCAGGGCGTCGTCGGAGGCACCGCGACGCTGCATCTCGGGCGAGCGGGCCGCGATCGCGGCCTCGTTCTGCGCGGCCTGCGCCGCACGCCGCGCGGCGGCGATGAAGCTCGTCTTGATGTCGCTCTCGGTCGGCTTGATCGCGTCCGAACCGCTCTCGGCGGACCGGTCGGGGCTGGGACGGCGGGCGCCGGGCTCCAGCGGCTCGTCCGTGACGCGACCGAGCTCGAAGGATTGGGCCGTCGGGCTCACCCGCAAGGGCTCGGCCCGCCGGATCATGGCGCCCGCCTGCATCGGGGCCCGCTCGTCCACGCGGCCGGTGGCGATTCCGAGCCGCTCGGCGAGGTCGTGAGACGAGGTGGAGCGGCCGGCGGCGAGCGGGCCGGCCTCGGCCAGGACGCCCAGCTGGCCGACGAGCCTGTCCAGGGTGGAATGGACGCCGTCGAGCGTCGCCTGCATCCGCTGCTCGGAGGCCGTCTGCTGGGCGCGCAGATCCGCCAGGCTGGCCCGGAGCATTCCGAGTTCGCCCGTCTCGCCGGTGGTCCCGATGCTCTCGGCCACGGCATTGCGTGCGGCGCGCTCTACGGCGGCCTCGATCGGAACCTCTTCGCGCAAAGCCGAGACCTGGCCGAGCAGGTCGGACATCGTCCGCTCGAGGCCAGCGATCGCGGGGTCCGCGTCGCGCGTGTCGATGCGGCTGGCCAGCGCCAGAACCTGCTTCTCCAGCACGTCGAGACCTTCGGCGCGGGGTCCGGCGGGGCCTCCCACCCGGTCGAGCTTGTCGGCGAGGTCGTGGAGCATGCCGTGGATCGAGGCGAGGTCGCCGCCGGGAATCACCGGCCGGCGCAGGGTTTCGCCGAGATCCTCGAGGCGGCCGATCAGGTCGCCGACCGGATTGACGCTGACCCGCTCGACCTTGTCGGCCAGGGCGTCGATCCGCACGATGAT
Organism: Methylobacterium sp. CM6241; assembly: GCF_054817845.1. Lineage (NCBI taxonomy): Bacteria > Pseudomonadati > Pseudomonadota > Alphaproteobacteria > Hyphomicrobiales > Methylobacteriaceae > Methylobacterium > Methylobacterium sp. CM6241. Next base: position 5,042,554 of record NZ_CM139246.1, read on the forward strand.
CTCGTCCGAATGGCTGCCGCCGCCGACGGAGCCGCCTTCGCGCAGCGCGTCGAGCTTGGCGCCCATCGCCTGGATCTGTTCCTCGATCCCACCCGAAGGCGGGGTCCGCAGGCCGAGGCGGATCTCTTCGAGCAACGGCCGCAGCTCGGCCATGTTGGCTCCGTCACCGCCGACGCCGCCCTGCAATTCTGTGATCTGGGCGCTGATCGCCTGGAGCCCCTGGGCGAGGCTCTGGATCCGCTCCGGCCCGGCGAGCGAACCGATCAGGCGGCGGATTTCGTCCAGTTCGCGGAACAGGTTACCGAGTTCGTCACGGTCGGCGAAGCCCGGCGCGCTGCTGCTGAGCGCCCCGTCCACCTTCGCCGCGAGGCGCTCGACGTCGCTGGCGACGCGGGCATGGACGTTCTCGGCCACATCGTCGGCGAGACGGGCGACCTGAACGCGGATCAGTTCGATGGGGGCCGCGATGGCGGCGAGGTCGGAGGGCTCCTGCGCGCGCTGGACCCCGGTGACGAGGGAGTGCATCGCCTGTTCGAGGGCACCGACGTCGCGGCCCGTGGCGAGGCCGGTGATCGATTCGCGAAGACGGCTCGTCTCGGCCTGCAATTCGGAGAGCGCCGGCGACGGCGCCCGTGTCGCCGCGGCGGCGGGCTTCTGCTCGGCGGTGGCCGAGTCGGAATCGAGTTCGCGCTGACGCTGGCGGATTTCCGCCACCGCGTCGCGCAGCTCCACCTCGACAGGGCGGCCGCGCCGGCCGATGGGGCGCGGCGAGGCCAGCTGCTCGCCGAGTTCGACCATGCGGCGCTCGATCTGCGCCAGACGCTCGGCCATCTGTGCCGCCGGGGAGAGGCCGGCATCCAGCACCGTGCTGATCCGGGCCTCGATCTCCTCGATCGTCCGCGTCGCCGTCTCCTGCGAGATCTGGTGATCCTGGGCGATCTTATGATCGATCTGGTCGAGACGGCGCATCATCTCGGCGATGGAGGTCGTGAAGGGCGCGATCGGGTCCGGTGCAGGAGCCGAGACGACGGGGGCCGAGACGACGTCAGCGCCGTCGGTGACGACGGCCTCCGCGGCGTCGACGGGTGCGTGATCGGCCTCGACGGATGCGGGATTGGCCTCGGCGGGTGACGGCGCGCTGCTCGAAACGTCGACGAGCGGGCGGGTCTGATGCTGCATCGACGAGGTCAAGCGGCGGCGGCGAGCCTTGGGCTTCTGGTCCGGCGTGACGATCGACGCGATCCAGGTCTCGACCGGCACCCCTGCGCGACGCGCCACATCGCGGGCGGCATCGAGGATTTCCGGGTCGAACTCTTCCAGGTTGAGCGTCGCGTTGCGTTTCATCGTCAAACCCGGGGCAGCGAGGTCCGTGACCCAATCCGGTTTGTCAGTGTGCAACGCAGAGGTGTCGCAGCGGCAGCGAAACGGATCGATTGCCGCTGACATTTCGCACTCTTGGTAAACAGGCGGTTAAGGCCTGTGCCAAACTGGCCTTATGTTATCGTCGACGTCTCGCGGACGGTGCCCCTTTCCCTCCGCACGGCGATAGTTTATATATGAACTATCAAGCGTGCCGGGGCTGAGAGGCCGAATCGGGCATGCGATCAAGCGGGTGGAGGACAGACGAGATGCCGAGTTATCGTGCACCGGTCGAGAACGTTCAGTTTCTCCTCAACGACGTCTTCGCCTTCCATGGACGCAACAACCTGCGCGGTTTCGCGGATGCGTCGCCCGACCTGATCCAGGCGGTTCTGGTCGAGGGCGCCAAGCTTGCCGAGGGCGTGCTCACCCCTCTCAATGCCGTGGGCGACCGGCAGGGCTGTACCCGCCAGGCGGATGGCAGCGTCTCCACGCCGGACGGGTTCAAGGCCGGCTACGACGCCTATGCCGAGGGCGGCTGGATGGGCATCTCCGTGCCGGAGGAATATGGCGGCCAGGGCCTGCCGCACACGATCAACACCGCGATCTCGGAATTCACCTCTTCGGCCAATCTGGCATTGGCCATGTATCCGGGCCTGACGCAGGGCGCGATGGCGGCCCTCCTCGTCCACGGCTCGGAGGAGCAGAAGGCGACTTATCTGCCCAAGATGGTGGAAGGCGCCTGGACCGGTACGATGAACCTCACCGAGCCCCATTGCGGCACGGATCTCGGGCTCCTCAAGACCAAGGCGGTGCCGAACGGCGACGGGTCCTACAGCCTCACGGGCACCAAGATCTTCATCTCGGCCGGCGAGCACGACCTGTCCGAAAACATCGTCCACCTCGTCATCGCCCGGATCGAGGGTGCGCCGGCCGGGACCAAGGGCATCTCGCTGTTCGTGGTGCCGAAATTCCTCGTCAACGAGGATGGCTCGGTGGGGGAGCGCAACGGCGTCTCCTGCGGCTCTCTCGAGCACAAGATGGGCATCCACGGCAATTCCACCTGCGTCATGAACTATGACGGCGCGAAGGGCTGGCTCGTCGGCCAGGAGAACCGCGGTCTCAATGCGATGTTCGTGATGATGAACGAAGCGCGCCTCGCGGTGGGCGTCCAGGGTCTTGCCCAGTCGGAGGTCGCCTACCAGAACGCGGTGGCTTACGCGAAGGACCGGCTCCAGGGCCGCTCCCTCACCGGCGCCAAGGCGCCGGACAAGGTGGCCGACCCGATCATCGTCCATCCCGACGTGCGCCGGACCCTGATGGGAATCCGCGCCTTCAACGAGGCTGCCCGCGCGCTGGTGCTGTGGACCGCGCTTCAGGCTGATATCGGCCATCGCTCCGACGATGCGGCCGAGCGCCAGAAGGCCGAGGACCATATGGGCCTGATGACCCCGGTGGTGAAAGGCGTGCTCACGGACAAGGGCTTCGACAACGCGGTGGCGGCCCAGCAGCTCTTCGGCGGGCACGGCTACATTGAGGAATGGGGTATGTCGCAATTCGTGCGCGATGCCCGCATCGCCATGATCTACGAGGGCGCCAACGGCATTCAGGCCATGGACCTCATCGGCCGCAAGCTACCCAAGGATGGCGGCCGGGCGATGATGAGCTTCCTCGCCGAGGTCCAGACCTTCATCAAGGACCATGACGAGGAGGCCGAGATGAAGCCGTTCACCGGCCCGCTCCAGGCCGGCCTGAACGACCTCCAGGGCGCCACCATGTGGTTCATGCAGAACGCCTTCTCCAAGCCCGACAATGCCGGGGCCGGCGCCACCGACTACATGCACCTCCTCGGCCTCGTCGCCATGGGCTACATGTGGGGCCGGATCGCCAAGGCGGCGCTGGCGCGCATCGCGCAAGGCCCGTCACCGGAAATGGCCGACAAGCTCGTCATCGGCCGGTTCTATATGGAGCGGACGCTTCCCGAGACCGCCCTGCGGCTGGTGCGGATCAAGGCCGGAGCCGACACGACCATGGCGTTGAGCGCCGAGGCGTTTTAGAGCGGACGACAGACTTTCAGTTCACCACGTCATTCCGGGGCGCTTGCAGAGCGAGCCCGGAATCCAGAACCGCCGACGCGACAAACCTTGGATGTGTTCGCGGATCTGGATTCCGGGCTCCGCTTCGCGGCCCCGGAATGACGGCGAGACCGAGAGCAGACTTTGAAAGCCGTCGCTCCGCAGGAGCGGACAACAGGGAAACGCATATGCCCGAGGCCTTCATCTACGATCACGTCCGCACGCCGCGCGGCCGCGGCAAGCCGGATGGCGCGTTGCACGAGGTGACGGCCCTGCGCCTCGCCGAAACGGCCCTGCGCGCCCTCAAGGAGCGCAACGAGCTCGACACGCGGCAGGTGGACGACGTCATCCTCGGCTGCGTCGATCCCGTCGGTGAGGCCGGTGGCGACATCGCCCGGGCGGCGGCCCTGGTGGCGGATTACGGCACCCATGTCCCCGGTGTGCAGATCAACCGCTTCTGCGCCTCCGGGCTCGACGCGGTGAACTTCGCCGCGGCCCAGATCATGGCCGGCCAGCACGACATGACGGTCGGCGGCGGCGTCGAATCCATGAGCCGCGTCGGCCTCGGCGCCTCCGGCGGGGCCTGGCCGGTGGACCCGGCCATCGCCATCAAATCCTGGTTCATGCCGCAGGGCGTCTCGGCCGATCTCATCGCCACGAAATACGGATTCAGCCGCGACGAATGCGACGCCTACGCGGTCGAATCGCAGAAGCGCTCGGCGAAATCCTGGGCCGACGGGTTGTTCAGGAATTCCGTCGTCCCGGTGCGCGACGTCAACGGCATCACCCTGCTCGACACCGACGAGCACATGCGTCCCTCCACCAACATGCAGTCCTTGGCCGGGCTGAAGGCCTCCTTCGTCCAGATGGGCCAGATGGGCGGTTTCGACGCCGTGGCGGTCGACGCGCATCCCGATGTGGAGATGGTCAACCACGTCCATCACGCCGGCAATTCCTCGGGCATCGTCGATGGCGCCGCCGCCGTGCTGGTGGGCTCGAAGGAAGCCGGCGCGCGGGCCGGCCTCAAGCCGCGCGCCCGTATCCGCGCCTTCGCCAATATCGGCTCGGACCCGGCCCTCATGCTCACCGGACCGGTGGACGTGACGAAGAAGGTGCTGGCCCGCGCCGGCATGACCATCGCCGATATCGACCTGTTCGAAGTCAACGAGGCGTTCGCCGCCGTGGTCCTGCGCTTCTGTCAGGCCTTCGGGCTCAATCCGTCCGAGGTGAACGTCAATGGAGGCGCCATCGCCATGGGCCATCCGCTGGGCGCCACCGGCGCCATGATCCTCGGCACGGTCCTCGACGAGTTGGAGCGCACGGGCAAGGAGCGCGCCCTCGTGACCCTCTGCATCGGCGCCGGAATGGGCACCGCCACGATCATCGAGCGGGTGTAGAACCGGGCCGGGGCGGGCTTTCGCCGGTCCCGCCTCCCAAACCCTTCGAAACGCTGTTAGACGGCGCGCTCCCGCCGCCGGAACCGGCGGCGCAAAGACAACATCGGGAGACACGCCAAGATGACACGCATTCTCGCCACCATGATGCTGACCACGGCATTGATGGCGCCGCTCGCCGCCCGCGCGGACGACATGTCCGACCGGGTCACGATCGCCAAGGATCTGGTTCAGAAGACGCTGATCAAGAACCTCGAAACCGGCTTCACCGGAGCTCTCGAGAAGACCGTGCAGCCGATGGCGGAAGACAAGGCCGAGGCCGTGCGCAAGGAAGTCCGCGCCGAGTTCGAGAAGCAGCGCGAAGTCATGATCGACGGTCTCTCCAAGGCCTATGCCGAGAAGTTCAACATCGACGAGCTCAAGCACCTCAGCGGCATCTACGACGACAAGATCTACCAGAAGTTCCAGACGATCAATTCGGACCCGGCCTCGACCGTCACCGTCATCTCGCAGGGTGCGGTCACCAAGATCCTGAACATGTTGGCGATCGCCTCGGCCGGCGACAAGCCGGCCGCTCCGATGCCGCCGATGCCCGGCGCCAAGTAGAGACCGGCGCGAAGTAAAGCGCGAAGACTGGGAGGGGCTTCGCCCCGCCTTAGGACGCGAGGTCGAGGCGCGGCTCCCGCGCCTCGAAGCCGGAAACGCTCGGGAGGGCTTCGAGTTGGGGACGGGCGAAATAATAGCCTTGGAACAGATTCGCGCCGAGTTCGCGCATGGTCGCGAATTCCGCCTGCGTCTCGATTCCCTCGGCGATGACCTCGATGCCGAGTTGCCGGGCGATCGAGAGGATGCCCGCCGTGATGACCTGCCGCGCCCGGTCCCGGTCGATGCCGCGCAGCAGGTCCATGTCGATCTTGATCAGGTCCGGCTGAAAGTTGGCCAGCAGGCTGAGCCCGGCGAAGCCGGCGCCGAAATCGTCGAGGGCCGTCAGGAAGCCCTGCCGGCGATACTCGTCGACGATGCGCTGCAGATGCGCGATGTCGCGGAATTTCTCGTTCTCGGTGAACTCGAACATGATCCGCTCGTGAGCGAAGCCGAATTGGCGCGCCGCCTCCAGGGACGAGCGGATGCAGGCCGCGGGCTCGTAGACGGCGTTCGGCATGAAGTTGATCGACAATCTTGTGTCGTCGTCGGCCTGGAACAGGCGTCCGGCGAGTTCGATGGCGCGCACCCGCGCGGCCTGATCGAACCGGTACATGGTCGCTTCGGTCACCTGCCCGAGGATCGATCCGGCGGACTGGCCTTCCGGGCCCCGGATGAGCGCTTCGTAGCCCCAGATCCGGTCGACCCTGGTATCGACGATCGGTTGAAAAGCCATGGTAAAATCAAGATCGAGATCGACGCCATCACGACATCCCTGGCAGGCCTTCCTCGACGCCATCAACTCTATCCCATGTTAAGACTTTGAACTTTCTCGGAAAACTATCCATCGGAAGGTTTTAGATCGCCTTAATGGATACGATTCCTTCGTCGAACCTTCGAGGGTCAGAAATGAATCTCACGAATTTCCGCTACGACGTCGATGCCGACGGGATCGCCCTCGCGACCTGGGACATGCCGGGCCGCTCGATGAACGTCTTCACCGAAGAGGTGATGAGCGACCTGCATCAGGTCATCGACGCCGTGGTGGCCGATCCCGATGTGAAGGGCTGCGTCATCACCTCCGGCAAGGACAACTTCTCCGGCGGCGCCGACCTGACCATGCTCCAGGGCCTCGGCCAGGCTTACGAGAAGCTGAAAGCCGAGAAGGGCGAGGAGGAGGCCATGCGCCACTTCTTCGAGGAATCGCGCAAGCTCACCCTGGTCTTCCGCAAGCTCGAGACCTGCGGCAAGCCCTTCGCGGCGGCGGTGAACGGCATCTGCCTCGGCGGCGCCTTCGAACTCTCGCTCTCCTGTCACCACCGGGTGCTGTCCGACGACCCGAAGACCCGTGTCGGCCTGCCCGAGATCAAGGTCGGGCTGTTCCCCGGCGCAGGCGGGACCCAGCGCGTCCCCCGCCTGATGCAGACCGGCGACGCCCTGCAGATGCTGTTCAAAGGCGAGCAGATCCGTCCTCTCATGGCCAAGAACATGGGCCTCGTCCACGAGGTCGCGCCGAAAGACGAGATCGTCGAGAAGGCCAAGGCCTGGATCAAGGCCGGCGGCTCGCCCGTGGCCCCCTGGGACCAGCCGAAGTTCAAGGCCCCCTCGGGCAAGGTCTATTCGCCCGCCGGCATGATGATCTGGCCCCCGGCCAACGCGATCTACCGTCGCGAGACCCACGACAATTATCCGGCCGCCAAGGCCATCCTCGCCTCGGTCTACGAGGGCCTGCAGCTGCCGATGGATCTCGCCCTGCGGGTCGAGAGCCGGTACTTCGCCAAGATCCTGCGCTCCAAGGAGGCGGCGGCGATGATCCGCACGCTGTTCATCTCCATGGGCGAGCTGAACAAGGGCGCGCGCCGGCCGAAGGAGATCGCCAAGACCAGCGTGAAGCGGGTGGGCGTCGTCGGCGCCGGCTTCATGGGGGCCGGGGTCGCCTACGTCACCGCCAATGCGGGGATGGAGGTGATCCTCCTCGACCAGTCCATCGAGGCGGCCGAGAAGGGCAAGGCCTACGCCCACAAGCTCGTCACCGACCAGATCAACAAGGGACGCGCCAAGACCGCCGACCGTGAGGCCCTGCTGGCGCGCATCACCACCAGCGCCGATTACGCCGACCTGTCATCCTGTGATCTCGTGATCGAGGCGGTGTTCGAGGACCCGAAGGTGAAGGCCGAGGTCATCGCCAAGGTCGAGGCCGTGATCGGCGAGGACGTGATCTTCGCCTCCAACACCTCGACCCTACCGATCTCGGGCCTTGCCAAGGCGTCGCGGCGCGCGGGCAATTTCGTCGGCATCCACTTCTTCTCGCCGGTGGAGAAGATGATGCTCGTCGAGATCATCAAGGGCGAGCAGACCGGCGACGCCGCGCTCGCCACCGCCCTCGACTACGTCCGCGCGATCAAGAAGACGCCCATCGTCGTCAACGACAGCCGGGGCTTCTTCGCCAATCGCTGCGTCGGCGCCTATCTGTACGAGGGCCACAAGATGCTCATCGAGGGCATCCCCGCCGCCATGATCGAGAATGCCGGCCGCCAGGCCGGGATGCCGGTGGGGCCCCTCTCCCTCACCGACGAGGTCGCCGTCGACCTCGCCCTGAAGATCGTCAAGGCCACCGAGGCGCAGCTCGGCGCCGAGGCGATCGATCCCGCTCAGAAGGCTCTGCTCACGACCCTGGTGGAGGGTGAGGGCCGGCTCGGCCGCAAGAACCGGAAAGGCTTCTACGACTATCCGGAAGGCGCCTCGAAGAAGCTCTGGCCCGGCCTGTCAGAGCTCCAGACCACGCGAATCGACCCCGACGACGTCGATTTCACCGAGCTGAAGCAGCGGCTGCTGGTGGTTCAGGCCCTGGAGGCCGCCCGCACCGTGGGCGAAGGCGTCATCACGGATCCGCGCGAGGCCGATGTGGGCTCCATCCTCGGCTTCGGCTTTGCCCCTTTCACCGGCGGCGCCCTGTCCTACATCGACTTCATGGGTGCGAAAGCGTTCGTGGCCCTGGCCCAGGGCCTCGAGGCAAAGCACGGGTCGCGTTTCGCAGTGCCGGAGAACGTCCTGCGCATGGCGGAGGCCGGCGGCACGTTCTACGGCGAGGCCGCTGCCAAGAAGGCGGCGTGAACGAACACCTCGGCTCGGGACATTCCCCGGCCGAGGTCACATGACGGGAGGGAGCGTTCCATGAGCACGACCGAAGCGACCACCGCCGATCAGGTCGGCGCCGACGGAACGCCCCTGCGGGTCACGGCGACACCGGCCGCCATCGCGTTGATCGAGGAATTGCGCGCCGAGCACGGCCCGGTGATGTTCCACCAATCGGGCGGATGCTGCGATGGCTCGTCGCCCATGTGCTACCCGGTGGGAGATTTCCTCACCGGCGACAGCGACGTCCATCTCGGCCAGGTGGCCGGCGCCGATTTCTGGATCAGCCGGCCTCAGTTCCAGGTCTGGAAGCACACCCACCTGATCCTCGACGTGGTGCCCGGCCGCGGCGGCATGTTCTCGCTGGAGAACGGCCGCGACAAGCGCTTCCTCATCCGCTCACGGATCTTCACCGAGGCCGAGAACACGGCGCTCGAAGGCGCGTGCCGGATCTGACCCGGTCGTCCTGCTCCGTCGAGCGGGATTCCGATGCGGCAACCGTAGCGCAAGGGCACCCGTAAACGAGACGCTCCCTCGCTCCGTGGCGGACATGAGCCCCCCGTTCGCCGGACGATGGCCCTTCAGGGAGGCGCAGACGCATCCTCCGGCCACGCGGCGGCCGAGCGGCATACAACCCTCACCCCGGGATCACACCATAGCGTAGCAATACGTTTATAAACCTGTGTTAATCCCGAGGGCCAGGCCACCTTTCGGTCTGGATGAGAGATGCCTCATGAACATACGTATCGGTGACGCGTCCTTCGCGGGTGCGGCCGCCCCGCACTGGCTCTCACGTGAGGCCACGGTCGCCAAGCCCGGGTTCAACCGGTGGCTCGTGCCTCCCGCGGCGCTGGCCATCCATCTGTGCATCGGAATGTCCTACGGATTGTCGGTGTTCTGGCTACCGCTGTCCCGGGCGCTCAGTATCGGGCGAACGGCACCGGCGGCCTGTCCGGACATGAGCATCGCCACCTCCCTGTTCACCACCGCCTGCGACTGGCGCGTCAGCGACCTCGTCATCGTCTTCTCCATCGGCATCGTGATGCTCGGCCTCTCGGCCGCCGTGTTCGGCGGCTGGCTGGAGCGGGCCGGCCCGCGCAAGGCCGGCCTCGCTGCAGCCCTGTGCTGGGGCGGCGGCTTCCTGATCGGGAGCCTCGGCGTCTACCTGCATCAGCTCTGGCTGGTCTGGATCGGCATGGGAGTGCTCGGCGGCATCGGCCTCGGGCTCGGCTACATCTCCCCGCTCTCCACCCTGGTGAAATGGTTCCCCGACCGGCGCGGCATGGCCACGGGAATGGCCATCATGGGCTTCGGCGGCGGCGCCATGATCGGCTCGCCGCTCGCCACGCTGCTCATCAACACCTTCAAGACACCGGACTCGGCCGGCGTCTGGCAGACGCTCTCGGTGATGGGCGGGATCTACATCGTGGCGATGCTGTGCGGCGCGTTCGGCTACCGCGTGCCGCCGGCCGGCTGGCAACCCAAGGGATGGACCGCGCCGGCAGCGAAGAGCGCGATGATCAGCTCCGGCCACGTCCATCTGGACCAGGCCCACAAGACCCCGCAATTCTGGCTGCTATGGGCGATCCTCTGCCTCAACGTCTCCGCCGGCATCGGCGTCCTCGCGCTCGCCTCACCGATGTTGCAGGAAATCTTCGGCGGCGCGCTGATCGGCCTGCCGGGCCTCGGCTTCGGGGAGCTCGATGCCGGCCAGAAGACGCAAATCGCGGCGGTAGCGGCCAGCTTCGTCGGATTGCTGTCGCTGTTCAACATCCTCGGCCGTTTCTTCTGGGCGTCGATCTCGGACAAGATCGGTCGCAAGGTCACCTATGCGACCTTCTTCGTCCTCGGATGCCTGCTGTATGCCGGCGCGCCCTGGGCGGCGTCGATCGTTTCGAAGGCGCTGTTCGTCACGTTCTTCTGCGTGATCCTGTCGATGTATGGCGGCGGCTTCGCCACGATCCCAGCCTACATCGCCGACATCTTCGGAACGCAGTTCGTCGGCGCCATTCACGGGCGCCTGCTCACCGCTTGGTCGACGGCGGGCGTGGTCGGTCCCTTCGTGGTCACGGCGATCCGGCAGGCTCAGGTGGATGCGGGCCTCGAGGGCGCGGCGCTCTACACCCGGACCATGTACATCCTCGCCGGTTTCCTGGCGGCGGGCTTCGTGGCGAATCTGCTGGTCCGTCCGCTGGCCGCGCGCTGGTTCATGAGCGACGCTGAACTCGGTGCCGCAGCGAAGGGCGGTGCCGCCGTAGCGAAGGACGCGGTCGCCGCTCTGCCGGGCGGGGTCGGCGATTTCGGCATCGGCCGCGGCGGCGTCACGCCGCTCGCGGTTCTCGCCTGGGTCGCCGTCGGCCTGCCCATTGCCTGGGGGATATGGAGCACGCTGTCGAAGGCGACGATTCTCTTAGGGTAGGCACCGAAAGCGCCCCCCTTCCGCGGCAACGGAGGTTCGTCTCCGTCCGCGACCCCAGACCGGTCGCGCATGGCGGCCGGCGCGACCGGCCTCTTCGGGGCATCGACGCGACCGGGACGACGTCGTCTGTGACGGCGTGCAAGCAGACCGACGCAAGTCGGCCCCGCAGGGTCCTTCCGGGCGGAGCCCCTGCGTCGGCCTTCGACCACCCGGCGGGTGGGGTTGAGCCTTCCGGCTCACCCCACCTTCACCCGCCAGATGTCGTCGGCATATTCGCGCATGGAGCGGTCGGAGGAGAACCAGGCCATCCGGGCGGTGTTGAGGATGGCCTTCTTCCACCAGCTCGCCTTGTCGATCCAGGCGGCGTCGATCTCGCGCTGGACGCGCCAGTAATCGTCGAAATCGACGGTGAGCAGGTAGCGGTCGTTGTGGCGCAGGTCGTCCACGATCGGCTGGAAGCGGCCCCGCTCCTCCGGCGAGAACCCACCCGCCTCGATGAAATCGAGGGCAGCGGCGAGGCGCGGTGAGGCCGCGATGGCCCGGGCGGCGTAATCCGGCTCGGCAGCGCGCTTCTGCACCCCGGCCGCGTCGAGGCCGAAGATGAAGATGTTGTCCGCCCCCACATGGTCGCGGATCTCGATATTGGCGCCGTCGAGCGTGCCCACGGTGAGCGCGCCGTTCAGCGCCAGCTTCATGTTGCCGGTACCCGAAGCCTCCATGCCGGCGGTGGAGATCTGCTCCGACAAGTCGGAGCCGGGGATGATCGCCTCGGCGAGGCTGACGCGGTAATTCGGCAGGAACACCACCTTGAGCCGGCCGGCGATATCCGGGTCGCTGTTGACGAGCTTGGCGACATCGCAGGCGAGCTTGATGATGAGCTTGGCCTGGACGTAGCTCGGCGCCGCCTTTCCGCCGAAGATCTTGACGCGCGGCGTCCAGTCCTTCTGCGGCTCGGCCTTGATCGCCTGGTAGAGCGCCACGGTCTCGATGACGTTGAGGAGTTGGCGCTTGTATTCGTGGATCCGCTTGATCTGCGTGTCGAACAGGGCCGACGGATCGATGACGATGCCGGTATTCTCGGCCACCACCTTGGCGAGGGCCTCCTTGCGGGATGTGCGCATGGCGGAGTAGCGGGCCTGGAAGGCGGGATCGGCGGCGTGATCGGCCAGCCCCAGCAGCGCCTCGGGATCGTCGAGGACGCGCTCGCCCACCACCTCCACGGCGAGCTTCGTCAGCTCGGGGTTGCAGTTGTGGAACCAGCGCCGGAAGGTGATCCCGTTGGTCTTGTTGACGATCTTGTCGGTGTCGAGGGCGTGGAGGTCCTTGAACACCGTGGAACGCATCAGGTCGGTGTGGAGCGCCGAGACTCCGTTCACCCGGCGGGCGCCGAGGAAGGCGAGATGGCCCATCCGCACGCGCTTGCCGTTGGCCTCGTCGATGAGCGAGACCGAGGCGAGCTGCGCCGCATCGGCCCTGCCGTGGCGTCCCTGCTCTTCGAGATGCATCCAGTTGATCAGGTAGATGATCTGCATGTGGCGCGGCAGCAGCCGCTCCATCAACTCCACCGGCCAGGTCTCCAGCGCCTCCGGCAGGAGGGTGTGGTTGGTGTAGCTCAGCGTGTTGGTGGTGATGTGCCAGGCATCCTCCCAGGTCACGCCGTGATCCTCGAGGAGGATGCGCATCAGTTCCGGCACGGCGATGGCCGGATGGGTGTCGTTGAGCTGGATCGCGGCATGGTCGGGCAGCGAGCGCAGGTCGCCACGCTCGGCCACGTGCCGGGAAACGAGGTCCTGCAGCGAGGCCGAGGTGAAGAAGTATTCCTGGCGCAAGCGGAGTTCTTGGCCGGTCTCGGAGGAATCGCTCGGATACAGCACCCGCGAGATCGCCTCGACCTTGGAGCGGGCCGCCACCGCGCCCACATGGTCACCGCCGTTGAACTGCGCGAGTTCGAGGGGCGATTCCGCCTCCGCCTTCCAGAGCCGCAGCGTGTTGACGTGCTTGCCCCGCCAGCCGACCACGGGGACGTCATGGGCCACGGCCCGCACGGTCTCGGCCGGGTGCCAGTGCCGGCGGATCACGCCGTCCGAGATCGCCGACATGGTGACATGGCCGCCGAACCCGATCGTGTAGGTCGCCTCGGGCCGGACGAACTCCCAGGGATTGCCCTCGGCGAGCCAGGTTTCCGGCGCTTCCTTCTGCCAGCCATCCTCCAGGGACTGCTTGAACAGGCCGTGATCGTAGCGGATGCCGTATCCGATGGCGGGGATCGACAGGCTCGCCATGCTCTCCATGAAACAGGCGGCGAGACGACCGAGACCGCCATTGCCGAGCGCCGCGTCCGGTTCGGCCGCCTCGACGTCGCCGAGATCGATGCCGAGATCGCGCAAGGCCCGGCGGGTCGTGTCGACGAGGCCGAGATTGTTCATGGCGTCGGACAGGAGCCGGCCGATGAGGAATTCGAGGGAGAGGTAATAGACCCGCTTGTTGGGAATGCTCGTGGACCTGCCGTCCATGCAAGCGTCGACGATCCGGTCGCGCAGGGCCAGGGCGGTGGCGGCGAACCAGTCCCGCTCGCGAGCGGTCTCGGGGGTCTTGCCGATGGCATAGGCGAGCTTGGCGAGGATGGCTTCGCGCAGATCCGCCACGGGGTCGCCGGAAGCGGGCTTGGCGGGAGCGGTCCAGCCCGGCCGGGCCGGCGCTTCCGCCGCTGCGGCGCGCGTGCCGGTCTCGTCACTCCGTGCGGAGGCGGCCAGGATTTCGTTCAGCATGGTCTCGTTCCCCCATAGTGTCGCTGCCGCGACGCCGATTTCGCCACCCGCTTCTTCCGGCGGTGACCGCTCGGCGATGGCGATATCGATGAGGTCGGCCCATGGGACCAAGCGGTCCCGCTGCCCGCGCCCGATCCTCGCGATTCGCCAACCTCACATCGAAACAGCGCGGGAATGAGACCATTTCGCGCTGAAGGTTTCATGAATGCGGCAGATGAGCGCTGGTGCGCCATGAGGCGGACACAGCCACGGCGGGGTCGCTTGATGCGCCCGCGCAGGCTAGGCTGTTACCGCCATCGGGGCGTGAATCGGGTCAGACCGGGGGACGGATGACGTCAGGCGAGACGACTTTTCCGGATCTGGCGAAAGCCGTCTGGTGGAAGCGGGGGACCGTCTATCAGGTCTATCCGCGCTCGTTCCAGGACACCAACGGCGACGGTGTCGGCGATCTCGCCGGCATCACGCGCCGCCTCGATTACCTCGCTTGGCTCGGCGTCGACGCCGTCTGGATCTCACCGATTTATCCGTCGCCCATGGCCGATTACGGCTACGACGTCGCCGATTATTGCGGCGTCGACCCGCTCTTCGGCAGCCTCGCCGATCTGGACGAGCTGGTCGCCCAGGCCCATGCCCGGCGGCTCAAGGTCATCCTCGATTTCGTGCCGAACCATTCCTCCATCGCGCATCCCTGGTTCACGGAGAGCCGCGCGTCGCGCGAGAATCCCCGCCGGGACTGGTACATCTGGCGCGATCCCGCGCCGGATGGCGGACCGCCCAACAACTGGCTGAGCAATTTCGGCGGCCCGGCCTGGACCTTCGACGAGGCGAGCGGCCAGTATTACTACCATGCCTTCCTGGCCGAGCAGCCGGACCTGAACTGGCGCAATCCGGCGGTGCGGGAAGCGATGCACGACGTGCTGCGCTTCTGGCTCGACCGGGGGATCGACGGGTTCCGCGTCGACGTGATCTGGCACCTGATGAAGGACGAGGGTTTTCGCGACAATCCGGCGAACCCGGCCTTCCATCCCGAACAGCCGGAGATCAACCGGTTCGATCAGGTCTATTCCGCCGACCGCCCGGAAGTGTTCGACATCATCGCCGGCATGCGCCGCGTGCTGGACGGTTACGACGACCGGGTGCTGATCGGCGAGATCTATCTGCCGATCGAGCGGCTGGTGGCCTATTATGGCCCCGGTCTGACCGGCGTCGATCTGCCCTTCAACTTCCAGCTCATCCAGACCCCGTGGCAGGCCGATGCCGTGGCGGCCCTGGTGGACGAGTACGAGGAGGCGCTGCCCCCGGGCGGATGGCCGAACTGGGTGCTGGGCAACCATGACCAGCCCCGCATCGCCGCACGGATCGGCGAGGCGCAGGCGCGGATCGCGGCGATCCTCCTCCTTACGCTTCGCGGCACGCCCACGGTCTATTACGGCGACGAGATCGGCCTTGCCCATGTGGAGATCCCGCCGGAGCGGATGCGCGACCCCTGGGGCTTCAACGAACCGGGCCATGGCCGCGACCCGGAACGGACCCCGATGCAGTGGGACGACACCGAACATGCCGGCTTCAGCGAAGCCGAACCCTGGCTTCCCCTGAGCGCCGACCGGGACAGGCGGCATGTGGAGGCCCTGCGCGACGAATCCACCTCGATCCTCACCCTCTACCGGAGGCTTCTGCATCTCCGTCGCGCCTATCCCGCTTTGGCGGTGGGAAGCTACCGCCGGCTCGATACGGACGGGCTCGAACACGTCCTCGCCTATGAGAGGATGGAGGCCGGCGAGACCGTGCGGATCGTACTGAACTTCTCGGCGTCACCGGTCCGGTTCCCTCTGGCGGGCGAATCAGGCTGGAGCGTTCTCCTCTCCACCCATCCCGGGCGAGCCGATATCGGTGCCTCGGAGGTGCTCGACATGGCCGGAAACGAGGGCGTGATCCTGCTCAAACACCCGGATTGAAACCTCCCACGCTGAGGGAGGCCGAAAAAACTATCGCGGCGCGACATTTTCCCCGCGCCGCAGCAAACTGAACGTAGTATTAACCGACCCAGTGGCTTGAGTTGTGCATCGCGAAGAGCACGATCTGCCCTAGAGGTCTCCATCATATGCCGGCGACGACCACCTCCAGTGCCGATCTCGCCTCGCCGATTTTCGCCTCCGGCGCGGCCGATGCCGAGGTGATCCGGAGCCTCTCGCTCCAGCCGCGCATCCTCTACGCCACCCCGGAAATGTCGGATTTCGTGAAGACCGGCGGTCTGGGCGAAGTCGCCGGCGCCCTGCCCCGGTCGCTCCGCCGCCATTACGACGTCCGCGTGCTCATCCCCGGCTATCGCCAGGTGGTGGACCGGTTCGATCACATCCCCGTCGTCGCCCATCTGCGCGGCCATGCCGGCATCCCGCCCTGCGATCTCGGCCTCATCGAGACGGGTGACGGCCTCAAGGTCTACATCATCCTGAATGCCGACCTCTACCAGCGCGACGGGACGCCCTATGGCGACGCGCAGGGGGATTTCCGCGACAACGACCTGCGCTTCGCGCGCCTCAGCCTCGCGGCTGCGGAATTGACCGGCGGGGTCGACCCGTCCTGGTCGGCCGACCTGCTTCACCTCAACGACTGGCAGACGGCGCTCGCCCCCGCCTATCTCGAATGGACTGGGCAGCGCGTCCCCAGCGTGCTGACGATCCACAATCTCGCCTATCAGGGCCTGTTCCCGAGTGATTCCCTCGGTCGCCTCGGCATCCCGGACGGGGCCTTCCAGATGGATGGCTGCGAGTTCTACGGGCATCTCTCCTTCCTCAAGGCCGGCATCTACTACGCCTCGCACGTCACCACGGTGAGCGAGACTTATGCCCGCGAGATCATGATGCCGGAATCCGGCTGCGGCCTCGACGGATTGCTGCGCACGCGCGCCGCCCAGGGGCGCCTCGCCGGCATCCTCAACGGGATCGACGAGAGCTGGGACCCGCGCACCGATCCCCACCTCGCCACTCGGTTCGAGGCGGACGACTGGAAGGGCAAGCGCGCCAATGCCGAGACGGTGCGCCGGAAGTTCGGCCTCGCCGTATCGCGCGGCCCGCTCTTCGCCATCGTCTCGCGCCTCGTCCATCAGAAGGGCATCGACCTCAGCCTCAGCGCAGCCGAGACCATCGTGGCCGAGGGCGGTCAGATCGTCGTCATCGGCGAGGGTGAGCGCCGCTTCGAGACCGCGCTCAGCGACCTCGCCCGCCGCCATCCGGATGCCGTCGGGGTCCATGTGGGGTTCGAGGAGAAGGAAGCGCGGCGGATGTTCGCCGGAAGCGACTTCCTGCTGATGCCCTCGCGCTTCGAGCCCTGCGGACTCGCACAGATGTACGCCCAGCGTTTCGGCTCGCTGCCGATCGTGCGCCGCACCGGCGGCCTCGCCGACACGGTCGAGGACGGCGTGACCGGTTTCACCTTCGGTGAAGCGTCACAGACGGGTTTCCTCGGCGCGGTCCGCCGCGCCCTCGACACGTTCGGCGAGAAGAAGCGCCTCAACGCCATGCGCCGCCGCGCCATGTCCCGCTCCTTCACCTGGGACGGCGCCGCCATGGATTACTCGGCGCTCTACGCCCGGGCGTTGGGGAATGGTGGTGGTCTTCGCGCCCAGGCTGTCTGAGAGTCGGTCTCCGACCGATCTTAGCGTCCGAACAGCCGATTTGCATTGTCTTCCAAAGCTTTACCTGATCCTGAGGTGCCGCGCAGCGGCCTCGAAGGAGCCCTCCAGGGATCGCTTCGGTCTCTGGAGGGCTCCCTTAAAGCCTCCGCTACGCTCCGGCGCCTCGAGATGAGGTGGTCGGTTTGGATGATCGACTTTCCCCTCAGCATCTGCTAAGCAATCCGATCAAACAGCCTCCAACACAAAAGGGCGCCGGTTCATCGAACCGGCGCCCTTACTCATGGCATCTTTAAAACACGAGGCGATCTCAGCCCTCGCGCACGAAGATGATCGTCCCGAGCGGCGGCGCCGAGAGCACCAGCGAATAGGGCTGGCCGTGGCTCTCCACGGCTTCGGCCTGGATACCGCCCATGTTGCCGACATTCGAACCGCCGTAGCGCTCGGAATCCGAGTTGATCGCCTCGCGATAGAACCCCGCCTCCGGTACGCCGATCCGGTATCCCTCACGCGGAATCGGCGTGAAGTTGGAGACCACCACCGCGACCTCCCCCGGTGACTTGCCCTTGCGGGCCCAGGCAATGACGCTGTTGTCCTGGTCGTCGGAGACCAGCCACTGGAAGCCGGCGGCCTCGCAATCCCTCACATGGAGCGCGGGGGTGGAGGTGTAGAGGCGGTTCAGGTCGCGGACGAGATCCTTCACGCCGCGATGCAGAGGATCGTCGAGCAGGTGCCAGTCGAGGCTCTGGTTGTGGTTCCACTCTTTCTGCTGGCCGAACTCGCCGCCCATGAAGAGCAGCTTCTTGCCCGGATGGCCCCACATGTAGCCGAAATAGGCGCGCAGATTCGCGAATTTCTGCCAGCGGTCACCCGGCATCTTGTCCAGAAGCGAGCCTTTCCCGTGGACGACTTCATCGTGCGAGAGCGGCAGGATGAAGTTCTCGGAGAAGGCGTAGAGCAGGCCGAAGGTCAGGTCGTGGTGGTGATAGCGGCGATGGATCGTCTGCTTCGACATGAATTCCAGGGTGTCGTGCATCCACCCCATGTTCCACTTGAAGCCGAAGCCGAGGCCGCCCGTATAGGTCGGGTGTGACACGCCCGGCCAGGAGGTGGATTCCTCGGCGATCGTCATCGTGCCCGGCGCGTGGCTGTAGGTCGCCTCGTTGGTCTTGCGCAGGAAGTTGATGGCGTCGAGATTCTCGTTGCCGCCGTATTGGTTGGGGATCCACTCGCCCTGTCGGCGCGAATAGTCGAGGTAGAGCATGGAGGCGACGGCATCCACGCGCAGGCCGTCGAGATGGTAGTGTTCGAGCCAGAACCGGGCATTGGCGGCGAGGAAGCTGGACACTTCCGTACGGCCGAAATTGTAGATGTAGGTGCCCCAATCCTGGTGGAAGCCCTGGCGCGGGTCGGCATGTTCGTAGAGATGCGTCCCGTCGAACTGGCCGAGACCATGGGCGTCGAGGGGGAAGTGCCCCGGCACCCAATCCAGCATCACGCCGATTCCGGCCTCGTGGGCCACATCGACGAAGGCCGCGAAATCGTCCGGCGTGCCGAAGCGGCTCGTCGGCGCGAAGAGCGAGACCGGCTGGTAGCCCCATGAGCCGTCGAACGGATATTCCGTGATCGGCAGCATCTCGATATGGGTGAAGCCCATCTCCTTGACGTAGGGGATCAGGCGCTCGCCCAACTCCTTGTAGGTCAGGTAACGGTTGCCTTCCTCGGCGACGCGCGCCCAGGAGCCGAGATGGACTTCGTAGATCGAGATGGCGGTGTGGCGCGGATCCTTCTCGCCCCGCGTCGCCATCCACTTGTCGTCGCTCCAGACGGGCGCGTTCGTGCCCTGGAGCACGGAAGCAGTCTCCGGCGGTTTCTGCGCCGCGAAGGCGACGGGATCGGCCTTCAGCGGTAGCAGCGAACCGTCGGCCCCACGAATCTCGAACTTGTAATGGGCTCCTGCGGCGAGGCCCGGAACGAACAACTCCCAGATGCCGCCATTCTGCCAGAGCCGCATCGGGTGGCGTCGGCCATCCCACTCGTTGAAATCGCCGACGATGCTCACCCGGCGGGCATTGGGGGCCCAGACCGCAAAGCGGAACCCGGCGATGCCATCGAGCTCCATGGATTGGGCGCCGAGCACCCGATAGGTCACGTCGCTGCCGATCTCGCGCAGGTTGTCGATATCCTGCTGATGCAGCGATGAGCCGAAGCTGTAGGGGTCGTGGCGCGGACGCTCGGTGCCGTCCCAACCTTCCACGGCCAGCTCATAGAGCGGCCGTCCCTGGCTCTCGACCCGGGCGACGTAGAACCCGTCCTGATGACGCCGCTCGAACGGGATGCGCTTGCCGGCGGTGAGAAGGGAGGCCGACTTCGCCTCCGGCAGGATGACGCGCACCTCCCAGAGGCCGGGGCCGATCTGGTGAGGGCCGAGCACCGAGAACGGATCGCCGTGATCCGCCCTCATCACAGCGGCGACCGCGTCCGGATGGACGCCCTGAACGGTCGACGTATCGGCATCGGCCTGGCGGGAACTCCCCGACGCGGCCGAGCGGGCCGCGATCCGTTCGGACCGCTTCCGCTCCTGCTCGGACGTCTTCGCCAGGCTCTCGTCGATATCCGTCATTCAAACGCCTCTCTTGGTGTCGTCCAGAATTGTGAGAACCCCACGGGCTGGGATTTCGATCCAATCCGGCCGGTTATTGGCCTCGTAATCGACCTCGTAGAGCGCCTTCGCCAGGAGCGAGAGCGCGAGCAGCCGCGTCTCGGTCTCCGGGTCGGTCACCGCCGCACGGCTGGTCGAGGCCACGCCGCGGTAGGCATCGAGGAACGCGGCATCGATCATGCCACGCCAGGCGATCGACGCGTTGCGAGCCCGGTCTTCCGAATCCGCGAACCGCGCCGCGATCTCGCGGGTGACCGTCTCGGCCCCATAGGCGAAGGAGCGCAGCATCCCGGCGACGTCGCGCAGCGGCGTCGACTTGGCGCGGCGCTCATCGGCCGGGCGAGCGGGCTCACCCTCGAAGTCGATGATGATGAGGTCGCTCTCGGAGGCGAGAACCTGGCCGAGGTGGAAGTCCCCGTGAATCCGGGTCTTCGTTGCTCCCACCGGCGGACGCGAAGTCATGTCCTCGATCAACAGCTCGACTTCGCGGCGGCGACCGGCCAGCTCGGTGATCGCCGTGCTGGAGGTGCGGCCCGCCAGGGCGTCGAGGGCACGGAAGGCCCTCTCGCCCATCCGGCGTGCATCCTCTCCGAGGTCGCGCAGATCGTCATGCGTGAACGGTTCGGGCGCGAAGGCCGGGTCGTCGGTCTCGATGGCGAAGGCGTTGTGGAGCTCGGCGGTGCGGCGGCCGAGGAGTTCGGCCCAGCGCAGATGCGGGGCGAAGGCTTCGGTCGGCTCCGGCGCCTCGCTCTCGGGAGCGAGCACGACGGTATCGAAGTCGCGACGCAGACCTTCCAGCATGAGGGTCCAGGCATCGCCCTGGTTCGGCACGAAGGCCTGAAGCACGGCGAGCGCCGTCCGTGTCCCGTCCCCGTCCACGTGCTCGACGACGCCGAGCAGGGCCGGAGTGTTGGCAAAGCCCGCCTGCTCGGTGAGGAACCGGCCGACCTCGATCTCGGGATGCACCCCCGTCTGCATGCGGCGCAGGAGCTTGAGCATCATCTTCGAGCCGATGGCGATCGAGGTGTTGCTCTGCTCCGCGTTCAGGCTGCGGACTTCCGCCAGATCCACGGCGACATCGCGATCGAAGGCCGAGGTATGGGAGAAGACGAGCTTGCCGGTCTCCGTCGGCAACTCGACGCCGTTGCGCATGCCGTCGATCAGGGCGACCGAGAAGGCCGGCGAGGCGGAAGCCCCGAACAGGAGGCCCGTGCGCGGTCCGCGACGGACGCGGGCGACCGCATGCGACAGCAGCGTCTCGTCCTCGCGGCCCTCATCGACCCCGAGGGGCACGAAGTAATCCTGGCGCTCGCCATTGGCGAGATGCACCGCCACGCGCGGCAGCAGGAAGCGGGTGAAGCCGCCGGCATCCTTGAGGGTGGCGCTGTCGATCACCGAGACCGACTTGATGCGGGTTCCCTTGGCGCCGAACCAGCGACGGGTGCCGATGAAGCGCGGGGCCACGGTGCGCTCGAAGGCGGTCCGCTCGCGGCCGGCCATGAGGGTCTCGACACCGCCGGTGAGGACCAGGGTGAAGAGCTCCGGTGTCTCCGGCTGCGGGCCGATCTCCCCGGCATTCGCCGCGTTCAGCGAGAACCAGTAGAACCCGTAGGACGGCAGGGTCAGCAGGTAGGGCAACTCGCCGATGGCCGGGAATTCCGAACCGCCGGTCAACTCGATCGGCACGGCGCTGCGGAACTCGGACAGGTCCAGCTGCACGGCCTGCGGCGCGCGCGACAGGTTGGCGACGCAGAGGACGCGCTCGCCCTCGAACTCGCGGATCCAGGCCAGCACCTTACGGTTCGTCGGATACAGGAACTGCATGCCGCCGCGCCCGAGGGCGACCGAGTTGTTGCGGATCGCGATCATGCGGCGCGTCCAGTTCAGCAGGCTCGTCTGCGACTGGGTCTGCGCCTCGACGTTGATCGCGTCGAAGCCGTAGATCGGGTCCTGCACCGAAGGCAGGAAGAGCTTGGCCGGGTTGGCGCGGGAGAAGCCGCCGTTACGGTCCGGAGACCATTGCATCGGGGTCCGCACGCCGTCGCGGTCACCGAGATAGATGTTGTCGCCCATGCCGATCTCGTCGCCGTAGTAGAGCACCGGCGTGCCGGGCATCGACAGGACGAGGGACTTCATCAGCTCGATCTTGCGGCGGTCGTTCTCCAGCAGCGGAGCCAGACGGCGGCGGATGCCGAGATTGATGCGGGCGCGGCGCTCGGCGGCATAGAACGACCAGAGGTAATCGCGCTCTTCCGCCGTCACCATTTCGAGGGTGAGCTCGTCATGGTTGCGCAGGAAGATCGCCCATTGGCAGCCCTCGGGGATTTCCGGGGTCTGGCGCATGATGTCGGTGATCGGGTGCCGGTCCTCGCGGGCGATCGCCATGTACATGCGCGGCATCAGCGGGAAGTGGAATGCCATGTGGCATTCGTCGCCGTCGCCGAAATACTGCGCGGTTTCCTCCGGCCACTGGTTGGCTTCCGCAAGCAGCATGCGGTCGGGATAGCTCGCGTCGAGCGCGGCGCGGATCGCCTTGATGACCGTGTGGGTCTCCGGCAGGTTCTCGCAATTCGTGCCGTCGCGCTCGATCAGGTAGGGGATCGCGTCGAGGCGCAGGCCGTCGACGCCCATATCGAGCCAGTAGCGCATGACCTCGATCACGCCCTCCAGCACGGCGGGGTTGTCGAAATTGAGATCCGGCTGGTGGCTGTAGAACCGGTGCCAGAAATACTGCTTGGCGACCGGGTCCCAGGTCCAGTTGGAGGTTTCGGTGTCGAGGAAGATGATGCGCGTGTCGGAATACGGCGTGTCGGTGTCCGACCAGACGTAGAAATCGCGCTCAGGGCTGCCAGCCGGCGCCTCGCGGGCGCGCTGGAACCAGGGATGCTGGTCCGAGGTGTGGTTGATGACGAGCTCGGTGATGACGCGCAGGCCACGGTCATGCGCGGCCTCCACGAACTTCCGGAACTCCTCCATCGTCCCGTAGGACGGATTCACGTCGCGGTAATCGCCGATATCGTAGCCGTCGTCGCGCAGGGGCGACGGATAGAACGGCATCAGCCAGATGGCGGTGACGCCGAGGTCCCGCACATAATCCAGTTTCTGCGTCAGGCCCTCGAAATCGCCGATCCCATCGTTGTTCGAGTCGAAGAACGACTTGACGTGGATCTGGTAGATGATGGCGTCACGGTACCATTGCGGATCGCTACGATCGATCATCGCGTCGTTGCCTCATGCGTCGGGTTCAAGGGCGTGTTCGGCTTCGCGGCGCGCGCCCTTCGCCGAAACGAAGGGCTTGGCCGCGTCGGCCGCAGCTTTGGCACCAGCTTCTGGGCGACAACGCGACGGACGGCTGAAAACTCGAAGTTTTGTGCTGACACGCGGGCGGCTACTCCGCAACCCGCTGGGGTGCGCGCAGCCGCCAGACGATGACGGACCGCTCCGCCGGATCGAGGGCGATGCGGTGGGACTTGCCGCGCAGCTCGAACTTGTAGCCGAGCAGCAGGTCCTCCACCTCGACGGCGCCGTGGTCGGGCTCTCCGAGGAGCCAGAGCGGTACCTCGTAGGTGCATTCCTGACGGTTCTTCGGATCGAGATTGACCATCACGAAAATGCAATTGTCGCCCTCGGGCGTCGCTTTGGCGTAGGCGACGATCTGGTCGTTATAGGCCGCCGTGAAGGTGATGTTGCGGAAGTCCCAGAGCGCGGGGTTCTCCTGCCGGATGCGGTTGAGCTTGATGATGTGCGCGCGGATGTTGCCCGGCGCATGGTAATCCCAGGCCTTCAGCTCGTACTTCTCTGAATTGAGATATTCTTCCTTGCCAGGATAAGGTGCTGCCTCGCACATCTCGAAGCCGTTATAGATGCCGTAGACCGAGGACAGCGTCGCCGCGAGCGTCGCCCGCACAATGAAGCCCGCGCGGCCGCTGGTCTGGAGGTAGACGGGATTGATGTCCGGCGTGTTGGCGAAGAAATTCGGCCGGTAATACTCGCCCATCTCGCCGGCGAGCTCGGTCGAGTAGTCGATGAGCTCCTGCTTCGTGTTGCGCCAGGTGAAGTAGGTGTAGCTCTGCTGGTAGCCGGCCTTGGCGAGCTTCTTCATCATCTTCGGCCGGGTGAAGGCCTCGGCGAGGAAGATCACGTCGGGATAGCGGGCATTCACCTCGGCGATCATCCATTCCCAGAACGGGATCGGCTTGGTGTGGGGGTTGTCGACGCGGAAGATGCGGGCGCCGAGTTCGGCCCAGCCCATGACGATGTCGCGCAGCTCAATCCAGAGCGAGGGCAGCGCGCCGCCGTAGAAGTGGACGTTGGAGATGTCCTCGTACTTCTTCGGCGGGTTCTCGGCGAATTTCAGCGTGCCGTCGGGGCGCCACTCGAACCATTCCGGGTGGTTCATGATCCACGGGTGGTCGGGCGAGCACTGGATCGCGAAATCGAGCGCGATCTCCATGCCGTAGGCGTGGCTGGCCGCGACCAGACGGCGGAAATCGTCGAGGGTGCCGAGTTCGGGATGCACCGCCTCGTGCCCGCCCGCCTCAGAACCGACCGCGTAGACCGAGCCGACATCGCCTTCGAGCGCCGTGAGGGTGTTGTTCTTGCCCTTGCGGTTGGTCTTCCCGATCGGGTGGATCGGCGTGAAGTAGAGCACGTCGAAACCGAGTTCGCGGATCTCGGGCAGACGCCGGATCACGTCGTCGAACGTGCCGTGGCGGTTGACGTCCATGGATTGCGAGCGCGGGAAGATCTCGTACCAGGCCGAGAACCGGGCCGCGAGGCGATCGGCGATCACCGGCACGTTCACCGGGTAGCGCGAACGGTTGACCCGGTCGGCATGCTTGCGGATCAGGGACGCGGTCTCAGGCGCGAGGATGAGATCGAGCTGCGCTGCCGATCCGGTTTTCTCCGCCCCCAGGGCCGAGACGATGGCCTGGAGCCGGGCCTGGTCCGGCCCGGTGGCGAGGTCGGCCGCCCCCTGCACGAAGCTGACGCCCTCGATGGTCTCGAGGCGCACGTCGACGCCCGCATCCCGCTTCTTCAGCGTGTCGCGGATCCAGGACGAGAAGGCGTCGCGCCAAGCCTCGATGGTGAATTCGTAGCGGGCATTGTGTTCGAGGGGAAAGGAGCCGCTCCAGCGGTCGTTGTCCACGAACACCATGCGGTCTCGGCGCCACTCCTCCTCGCCGACGACGCGCGACAGGATCGCGGCGTCGATGATCTCGTGGCCGTCGCTGAAGATGTCGGCGGAGACCGCCACCTGCTCGCCGACCACGCGCTTGACCGGGGAACGGCCCCCGTCGATCTCGGGCGAGACGGCCTCGATGACGACGCGACCTTGGCCCGACGGAGTCGAAGGTGTCGGGGGCTTTGCCACCACCCGCCGCTCGGCGGCGAGGATGCGGATCTCTCCGGGCGCGAGGTCGAGGCTCGTGCCGGGGAGGAACTCGATCGGCTCCGCCTCGGGGGTGAGGTCCTTGAAGCGGCCGAGCATCCCGCCCGTCCGGGCCACCAGCGGCCCGGCATCCACCGCCACCGCCACGGGGCCGGGATTGAACAGGACGAGGGTGGCGTGGCGCGCGGAGGCACCGTGCCCGGTATCGAATTTCAGCAGCGCCACATAGGCCGCATCCGGCGCCGAGATCCGCGACTGCGCTCCCTCGACATTGGCGGAAGCGAGGCTGGCCTTCAGGGCGTTGATGGCCGCGACATAGCCGGAAATGTCGATGCCGGTATCGGTTTCGCGGGAATCCGGATTGGTCTCGACCACGTGCAGGGCACGGCGGTAGCCCCATTCGTAGCCGATGGGCAGGAGCACGCCGGCCGAGAAGAACGCGGCCAGGGCGTAGCGCGCCTTGAGCCGACGCGCGATGGCGTCCGGCCCACCGGAAAGCCCGCCCGCGAGGCGGGGCATGTCGTGGTTCTCGGGGAAGGCGATGGAGGGGGCGATCACGCGCAGGCGGTCGTATTGTTCGAGCGCCCACGGCGCCTTCAAGTCCCACCAGGCGAAGGAATTGAACAGGTAGTCGAACCCGGCGCCGGCCGTGGCCTGGGCCTCCTCGAAGGTGCAGCCCAAGGTCTCGGCGGCGAACAGGCAATCGGGCTCCAGCGCCTTGGCGGCGCCGATGAGCGAGCGCCAGACATCCGGCGGCACCTTGTAGGCGGCGTCGCAGCGGAACCCGCCGACACCGAGATCCTGCATCCGGTTGATGTAGCCGGCCCAGAGCCGGGTCAGCTCCTCACGAGCACCGGCCGAATGATAGTTCAGCTCGGCGAGGTCGCCCCAGACCGTGCGGATCGACGGATCGTCCGGGTCGACGGCCGCCGGGCTCTCGATGTTGCCGGCCTCGTCGCGCAGGAACAGGTCCGGCCGCTCCCGCGCCAGGGGGCCGTCCTTGGCGGTGTGGTTGATGACGAGATCCGTCATCACCCGGATGCCGTGCGAGGTGGCGGCGGCGCAGAAGCGGCGGATCTGCTCGTCGTCCGAGGTGCCGTCATCGTCACGGAACCGCTCGTCGAGCCTTTCCGGGTCGGAGACCGCATAGAGGCTGCGCGAGCCGCCGGTCTGGTGGAACGGATTGAGGTAGATCCAGTCGAACCCCATCCCGGCGATGCGGGGAAGCTCCGCCGTCCAGGCCGAGACCTTTCCGACGAGGAGGGGGAACAGGTTGTAGATGCGCGGCCCCTCGGCCCGGGGGGCGAGGCCCGCAGGCAGCGCCACGGTTCCGGCTTCGGTCCGCGCGGCGGAGATCTTGGCTGGGCTCGGCGCGTTCATGCGTACTCCGTTCATTAGAATAGCGTGTCCCCGTCTCCCGAAGGAGCCTCCCGCGCGGCGGCGGGTGAGGTGGGGATGGGCAGTCCCCATCGAGGACCGCCCTTCAGGGTTCGGCTGCCGTCCCGAACTCGGGCTCAGGCGATCCGCTTCAGGACTGCGTAGGGCAAATGCGCGAACAACCGGCCGAGATCGACCGATGTTCCCTCCGGCTGCACCTCGGCCCCCGACATCAGGTCGACCCAGCAGCTCTCCGCCGGCACCGGCAAGGTGGTGCCGGAGAAGGCCTCGCCCGACCATGCCGCATCGCCGACGAGGCCGGAGACGAGTCGCGGCACGGCGACGAGAAGGTCGCCCTCCCCGCTTGTGGCATCGGACCGTGTGAATGCGATGACATGAGCACTCAACCGGCCTTCTGCGGTCACCGCCAGATGGTCGGCATCCGCGTAGAAGCTGGGTCGCTCCGCACGGTCGGCAAGGAGGCGCGCGAGCGTCGCCTGCTTGACCCGCCCATCCGGCCAGTGATCGAGCAAGCCGGCGATGTCGGCGCTCCCGTTCAGGGCTTCGGCACGGGCCGTGTAATCCACGGGGCGGCGGTTATCCGGGTCCACGAAGGAGAAGTCCCAGAATTCCGTCCCCTGGTACACGTCGGGCAAGCCCGGAAGCGTGGTCTTCAGCACCGTCCGGCCGAGGCCGGCGATCATGCCGAGATGGGCGAGCCGGCGCGCGATCGGACGCATGAGCGTCATGAACTTCGCGCCCGGCGCGATCAGGCCGGCGAAGAACCGCTTGACCGCCGCCTCGTACTGCTCGTCCACATTGACCCAGCTCGATCGGCGCTTGCCCTCGCGAAGGGCCTTTTCAGAGTACGCGTCGAGACGTTCGCGGAATTCCGCGATGGCGGCCTCGTCGTCCCCGTCCAGCAATTCCAAGGGCCAGGCGCCCAGGATGGCTTGCAGGAACATCCACTGGTCGTTGGCGTCGGGCGCGGGGCCCTCCTCCATGGCGGTGAGATGCGTGCGGGCCGATTGGCCGAGGATGGTCCAGGCCTCGGCCCAAACTTCCGGGATCTCCGACAAGGCGAGGAGGCGCGAGCGCGCATCCTCGCCGCGCTTGGTGTCGTGGGTGGCCGTGGTGATCATGGCGTTCGGCCAGTCGCGGGCCCGCGCCGCCTGGAGCGCGTGGAAATGCTCCAGATCGATCCCGTATTCGCCCGGATCGCCGCCGACCTCGTTGAGGGCGAGGAGTTCCGAGAACCGGTAGAACAACGTGTCTTCCAGGCTTTTGGCCATGACCGGCCCGGTCAGCTGCTGGAACCGGCGACGGAACCGCAGGATGACGGCGGGATCGGGACGCCCCGGCCCGCCGGAATCGACCCGCCCCAGCAGAGCCTGCGAGGCGAAATCGTGGACCGACCTGTCCGGCAGGGCGCTCCAGCGCTTGGCCTTTGCCACCGCGCCCTCGATCAGGCGGATATCCTCGCCCTCGACGTCGCTCTCGTCGAGATCGCCCGGCAGGTAGGAGCGGTAGGTGGGAAAGCGCGCGATGATCTCGATCAGCGCGCGGCGGATGGCGTTCACCGAGAAATCGCGCGTGCGCCGGTCCGCATCGGCGATCCGCTTCAGGTCGGCGGTGAGCACTTCGAGCTCGCTGGCGAAGCTGATCTCGAGGATCTCCGCCTTGGCCGCCCGAAGCTGCGCCTTGTAGGGCTCGTCCATGCCGGTGGCCCAGCGATAGAACCGGGTGATCCTAGTGTGCTTCTCCTGATCCACCAGGATTCCGTCGAGCTGGTTCAGCACGTCGTAGCCGGTGGTTCCGGCGACGGGCCAGGGCCGCAGCTTCTCGCCGGGTTCGAGGATCTTCTCGACCACGACGTAGAAGCCCGGGCCGACCGCGCTCTGCAGGGCGCGCGCATAACCCTGCGGGTCGGCGAGACCGTCGATATGGTCGATCCGCAGCCCGTCGATCCGCCCCTCGGAGATGAGGCGGAACACCGTCTCGTGCGAGCGGTGGAAGATGTCGGATTTCTCCACGCGCAGGCCCGCGAGGCCGTTAACGTCGAAGAAGCGACGGTAGTTGATGTCGCTCGCCGCCACGCGCCAATGGGCGAGACGGTAGGATTGCTGCTCGAGGAGCCGGTGGAGCGGCCCGAAACTGTCGGGCCTCCCCTCGAAACCGTTGAGCAGGGTCAGCGTGCGGTCGATGGCCTTGGCGATGGCCGGCGAGGCCTCCACCGCGTCGGCGAGCCGGCGCTTGAGGCCGTCGGCCTCCTCCGGGAAGCCCCGGCGGCGCTCCGCATTCGTCTCTTCGCTCATGAGACGCAGCCGCTCGGAGACGGCGAGAACTTCTGCCGCCGCGTCGTCGCCGATCTCGCCATGCGCCGCCAGGGCGCGGTTGAGGATCGAGGGATATTGCAGCGGGCAGATCGGGAATTGATGCTCGTAATGCCAGACGCTGAAGGCGCCGGCGGCGGCATCGTATTTCAGGTCGAGGGTGCCGTGTTCGAGGGCCTCGCCATAGCGGTCGCCGAGGAATGGGATGACGAGGTTGTTGCGCGCGCCCTGGCGCTGCCAGTCGATGTCGAAGGCATGCGAGAGCGGCGAGAGATCACCCCATTCGAGGACGGAGAGCCACCACGGATTGTCCGCGCCGCCGACGCCCATATGGTTGGGCACGATGTCGAGGAGCAGTTTCAGATCGTGCTTCCGCATCACGTCGGTGAAGCGGACGAAGCCCTCCTCGCCGCCGAGTTCCGGGTTGATCGTCGAATGGTCGACGATGTCATAGCCATGGGTCGAGCCGGGCCGCGCCTTCTGGATCGGCGAAGCATAGACGTGGCTGATGCCGAGTTTGGCCAGATACGGCACGATCCGCTCGGCATCGGCGAAGGTGAAGTCCTTGTGGAACTGCAGCCGGTAGGTGGCGCGCGGCGGCGGCGAGGCGAGACGCGCCGCCCCCGAACGGGGGCCGCGTTCCTCGGCCGACAGCGCGGCGGCGAGCTTTGCCAGCGGACCGCCCGGCGCCGCGATGGCCTCCAGGCTCCGGTCGAGCTTGCGCCGCCAGTTCGGATAGCCCTCCGTCGAGCCCGGCACGTTGGCCTGGCTCAGTTCCGAGATGACGTCTTCGTACTGCACCGCCGTCAGCATCGAGGGCGCCCGCGCGAGGTAGCGCGCCGCCGCTTCGAACGGCGCCGTCTCGGGCACGTCGTAGCTCGGCAGCAATTGCTCGGAGGCCAGAGCCTCGGTGAGGCGGGCGCGCTCGGTGACGCGCTCGCGCCGCTCCGCTTCCGCCCGCTCGGCGTCGTAGAGGCCCAGCGCCTGGCGGGTGTCGGTATCGACGCCGCGCCACCAGCCGACGAAGGTCGGCAGGTCATGCGTGGTGATCGCCGTCAGCGCATCGCGCGGATAGGCGCCGGGCCCCTTGAACCGGCCGCCATGCTCACGCTCGAAGGCGAGGATGCGGTAGCTCAGAATGCCGGCCTGCATCAGCGCGTCGGAGAAGCCCTCCGGCGCGGTGCCGAGATCCTCGGCGATGACGAGGCACTTGGCCCGGTGGCTCTCCAGCCGCAGGACCGCGAGCATGGGCTCGAACGGCATGGCGACATAGGCCCCGTCCTTCGCCGATCCGGTGATCGGGATGAGGAAGAGTCGGGCGAGCTGGAACGCGTGGTCGATGCGGATCGCACCGGCATGGCGCATGTTCGCCTGGACCAGGGCGCGGAATGCGGCGAGCCCGTTGCGCTCCATTTCGAGGGGGTGGAAGGCCGGCAGGCCCCAATCCTGGCCCTTGGGCGCCAGCAGATCGGGCGGCGCACCGATGGAGACACCATTGGCGAAGCGCTCAGGATGCGACCAGACTTCCGACCCGCCGCGATCGGCGCCGACGGCGAGGTCGCGGTAGAGGCCGAGGCGCATCCCGCTTTCGAGAGCGGCTTTCGACGCATCGGCCAATTGGCGATCGGCGAGGTATTGCAGCCAGATATGGTAGGTGACGGCCTCGGCATGGGCCATCGCGAACGCCTCCACCGCCGGTGTCCCGGCGCGGCGCATCTCCTCCGGCCAGTCACCGGACCAATAGGCGCCAAGCGCCTTGTAATGGGCCGACAGGGCCTCGAACGTCCCGTGCGCTTCGAGATCCGCCCCGCCCTCCTCGCGGAAGGCCGAGAAGGCGGGGTCCTGCCCCGCGCGAGCCGGGGATTCCTGCCAGAACGCCTCCAGCACGGGGGACAGCACGCCCCAAATGCCGGGATGGTCCACCAGGGTCGCGGCCTGAAGGCCAGCGATGTCGGTGGCCTTGTCCGCCAGTAGCGCGGCGGCACGCGAATTGGTGAAACCGGGCAGCGCGCCGGGTTCGATGAACAGGGTCTCCAAGAATAAGCGCGAGGACGGCGAATAGGGCGAGATCTTGCTGCGGTCCGATTCGAACAGCGCATGGACCGGGCTCAGGCCCAAGAACGAGGCACCGCGAATGCCGGCATCGCGCGCGGCGCGGCCCGCATCAGCGTAGCTGCCGATGCCGAGGTTGTGCGGCGAGCGCAGGCCGTAGAGCTGCGCGGCGAGGCCCCAATCCCGCGCGCCCTCGTCGGCATAGGCGGCGGGGCGCCAGCAACGCTGCGGCGCGGAGATGACCCAGGCTTCCGATTTCCGCTCGCCGAGCGCCACGGTGAGCCGGTGGTAGCCCGGCGTCAGGGGCGGCAACTCGATACGGGGTTCACCAGCGCCCGTGATCGACGCCCTCCCCTCCCGCGCGAGGCCGCGCTCGTCGACGAGGCGCCACGACACGGCACCGTGCGCCTCCGCGGCCTGAAGCGGGATCGTCGAGGCACGCCGCGCTTCGACCGGGTTCAGCGACGGGACGAGCCCGAGCCGGACGGATTCGACCTCCGCGAGGCTGCTCGCGATCTCGTCGTCGTTGCTCGCCGGGAAGCCCAGGGCGGCGACCATGCCGCGCCGGGTCTCGATATCGGTCGCCACGGGCTGGCCGAACGCGTCGGTATAGCCGGATGCGATGCCGAGGAGGTCGGCCAGGCGTTCGAGATCGCGGCTCATCGGGCGGCTCCCGTCAGCACGATACCCGTCCAGGTGGGAAGCTCGATCTCGCTGCCCGTATGACCGTTCGACCAGATCACCTGACCTCCATGGGAATCGACGGCGAGGGGATCCGCGCCGAAATTGGCGACGAAGCGCAGGGTGCCCCCCGCATAGCGCCACGTCACGTCGAGGGAATCCGGGGACGGCCGGGTCACGTCGGCCCCGAGATATTGCGTCTTCGTCAGGGGCACGACAGATTGGTGCCGGATCTGCAGCAGGTTGCGGGTGTCGGCCCAGACACCGCGATGGGGCTGCCGCTCCGGCTCGGACCAGTCGAGCTTCGAATCGACAAAGGTCTGTTCCGCCGTGGGATCGGGGATGACCGACGTGTCGTCCGCGAAGGCCGCGAAGCTCTTGAACTCGCGACGGCGCCCCTCGCGCACGGCCTTGTTGAGCTCCTCGTCCGGCGCGAAATCGACGAAGAACAGGAACGGCGTCGTGGCCGACCATTCCTCGCCCATCCACAGCATCGGGATCTGCGGAGCGAGCAGGAAACCGGCCCTGGCCAGGCTGAGCTTGTCGGGGTCGCTGAGCGCGCTCAACCGCTCGCCAAGCGCTCGGTTGCCGACCTGATCGTGGTTCTGGAGGAAGGTGACAAAGGCCGAGGGAGGCAGATGGGAAGAGGGCTCGCCGCGCGGGTGGTTGTCGAGGCTCGGGAACGGCTCGCCCTGATAGGCGAAGCCTTCCGCGAGACAGCGGGCAAGATGGTCCACCGGCTTGTCGGCGAAGCTGACATAATAGCCCGCATCCTCGCCGGTCAGCAGCACGTGCCAGCAATGGTGGAGGTCGTCGGCCCATTGCGCCGTGTGCTGGAGCGGCTGGGCCTTGTCGTCGCGTTCGAGCCAGCGGGCCTGGTTGGCCTCGTTCTCGAGGACGAGATGGATGTGCCGGCCGGGCAGGCGCGCGCGGATGGTCTCGGCGAGCTCGCCGATGAAGTGCTTCGGCGAATCGTCCAGAATGGCGTGGACCGCGTCGAAGCGGATGCCGTCGAAATGGTATTCTTCCAGCCAGTAGAGCGCGTTCTCGATGAAGTAGTCGCGCACGACCTTGCCGCTGGTCTCGCCGTCGAAGTTGATGCCGGCGCCCCAGGGCGTCTGATGACGCTCGGTGAAGAAGGTCTTGGCATAGGCGTGGAGGTAATTCCCGGCCGGGCCGAAATGGTTGTAGACCGCGTCGAGGAACACCATCAGCCCGAGCGAATGTGCTGTGTCGATCAAGTGCTTGAGCTCGTCCGGGCGTCCGTAGACGGCGTCCGGCGCGTAGGGCAGCACGCCGTCATAGCCCCAGTTGCGGGTACCCTTGAAATCGGCGAGCGGCAGAAGCTCGATGGCAGTGACCCCGAGATGGGTCAGGTCCTCGAGCTTGGCCTCCAGCGCGGCGTAGGTGCCCTCCGGCGTGGCGGTGCCCACATGCAGCTCGTAGAGGACGGCCTCTTCCCAGGGGCGGCCCGTCCATTCGCCGTCGCTCCAGTCGAACGCCTTCGGGTCGATGACCTCGCTGAGGCCCGACACGTCGTCCGGCTGGAAGCGCGAGGCGGGATCCGGCACCACGAGGTCGCCGTCGATGCGGAAACCGTAGCGGGCGCCAGCGCGGACATTCGGCACGGTGGTGCGGCGCCAGCCTTCGCCGGCCTCGGGGATGGGATGCTCGGCCCCGTCGACCACGAGGGCGACGTCCTTGGCCGTGGGTGCCCAGAGGGCGAAGCGCACGCCGTCCGCCGCGATGGCGGCACCGAAGTTCATGTCGTGTGTGCGCCGCATCAGACCGCCATCTCGCTCATTGGGAAACCTCGCGGCGGAGTCGCACCCGCCTGCGGTGAGAAGGCTGTCCGCGGTGCTCTGGTTCCCTCACCGAACAGCTTCGCTTGCGACGTAATGCGCGGGTCGCGGCGGACAACCGCCGGGCAGAGAAGTTTTATGTGCAGCGCGCCATTGATCCATGATTGTGCCCGTTCCGGCGGCGCGATGCATCGGTAAGCGCCACATGCACGTTGATCAGCGTCGCCTCGCCGATGAGCCGGCGGCGAACCTCAAGGGAGACAGCGCATGAGCCGCGGATATCCGTCCATGACCGCCTTGCTGGGCCTGCTCGCCGTGGCGGGCTACCAGAACAGGGACAAGATCGCCGAATTCCTGGGCGGCACGTCGAACAAGAGCGCGGCTCCGGGCACGCCGGGAGCCGTCACCGATGGCCAGAGCGGCCTCAATCAAAGCGGGCTCGGCGGCATCCTCGGCCAGTTGGGAAGCGCCCTCGGCGGTGCGGGCGCGGGCGGCCTCCTCGGCGGTGGCTTGAACGAACTCGTCGAGCGGTTCACCCAGAACGGCCACGGCGAGACGGCGTCGTCCTGGGTCAACCAGGGTCCGAACCAGGAAATCGCGCCCCAGAACCTCGAAAAGGCCATCGGCCCGGACATCCTGGCGACCCTCGCGCAGCAGACGGGACTGACCCGCGAGGAATTGCTGTCCCGCCTGTCGCGGGAATTGCCGCAGGCCGTCGACCGCTACACCCCCGACGGCCGCGTTCCGGCCTGAGGCGTCGTCTCCTCCCGGGTGCAACCCGCTCGGGAGGATCGATGAGGGTCAGAGCAGCGTGCCGCGCAGGATCAGCATCGCCACCGAGAAATAGATGACGAGGCCGGTGACGTCGACGAGCGTCGCCACGAAGGGCGCGGAGGCGGTCGCCGGATCGAAGCCGAGCCGCTGGAGCACGAAGGGCAGCATCGATCCCGTCAGCGAACCGAAGGTAACGATGCCGACCAGGGCGGCCCCCACCGTCGCCGCCACCAGCATCCAGTGCTCGCCGTAATCGTAGAGGCCGGCCTTCTGCCAGACGACGATGCGAATGACACCGATCGTCCCCAGGATGGCGCCCAGCAGCAACCCGGTGGGCACTTCCCGCAGGGCCACCCGCCACCAGTCGCGCAGGCGGACCTCGTGGAGCGCCAGAGCGCGGATGAGGAGCGAGGTTGCTTGACTGCCCGAATTGCCGCCCGAACTCATGATGAGCGGGATGAACAGGGTGAGGACGATGGCCTTCTCCAGCTGCCCCTCGAACCCCTGCATCGCCGTGGCCGTCATCATCTCGCCGAGGAACAGGGCGCAGAGCCAGCCGGCGCGCTTCCGGATCATCGTGCCGAAGCCGATATCCATATAGGGCTCGGGCAGGGCCTCCATGCCGCCGAAGCGCTGCACGTCCTGGGTCTGCTTCTCGACCATGGCGTCGATCATGTCGTCGACCGTGACGATGCCGATGAGGTGGCCCACCGCATCCACCACCGGCAGGGCCAGCAGGTCGTATTTCGAGATCAGCCGCGCCGCCTCCTCGCGGCTGGCGGTGGGCGAGACGGCGAGCGGCCGCCGGCCAGCGGCGACGCTGAGGACGTTGTCGTCGGGATTGCCGGAGATCAGCCGGCGCAGGGGCACGGCCTTCGTCAGCGCCTGGGTGCGCGGGTCGAGGACGAAGATCGCGTAGATTGTCTCGCGGGTCTTCTCGACGGTGCGGACATGGTCGAGGGTCTGCTGCACCGTCCAGTTGCCAGGCACGCTGACGAATTCCGTGGTCATCAGCGAGCCCACGCTCTCCTCGCCATAGGCGCTGAGCCGGTCGATCGTGCCGCGCGTCTCCGCATCGAGCCGCGCCCTCAGATCGGAGCGGCCCGGCTCCTCGATCTCGCGGAACACGTCCGTCACCCGGTCCGCCGACATGCCGGACAGGTAGGAGGCGACCCGGTCGCGCGGCAGCATCTCGATGATGTCGGCGGCGAGGTCGAGTTCCGGCTGGTCGAGCACCTCCACCGCCCGGTCATGGGGCAGCCCGAGCAGGATCGCGGCGGCGACCTCGGGTGCCTCCTCGTTCAGCGCCTCGACGATGTCGGGCGCGCGTTCGTCCGACAGCCGGGCGGCCAGCACGGAGGGATCGATCTTGGTCGGAAAGGGGGCGATCTGGTTCATGGGCTCACCTCGGGGGAGGAGTGCGATCGGGCCGTGTTCGGCCGGATCGCGGTGAGCCGCGCGTGAACCCGTCAGGGCCTCAGGCGGTCAGAACGATATCGGCCGGGCGGGCTGGATCGGTGGGACTGTCGCTGGGCATGGATGGGGAATTCGGGCTCCAAAGCCTCCACCTGCGATGCGCACATGCGGATCGCCGAGGGGAAGCCGTCGGCGGCGCCCCCATGCGCTCCGCCACGGGGCGCGTCAAGATGAATTTCCTCCTGTCTTTCAGACCTGTCGGCGGGATGGCCGGGACGGCCGTGGGAGCCGCCGTTTCGACGTTCGGAATGGGCAGCGCCGGGGCCGGGATCGCGCACCGACGGAGCACAATCCTGCATCATAGTTCCCTAAAGAAGGAAAATCGGCCTCTTATCGGGGGAAATTCGGCCCTTACGATTCATCATATGAAAAATATAAGTCTCGTGCCCGCTTGTATTGCGCCCAACTCATTGCTTATGTTGAGGGCGTCGGACACGAAGGAGTTCTGCCATGGCATGGTCTACCCCCGTTGTTCAGGAAATCTGCGTCGGCATGGAAGTCACCAGCTACGAGTCGGCGGAAATCGATCCCTTCAACTGAGGGATCGGCGCCCTCACGGGCCCGTGTCACCAAGCCTCATCACTACCAACCAGGAGAAACGTCATGACGTGGTCTGCCCCCATCGTTCAGGAAGTGTGCGTCGGCATGGAAGTCACCAGCTACGAGTCGGCTGAGATCGACACCTTTAACTAAGTCGATCGCGACCAAGTCGATCGCTCCCTGAAGCGATTTGAAGGGGCGGCATTCCATCGGGAATGCCGCCTTTTTTCGTGTTCGCTCGGGACCGGGGATCGGGTCGGTGCAGAGATCGTCAGTCACGTCACCCATCGGAATGTCGACGTCACTGGTCTCGCCGCAAGGGTGAACTTTACGAGACCGTTCCGCCGAGAACTCTGCTAGGATGGTCACTTCGGCTCATGAGATGGGGACACGTTCGGGTCCCTGCGGTGAACTCGTCATTCGAGAGAAACACCCCATGACCCGCGAGATGCCAGCCATGGAATTCTCGGACCTCACAGGACGGGCGACCCAGGACGGCATCACGGTGACCGTGAACGTCTATCGCTTCGCCGGCACGCAGGATCCGTGGACACTCGAAGTCATCGATCAGACGGGTTGGTCGACGGTCTGGGCCACCACCTTCGCCTCCGACGAAGATGCCCTCGACGCGTTCATCGAGGCCGCCGAGGAAGGTGACGGCATGCGCGCGTTCCTCGAACCGCCGCCGACCTTGCACTGACGCAGATCGATATCGGCCTTCCGCCGCCGCACGCGCCTACCGGCTTCGCAAAGCGACTCAAACGCCGTTCGCTTCATCCAAGCGTGTTCGACAATAGTGGCGACGGGTTCCCTCTGCTGCAAGGAGACGGTATTCCCCCATCTACTTGTGCAGGCAAAACGCCTCCCTCTCCGCCTTGTGGGAAAAGGTCAGGATTGGGGGTGGCGCCGCTTGCCTCCGCAGCTTGAGGGTCGCCCAACCAGCCCCACCTCCACCCCACAAGCTCGACGGATCTCGGGCAGGCCCGAGATCCGCTGGGGAAGAGGGCTGCGCAACCTGCGAGATGTTTGAATATCGTAGCCCCCGCACCGCGAAATCTCGCGGCGTGGATGGCAGCGCCGCCCTGCCCCTCATGCCGACATTCGAGTGCCGGCCTAACAAAGTCCACGTCACACCCAAGGACGAACGCCCCCGCAGGGAACATCGCGCGTCGATGCATTCAGTCTCTGCGGGTGGACCACGTGCCATCACAACAATTGGAAAGTAGATCCATCATGAACCAACCCGACCTGCTCGCCGAGAACGTCTCCATCGCGGATCTCGCCGGCCGGAAAGCCGAGCGTCTGGAATATCTGAAAGGCGTCTACCTCAACATGGTCCCCGACCAGACGCGCAACCCGACGCTGCGTGTTCGCCTCAGCCGGGTCGGATCGAAAGTCCAGCCGCACTACCGGATCGAGAGCGACGACACCGATGGCCAGACCGTCATCTTGGGGGTCTATCAGGGCGACAAGCACAAGCCGCTCGCCAAGAGGCTGCACGACGATGACGGACCGACCTGGAGCAGCGAGACCATGAGCTACGTCGACCTCCGCACGCTACACAACAGCCAGATCGGGGTTTGAGCCGTCCATGATCGAGTTCTTCGACAGAGATGGCGGCGAGGCGGTTTTCTGCCACGACGGGCACTCGCTCTATCTCTGGAACGGCAAGGCCGCGGCTTTCATCCACGATGACAAGGTCTACGCCTATGACGGCCGCTTCATCGGCTGGGCGGATCGCGGCTGGATCTCGGACGAGGACGGAGCCTGCCTGCTCTTCGAACGGGACGCGGTGGGCGGCCCTCCCAAGCCCCAGCGGCAGGGGAAAACGACGCCCGGTCCGAGACGCCCGAAACCGGCACGGGCCGAAATGCAGCAGGCCCCGTCTCGTCCCGCCTCATTCGCGGCCTGGTCCCATCGCGTCTTTTCCGACCTGATCTGACCCTCGGCCGAACCCGTTCGCACGACCTCCCTCGTTACGTCGAACGGTGTGACGAGAGGGGTCGGGCGATGCCTGACGATAGGAAACTCGCATGACACTGACGAAAAAGCTGGCTCGCGTCCTCACCGACGAGACGGCGGGAGGCTATCGACTGACCATCGAGACCGTGGACGGGGAGATCTTCCGTATCCTCGCCACGGAAGATCAGGTGAACGACCTGATCGACGAACTCGATGAACTGGTCGGAGACGATGCCGACGACATTCCCGCTCTTTCCGAGGAGGAAGAGCGTGTCGGGGAGGAGCAGCCTTCGTAACGACGGGCCGAACGTTCGATTGTCCCGAGACGAATTCGGGTTGGTCTCGATTTTGGACGATGACTGGGTTGGCGGGGTACGCCCGGCAACCCCCGTCATCGGGTCGGCCACGGCAGAGCTATCTTCCCGACCTCAGCCGGTCCTCGTACTGCGCCGCCAAAAGCTACGCGAGGGAACACGATTTCGCGACATCCACGAGGCCTTCACAGGCCTCGCGGCAAGCCTCGTCACGCTCGACCAGATCGAACGGTTCGGTTCGGCACTCCGAGGCATCATCTGCGACGAGCCGCGCATTGGCGCTCATACGACTTGGACCCGATTCCGCCCGCTGATCTTGGCCTTGTACAAAGCTGCATCCGCTCGTTCGATAGCAGCCACGACCTGCGCTCCGTCATCCGTCATCTCGACGCCGAGGCTGACCGTGACCGCAATCGAGTGACCGTTCCATGTGATCGGCTTGTCTTGAAGTGTGAAGCGAAGGCGTTCGGCGAGGAAGACAGTCGCGTGGCGATCGTGCCCTTCAAGGACGATCACGAATTCCTCGCCGCCGAGGCGAGCGAGAATAGCCGCCTCCGGTAGGACCGACTTTGCGCATTTGACGAACTCGCGCAGAACGTCGTCTCCGGCGGCGTGGCCGAATCGATCGTTGATGGCTTTGAAGTGGTCGAGATCGGCGACGATCACCCCGGCCACCTTCCGCTCTTTTTTGAGTTCGCGATCGAGGCCCTTGCGGTTCAGGGCGCCGGTCAGGGGATCGTGATTCGCAATCTGCTCCAACGCCGCATAGGCCCTCTCGGACTGAAGGGCGAGGATCGCTGTCGTGAGCACGATCGACGTCACATGATCGTTGATCGCAACGATCACCACCGTCAGTTGCTCGACGTTGGGCGAGAACGGCAGGATCGGCAGACAGAGCGCAGCGGCGATGGCAGCCTGCGCAAGGCCTGCGATGCGCCGTATGGCCGATCCCCGCGAGGTCGAAAGCACGTAAATGGCTATCGCGGCCTCAAGCTGCGCATAAGCCAGCGTACTCACCGTATTGACCGTCTCGGCATCCCGACCGATCGCCGCCAGACCGACATGCAGGAGAGCCGGCAGCAAGGTCAGGACGGCCATGACGGGCGTCAGAGGTCTTCGCCCGTCGAACACCCGAAAACCGACCCAGAACATGCAAGCCGTCAGCGACCAACCCAACGAAGAAAGCCAACTCCCGTAGCGGCCGAAGTCGTCGGAGCCGACTGTTATCGCGGCGCTGATCAGATAGTTCGATCCGAAGCAGAGGAATGAGAACTCATCTCTACGAAGAAACCAGCCGTATACGAACACGAGCCCGCACGTCATGAAGACGATCAGCTCGGTCAGTTGTAGAGTTGGAATCGAGACGGTCATCATACCTGATTAGCTTGCTCAGAGCGCACCAAACAAGCTTCAATCAAGAATTTCCCACTGCGGGTTAGGAACGTTCAACAGAACCGCCTAAATCGATTCAGGGTAATATAGTTTGCAGCGAGTCTGGTGAGGGCTCTGCGGCTATCGCTTCATTGTCCTTCGGTTCGGCACGCCTTCGGTACTGGATAGCGAGGCTCGGCCCCAGGAAACCAATCGGAACCTGCTGCGCGCGGGGCGGCCTCCGGTCATGCCTGGCCGCCCCGGTTCATATCTCGTTCCCGGCGATTCGCCATCTCTGTCGTCCTAAGCAGGTTTCGCAGAAGTGGCCGCCGGTTCTGCGATAAAAACCTGCGACACATCGAGGAGTTGAGCAGCGTGAAGCGTTGGCGTGCCAACGGGACCCTGCTTAGAGGCGGTAGCGGATCTGGTCGGTCCAGAAGCGCTCGAGACGGCCCAGGGCGACGTTGAGGCGCCCGAAATCGTCGTCGGAGATGCCGCCGATCGGCTGGATGGTCCGGGCGTGTTTGTCGTAGAGGCCCTGGATGATGTCGTGGATGGACCGGCCCTTGTCGGTGAGGCTGATCCGGACCGAGCGGCGGTCGGTCTTCGACCGGGCGTGGTGGAGGTAGCCGGCCTCGACGAGCTTCTTGACGTTGTAGGAGACGTTGGAGCCGAGATAGTAGCCCTTCGTCCGCAGCTCGCTGGCCGTCAGTTCCTTGTCGCCGATGTTGTAGAGCAGCAGCGCCTGGACGCTGTTGACGTCCTCGCGACCCCGGCGCTCGAACTCGTCCTTGATCACATCGAGCAGGCGGCGGTGGAGCCGTTCCACGAGATGCAGCGCTTCGAGATAGGATCCATGCACCGGGGTGGTCTCGGTGGAAGTATTGGTCTCGATCACCTTGGCGGACTGGGACTTCATCTGATTGCCTCGTCAGGGTTCTTGCTCGGGCGCCGTGGTGTTCGGCACCGCTTATGAAGCCAATTTACGAGTGACCGATGAAAGACGATTTAAGCGATAGGATGAATATGCGATTTACCTCTGTCGGTAAATGCAAAATGAAAGTAATCCAGTAAGGTGTTGTTTACCTGACCTCGCGAGCCGCAGCCCAAGACAAAGCGAAGTAGACCACAATGATACTTGCATGCGCAGCAAGGGACGGGACCGACATCGGCAGCAGATGCGGAGTGAGGATCGCCAGGGTGACGGCACTCGTGGCGGCCAACAACCAGACCACACCGCCCCAGGCGCTGGTCAGCCACATCCCGATCGCCGCCGTGAAGTCGATCACCGCGAAATAGACGATGACGGCTTGGCGGCCGAGGGGTTCGGCCTCGAAAGGACGGGCTCCGGGAAAGATATCGAGGATCGTCGCCCAGGTAGAGACGCCCTTTGCCAGCCAGAACATCGCCGTCAGGCGCATGAACCAGACCAGAACCACGTCCCAGCCCGTCTGCGGTGCACGCGGCGACCGCTCGATCCGGTCGCCGGCCATCTCGCTGGCGCGCCCGCGCCCGTCCCGCGTCGCACCGACCTTGGTCAGTCCCCTCATGATAAGATCCTTTCTGATCCATCGAACTTCGGCGCGTCGCCATCGGGCAGTTCGGTGAAGGCCTCGGCGATCGCCGCCGGGTCCACCTCGGCCAGGGTTGCGGGTCGCCAGTCCGGGCGGTTGTCCTTGTCCACGAGCACGGCG
Organism: Methylobacterium sp. CM6241; assembly: GCF_054817845.1. Taxonomy (NCBI): domain Bacteria; kingdom Pseudomonadati; phylum Pseudomonadota; class Alphaproteobacteria; order Hyphomicrobiales; family Methylobacteriaceae; genus Methylobacterium; species Methylobacterium sp. CM6241. The sequence continues at coordinate 5,084,407 of NZ_CM139246.1, forward strand.
CGGACCCCTTCCCGGAAGTCGTGCCAGTGCATGGCGCGCATGGCCAGGCGATACTCCGCCTGGATCGCCTCGGCGAAATCCATGGCGAGGCCGCGCTTCATCTGTTCGTGGGCGATGCAGAGGGAATGCGGGGAGCGCGTGCGCATCAATGCGGCGGCCTCCGTGGCGAAGGGCGACCCGTCCGAATCGAGTCTCGCCAGGATTTCGACGACGCTGCCGGCGGAGAAACAGGCCTCGATCGTACCGCCATGCGACGTGATCGGCCCAACCTCCTGAAAGGCGGTCGCGTGGCGGTCGAAAGCCCGTCCGATGACGCTGCCTTCGGCCAGGTCATCCGTGATCGCGTCGAAGTTTTCCGCCGCCGAATGATGGGTGGCGAGCCCCAGAGCGAGGGCATCTCCGGCACCGATCCGGGCGCCGGTGAGGGCGAGATAATGTCCCGCGTAACCGGGCAGGCGCGGCAGCGCATGAGTCATTCCCACATCCGGAAAGAACCCAATTCCCACTTCCGGCATCGCCAGCGCGTAGCGCTCCGAGGCGACCCGATGGCTGCCATGCAGGGACAGCCCGACCCCGCCGCCCATCACGATCCCCTCGATCAGGGCGATGTAAGGTTTGGTATAGCGCTTCACATAAGCGTTGAGGTGGTACTCGGCGAGCCAGAACTGCCTCACCTCCTCGTCCAGCCCCTGGCGCGCGAGGTCGTAGATCTGGCGGATGTCACCACCGGCGCAGAAGGCCCGGCCGCCCCGGCCACGGACGACCACGCGGGTGATCCTGTCGTCCCGCTCCCATTCGGCTAGGGCGCGATACATCGCCGTCGACATGGAGAAGGTGAGCGCATTCAGGGATTTAGGCCGATTCAGAGTGATGAGGCCAGCTTCGCCGCGCCGCTCGAACAGGATCTCCGGCTCGTCTGCGCCTGTCATCCATCGTCTCCGGTTGGCCTCCGCCGGGGGCTGTCTCGCCCCTCGGGGGGCTCGCGGGTTTCCACGTGGTCCGTGGTGCGAGCATCGGGACATGCCACGCTCGCCCGGTCGCTTAGACGAACTCTGCCGAGACCCGTCAACATGCGCCGTCCACCGGGGAGCGGCGATCGGCCCGGGTTTCGAAGAGTTTTGGGGATGTGTTAGGCCGGCTCCGACGCGCCCGCGACGAGCATTCGAGACGAAGACCATGACCGAAGCGACCCCGACCCCGCGTCCCCTCGCCATCGAGACGGCCAAGGCGAGTTCCGCCGCGTCGCTGAGCATCACGCAGCGCCCCCGTCGCAACCGCAAGGCGGAGTGGTCGCGCCGCCTGGTGCGGGAAAATACCCTGACGGTGGATGATCTTATCTGGCCGCTCTTCGTCATCGAGGGGACCGGCCGACGCGAGCCCATCGCCTCGATGCCGGGGGTGGAGCGCCTCAGCGTGGACGAGGTGGTCCGCGACGCCGAGCGCGCGGCCCGGCTCGGAATCCCTGCGATTTCGTTCTTTCCCTATACCGACCCCGCCCTGCGCGACCCGACCGGATCGGAATCCCTGAACTCCAACAACCTCGTCTGCCGCGCGGTGCGTGCGGTGAAGAAGGCCGTACCCGAGATCGGCGTGATGACCGACGTCGCCCTCGATCCCTATACCAGCCACGGCCATGACGGCCTGATCGAGGACGGGGCCATCCTCAACGACGAGACGGTGGCGCTCCTTGTGGAGCAGAGCCTGATCCAGGCCGAGGCGGGAACCGACATCATCGCCCCCTCAGACATGATGGACGGTCGCGTCGGCGCGATCCGGAGCGGCCTCGACAAGGCCGGCTTCCGCGACGTCCAGATCATGGCCTACGCGGCGAAGTATGCCAGTGCCTTCTACGGCCCGTTCCGCGATGCCATCGGCACGACGGCGGCCCTGGTGGGCGACAAGCGCACCTATCAGATGGATCCGGGCAATTCGGACGAAGCCCTCAGAGAGGTCGCCCTCGACCTCGACGAAGGTGCCGATTCCGTGATGGTGAAGCCCGGCCTGCCCTATCTCGACATCATCCGGAGAGTTAAGGACGAGTTCGGCGTGCCGACCTTCGCCTACCAAGTCTCGGGAGAGTACGCGATGATAGAGGCCGCCGCCCTCAACGGCTGGCTCGACGGCACCCGTGCCATGACGGAGAGCCTCCTCGCCTTCAAACGCGCTGGCGCCGATGGCATCCTGACCTACTACGCCCCCCGTGTGGCCGAACGCCTGCGCGACGGCCTCTGAAATGCGCCGACGGGCCGTCATCGGCCCTGCTGCGCTCCTGCTTCTGGTCGCCCCCTTCCTGGCAGGCTGCGACAGCTCCATCGACCGGCAGCGGATCACCACCTGCCGGCGAACGCTCCCTGCCTTGGTGGCATCGGACCTCCCGCCCCGTCTGCTCCATGTCGGCCGTGGATCGGCGCCCGACAGCGTGCGCGTCGATTACGCTTTGGGCCAACGCCAGCACCGCATCGACTGCCTGTTCGACGGCGGCGCGGGTCTCATCGGCGTCCGCATGGACCACAAGGCGGTGTCGGGCGGAGCGCTTTTCATGCTTAAGAAATACTATCTCGAAACATTAGATTCCGAAGCAAACGACCCCGTGCCGGCGCGCTAGGCATTCGCGCGGCCCTGGCATTCTTATTGCTTAGGTTTCCTTGGGGAGGCGACAGGATTGTCTCTGACCGGCAGACCTCGAATCGTTCGCAGTCGCCTGCCGGCCAATCTCGATCTTGAATCGATATTTAAATACCAAGCGCTGAGCTTGGGCGGTCCATTTTGAGGATGCGATGGCGACAAAACTCAACGAGGCAGATCATCCAGCCGACAGTCTTTCGATGCTCGTGGAGACGTCGACCCAGCAGCTGAAAGCCCTCACTCACCGCAGCGTGGGATCGATCAAGTCCATCACCCGGCGCATGAATCTGCTGGCCCTTAACGCCCTCATCGAGGCCGCTCATGCGGGGGAACGGGGGGCCGGCTTCTCCGTCGTCGCCAATGAGGTCCGCACCGTTGCGGGTGAGATCGAGGGTCTCGTCTCAGGCCTCGGCAACGCCCTGGGGGACGGTGTCGACAACCTGACGCAGGCCGTGGAGCATCTCGCCAGCGAGACCCGCTCGGCCCGCTGTATCGATCTTGCCCTCAACGCCGTCGAGATCATCGACCGGAACCTCTATGAGCGCACATGCGACGTAAGGTGGTGGGCGACCGATGCTGCGGTCGTCGAGTGCGCGCTCGCCCCGTCAGAAGCGGCACGGAAACACGCCTCGCACCGGCTCGGAGTCATCCTCTCCGCCTACACGGTCTATCTCGATCTCTGGCTGTGCAGCCTCGACGGCAAGGTCATTGCCAATGGCCGGCCCGACCGGTTCGATGTGGTCGGCCAGGATGTGAGCCATGAGCCGTGGTTCGCCCGCGCCAAGCCGCTAGCCTCGGGCGATGACTTCGCGGTGGCCAACGTGGCACGGGTCGCCGCGCTCAACGGCGCACAGAGCGCCACCTATGTCGCCTCCGTGCGAGCAGGTGGTGAGACGAACGGCAAGGCGATCGGCTTTCTCGCGATCCATTTCGATTGGGAGCCGCAGGCACGCACCATCGTCGAGGGTGTCCGCCTCGCGCCGGCGGAGCGGGCCCATAGCCGTGTCATGCTGCTCGATGCCGAGAACCGCGTCATCGCCTGTTCCAAGGGCAATGGCCTCCTCACCGAGCGCTATCCCCTCCGCACCGATGGACAGAGCCAGGGAAGCTACATCGATGCAGCAGGCCGCCTCGTCGCCTTCCACGAGACGCCTGGCTACGAGACGTATCGCGGATTGGGATGGCGCGGTGTGATCGAGCAATCCGCCTGACGGAGTGGCAGCGAAGCCCATGTGACCTTGAGTGAAGGCATGGGTCCTCCCATGTCTTCCCATGAAGGAGAATCGTCTCCCCTCTCAAAGGCTACCGGCCATGCTCAACACGCCCCCAGGCTACGACCCCGCAGGCTATGCCGAGCGTTTCGGGTCCGGCTTTCCGAGCAACCTTCCGATGCCCTTCGTGCGGGCGAGCCTCGGCGCACGTTTCGTCGCCTATCTCCTCGACATCCTCTTCATCCTGGGCTTCACCGCGCTCCTCACCCTGGCGATCACGGTGCTCGGGGTGCTCACCTTCGGGCTCGGCTGGACCCTGTTCGCGATCCTTCCCGCCAGCGGCATCCTCTACAGCGCGGTGACGGTGGGCGGCGCCGCCCAAAGCACCTGGGGCATGCGGATGATGGGCCTTCGTGTGGTGACTCCGGCCAGCGGCCTGAGGGTGGATCTCCTCACCGCCGCCATCCACGCCCTGCTGTTCTACGTCGCCATCTCGACGTTCCTACTGTGGTTCGTCGATATCCTGTTCGGGCTCATGAGGTCGGACCGGCGCCTGGGTCACGACGTTCTCGTCGGCCTCGCGGTGGTACGGCTCTGATCACACCGGGGGACGAGGTCCAAGGAGGAGTTCGTCCCTACCGCGAGACGTAAGGGGGCTGCGCGATACCGATGTCTCCGCCGCCCTTCGATAGAACGGCGTCTCCCTCAGGCGCCGGCTTTTCCCGATCTTGCCGCTTGTCGAAGCGCCGCCAGACCGTGAGGGCCGACAATACGTAGTTGCAGGCGGCCCCCACCAGGATGCCCACCCCCGTAGCCAGCCACCAGATGCCCGTCGCTGTATATATGAGGTGTGCGACCAGGATATTGTTGAACGCACCGCAGGAACAGGACAGGCAGAACACCGCAAGCCCTCGCAGCAGGTCGATCCCGACGATCCGCTGGTCCCGATACGTCAGGACGTTGTTCAGGAAAAAATTGGCCGTCATGGCGCCAAGCGTGGCAACAGTCTGAGACAGCAGGAAATTATCGTTCAGGGCGTATAGCATCAGCCCCAGAAGGGCCAGATGGACAATGACACCTAGGCCACCGACCAGGGCGAAGGAGACGAACCGCGTTGGAAGTGCTCCGAAGACGGATTTCGCAATGAGAAGGACGGCGAAGTCGAAGAGAACCCTCTCGTCGAGCTTGCTTTGCCCGGTAAGCCGGGGCCCGAAGACGTAGGGAACCTCTTCGATCTTCATCGCCCGCCCGCCCTGAACGAGGATGTCCGCGAGAAGCTTGAAGCCGTCGCGGCTCAGGCGCGGCTCGGCTTTCACCACAATACTTCGGCGCATGAGGAAGAAACCGCTCATGGGATCGCTGGTCTGGACCCGCAGCAGAGCGCGTACCAGACGGTTGCCGGCATTGCTCAAGGCTTGTCGGACGGACGAAAAGGCCGCCACGTCGGGATCGTCGACATAGCGGCTGGCGATGACGATGTCGCACTTGGTCGACGCCATCAGGTCGAGCATTGGCACGAGGGTCGCAGGCTCGTGCTGGAGGTCCGCATCCATGACCGCGACGAGTTCGGACCGCGCCGCGAGCATCCCCTCGATACAGGCTCCCGCCAGCCCGCGTCGGCCGGTCCGCGTGATGATTCTGATCCGGGAATCGGCCTTGGCCAAGCTCTCGACGACGGCTGAGGTGCCATCCGGGGAATCGTCGTCGACGACGATCACCTCGAACGGATGTCGGTCGAGCGAGGCGGCGATCCGGCCGCAGATGACCGCGATGTTATCCCGCTCGTTGAATGTCGGGATGACGATCGTGACGAGAGGCCGATCCGCATCGGGTGCGAACGTCGCCTGGGGCAAAGTGAGAGTCACTGGCGGCCTTTCGCGCCGATCCTGGGCTTCGGCCAGGTACCATCGAAACGGCTCGCCCGGACGATCTTCAGATCGTGCATCTTGCGCCCATTGAAAGTCAGACGGATGGGCGAGTCCTCCGAGAACGTCTCGAAATGACCGTCGAGATTATACCGGATTGCATCGGGATTGGCATACCTGTCGACGATGATGGCATCCATACCCCTGAAGCGCGCCGGATCCGCGAGATAGGTGAAGTGGATATTGTCCCCGGCGAGGCACAGGCTGTGGAACTGCTGTCGGATGGCATAGAAGGCCTTGGCGCAATCTTCCCAACGAGTAGCGGCAATGAAGGTGCGGGCGGGATCGACACCGCGAGCGGTCAGCGCGGAGGGAAGATCGCTCCAATCGTAGAGTTCCAGGAGGATTGGATCCTGGTTTCGGAACGCTTTAGCCGGAGCGACCCGCTCGGCCCAGCCGGTAAAGGCATGTAGCAGTAGTAGGCCGATCGCCAGGATCGTCGTCGCGGCCAGCGTCGCGAGCCAGCGCCGTGCGGCGTCCGGCCGGTCGCTGGCTGCGAGGCCGTCCGCCCAGGCGCCTACGAGCGGCAGCAGGGGAAGATACCCCATGGACGCCCAGTGATAGCCGCGCAGCGGATGGCTGCTCCACACCATCACACCGAGAATGAACAGAAGAACGGGCGCCGCGAGACAGGCGAGAAGCCAGGGTCCTGCCTCCCTCGGGCCGTTTCTCAGGCTTCGATACAGCATGTAGAAAGCGGGAAATAATACGAGTGGGTGGACGATCATTACCTGTGTCAGGGTCCAGCGGAACGCTCTCGTGAAGTTCACGCTCCCGTTCCCTTCGGCGCGCGCACCCTGATACAGGAACGAAACCCAGCCGTGCTCCGCATTCCAGATGATGACCGGAAGGAGCGGCACCAACAGGAAGACGAGGCCGAAATAGGTGGCCGGCCGAAGGAGCCAGCGCCTTCCCTCGGCTTGGCTCGCAACTGCGACGAGAAGGCCCGGCACAAGAAGGACGGCGAGATACTTCGAGGCAAGGGCACAACCGAACAGGAAGGCGCAGGCAAACCAGATCCCGTTGTCCTGCAGTCTTCGGGCGCCGAAATCGATGTGAAGGAAGGCAAGCAGGGCGGCGAGGATGAAAAGGGTCATCGGCCCGTTCGTCTGGGCCAGACTCCCATCCGACAATCCGAGAAGCGGGGACAGGGAGTAGGCGCAAACAGCGTAGAGACCGGCACGCGAATTGAAGATCCGCAGTGTGATCAGATAGATCAACCACCCCGAAACCACCGACATCACCAGGAATGGGAGGCGCACGATCACTGCATCGTCGGATCCGAACAGACGCATGACACCGGCGATCGTCCACCATGTCAGGGGTGGCTGGTCGAAGAACGAGATCGACGGGTTCCTCGCGACGACGGCACCGTATGTCTCCATGAAGGTAAGGTCGAGAAACCGCACCGCGACCAGCCGGGCGATGAACGAGACGATCAAGATAACGATGACGTGATGCGTATAATCGGCCGATCGAGCGGCATCCCCGAAGGAATGGGCCTTCGCGGCACTCGGCGGATCGTAGCGCATCGGCGTTAGTTGGAGGGAGCTGATCTGACTAATTCCTTGTCCAGTCTTGCAAAAGTAGATCGACCGCGTCCGAGTCGCATGCCGGTCATCTCGCGATCCTCCGATGTCGCGTCACGATCTTGCCCCCGCTGATGGCGACGAACACAATTCCCGTGAGAATTTTGCTATCGTGTTTCAACTCACCGACATCAGCCCCGTCACGACATGGGATGATTTCGTCCTGAATTGCCTCCGAAATACGGTCGCTCCCCACCCGGGCGCGGTGATACGCTCGGCGGGCCGACCATGCCAGCCTTCACGCTGAAAATGAGATACCGCGACGTTCACCCACTTGAGACCTGGCGCGGGGCGGGTACACTCATTGAGTGCGGGGAACGCTCCCGCCGGCCCCGAGGTCAGCTGCAAGCGTGACGAGCCATCCCCGAGACACCCCGCAATTCTATCTGACGGCACCTTCGCCCTGCCCTTATCTGCCGGGTCAGGAGGAACGGAAGGTGTTCACCCATCTCGTAGGTCGGCGCGCCCGTGACCTCAACGAGATCCTCACGCAGGGCGGCTTCCGACGCTCGCAGACCATAGCCTATCGCCCGGCATGCGAGACCTGTCGGGCATGTATCTCCGTGCGAGTTCTGGTGTCGGATTTCGTCGCTTCGGCGAGCCATCGCCGCATCCTCCAGCGGAACGCGGATCTCGTCGGCAATCCGGAGCCCAATCGTCCTGCCTCAGAGCAATACGCTCTCTTTCGCCGTTATCTCGACGCGCGCCATGGCGATGGCGGCATGGTCGACATGACCGTGCTCGACTACGCCATGATGATCGAGGACAGCCATGTGGACACCCATCTCGTGGCCTATCGCCGACGAGGCCCGGACACGGCGATCAACGGGCGGGGTACGGGGCCGACCGTAGCTCTCTGCCTGACGGACGTCCTCTCCGATGGCCTGTCGATGGTCTATTCCTTCTACGATCCGGCGGAGGCCCAGCGTTCGCTCGGAACGTTCATGATCCTCGAGCATATCCGCCGAGCCGCCTCTCTCGGCCTGCCGTATCTCTATCTCGGCTATTGGGTCGATGGCTCGCGCAAGATGGACTACAAGGCCCGCTTCCGGCCTCAGGAGCGCCTGATGGGGCCGGGCTGGCAGCGGGTGGATTAGTCCGCCGCCCCGATCGCTCACCGGAGCGGCGTCGACGCGAACCACGCGTCAGAATTTGGCGATCACCTGAGCGCGAATGATCCTCGGTGCGCCCGGGCTGATGTTGTTGTTGCCGTCCGCCGTGGCGATGTAGCCCCGGTCGAAAAGATTCTCGATGTTGATCTGCGCCCGCACCAGATCCGTGACCTGATAGAAGAGGCCGAGATCGAAGCGGGTGTAGCCTGGGAGCCTGACCGTGTTGTCGGCTGCCGCGAACGTATGGGTCTGGTGGATCGCGCCGACGCCGAACGAGAAGGACGGCGTGACAGCGAACTTGTTCCATAAGGTGACCGCGTTGAACGGCACCAGTCCGACATGGTTGCCCGGAACGATGAGTGCCGAGCTGAACCCGCTGACGATGCGAGCATCGGTGAAGGCATAGCCGCCCGCGACCTGCCACCAATCGGTGACGAAGCCGTTGGCGCCGATCTCGACACCCTTCGCGTTGGTCTGGCCGCTCAGCAGGAAGAAGCCGGGGCGGTTCGGATCGGCGAGCCGCTGGTTGAACCGGTCGAGATCGTAGAGCGCGCCGGTGAGCTGGAGAGTCGACGAGACGTCCCATTTCACGCCGACCTCGTGGTTCTCGAACCGCTCAGGCTCGGCGATGGCGAGCCCTTCGGACAGGGCGCTGAACTGGTCGCCGGCGGATGGCAGGTAGGAGATGCTGTAGTTGCCGTAGAAGGCGAGGCTGTCCACCGGCCTGAACACCAATCCGACCCTGGGCGACAGCAGATCGTCGATGCGGGAATTGGTGACGTTGGTGCGCCGGTCCGTCGAGGAGAAATCGAAATGATCGTAGCGCAGGCCACCGATCACCTGGACATGGGGGCCAATCTCGATCTGATCCTGGACGTAGACCGCAGCCAGTCCGAGGTCGTAGCGGCTGTTGGAGGACGAAGCCAGGTTGCGGAAACTGACGGGGACTCGCGAAACCGGTGAGAGCGGATTGACGGTCAGCGTCTGCGTTCCGGTCGTCGCGAAGAAGCCTTCCTCCCGGTAGGTGATGCCTTCCTGCTTGCCGAGTTCGAAACCCGCGAGCAGCGTATGGGCCAGCGGCCCCGTGGCGAATTTGTACGTGAAATCGTTCTGGTTGAAGAAGTTTGTCCTCGGCGTGTCGTTGTTGAACGCGCTGAGATCGACGGTCGCCCCGGCGGCGTTCACCGCACCGCCGGCGCGGATGCTCGGATACACGACCTGATAGGCCTTGGCGTAATCGGCGTAGCGGAACTGGCTCCGCATCTCGACGCCCGAGGCGAAGCGGTGATCGAGAACCGCCGTCGCGATATGTGCATCCACGCGGGAGTAGCTGAGGTCGGGATTGCCGAAGAACGTTCTGATGTTGTCGCGATACCGATAGGGCCGCCCGAGCTGGGACGGGATGCCGCGATCCGCCGTCCGGTCGTCGTGGAAATACTCGTAGGACAGTTTCAGCGTGGTCTCGGGCCCGAGCAGGATCGTCGCCGTCGGATTGATGCCCCAGCGCCGCAGATCGACGTGGTCACGATAGGTGCCACTATCCTCGAACATTCCGTTGAGGCGGAAGAACACGCTGTCCGAGACCCGGTCGCCGACATCCACGGCCACCCTTTTATTGAAATACTGGCCACCCTGAAGGATGACTTCCCGAACCGGAGTTCCGGTGGCGTCCTTGAGCACGCGATTGACGACGCCCCCGCCGCCGCCGCGACCGAAGATCATTGCGTTCGGTCCCTTGAGCACTTCGATCCGCTCGACGTTGTAGAGATCGCGGTAGTACATCGCGTCGTCGCGCATGCCGTTGACGTAGAAATCGGCGCTGGATTGCTGACCGCGGATCACGACCTCGTCCCGGTTGCCGGCACCCTGGTGCAGGAACACGCCGGGCACGTAGCGCAGGGCTTCGGTGACGCCCTGGAACCCCTGATCCTGGACCTGCTCGCGCGTCACGACCGTCACCGCCTGCGGGGTGTCGATCAGCTGGGTGTCCGTCTTCGTCGCGCTCCGGCTGCGGTTGGCGCGGTAGCCTGTAGTATGTCCCCCTGTTCCCTCGACATTGAGCTGGTCTAACGTGACTTCAGCATGATGACCGGAATCGGGAATATCTGCCTGTGCTTTGGCTGCCCGCACGTCCGACATGAAAGGTACGGCTGTTAGAACCGTGATCAGACGTAGGCGGGCAAAGGGGTGCATCGGTGCGCCTCAGTTATATTTGCAATATTCTGCATAAATAGCGATATATTCCGCTCATCATGCAGATGCTATTTGTCTAATAGACACGCTAAATTGATCGGCAACCGGTTGCGGCCAGTTTGACAACGATCTAGATTTTGGAATCTTTTAATAATTATTCCAGAATATCGCCCAAGTTTCAGGACATGCGATGGAAATCCCGTCGTCAGTGCATCAGCTCGGCTATTCGGACGCCTCTGGTTTCGCCACTGCGATGCATAAATGTATCACTTCATACAGAGCGCTTCTGTGACGTCGCGTTGAGCGCAGCCTCTGCTCATGCTAGGCGCCAGCCTCATCACTCCAACCCGTCCTGCCCGAGGCGTCGCATGATCCCCCGCTATAGCCGCCCCGAAATGACGGCGATCTGGTCACCCGAAAGCCGCTTCCGCATCTGGTTCGAGATCGAGGCTCACGCCACCACGGCGCTGGCCGAGATCGGCGTCGTGCCCAAGGAAGCTGCTGCGACGATCTGGGAAAAGGGCCGCGACGCGGTCTTCGACGTCGCCCGCATCGACGCCATTGAGGCGGTCACCAAGCATGACGTCATCGCCTTCCTGACGCATCTGGCCGAGATCGTCGGCCCCGATGCGCGGTTCGTGCACCAGGGCATGACCTCATCGGACGTCCTCGACACCTGTTTCAACGTGCAGCTCGTCCGGGCCGCCGACATCCTGATCAAAGATGTCGATGCGCTTCTCGCCGCGATCAAGCGCCGGGCCTTCGAGCACAAGCTGACCCCGACCATCGGTCGCTCGCACGGCATCCATGCCGAGCCGGTGACCTTCGGCCTGAAGCTCGCCCAGGCCTATGCCGAATTCGAGCGCGCCCGCGCCCGTCTCGTCGCCGCCCGCGAGGAAGTCGCCACCTGCGCGATCTCTGGCGCCGTCGGCACCTTCGCCAACATCGACCCGCGCGTGGAGGAGTATGTCGCCAAGGCGATGGGCCTCACCCCCGAGCCGGTCTCCACGCAGGTCATCCCCCGCGACCGCCACGCCATGTTCTTCGCCACCCTGGGCGTCGTCGCGAGTTCGGTGGAGCGTCTCTCCATCGAGGTACGCCACCTGCAGCGCACGGAAGTTCTGGAAGCGGAAGAGTTCTTCTCCGAGGGCCAGAAGGGCTCGTCGGCCATGCCGCACAAGCGCAATCCCGTCCTCACCGAGAATCTGACGGGTCTCGCCCGCATGGTGCGCTCCTTCGCCCTCCCCGCCATGGAGAACGTGGCGCTCTGGCACGAGCGCGACATCTCGCATTCCTCGGTGGAGCGCATGATCGGCCCCGACGCCACGGTGACCCTCGACTTCGCCCTGGCGCGGCTGACCGGCGTGATCGACAAGCTGCTGATCTACCCCGAGCAGATGCAGCGCAACCTCGACAAGCTCGGCGGCCTCGTCCACTCGCAGCGGGTGCTGCTGGCTCTGACGCAAGCGGGCGTGTCGCGCGAGGACGCGTATCGCCTGGTCCAGCGTAACGCCATGCCGGTCTGGCGCGGCGAGGGCGACTTCCTCACCCTGTTGAAGGCCGATGCGGACGTCACCGCGTCGCTGAGCCTTGAGCAGATCGAGGAGTGCTTCGACCTCGGCTACCATTTCAAGCACGTGGACACGATTTTTTCGCGCGTTTTCGGTACGGCCTGAGCCAGGACCGTAACCCAACGTGGTGATCCGCGGAGCACATTTCGTGCTTCGCGGATCGCGTAGCGGCGAGGTGGCCGCGTCAGTCCGGATCGAGAGAGAATTCCATGTCGCGCATCGTCTACGTCAACGGCAAGTTCGTGCCTTTCGAGGCGGCGACCGTGTCGATCATGGACCGAGGCTTCCTGTTCGCGGACGGCATTTATGAAGTGTCGGCCGTCCTCGGCGGCCGTCTCGTGGACAACGCGGCGCATCTGGCCCGGCTCGACCGGTCGCTGGGCGAGATCGGCATTCGCAATCCCTACCCGACCGAAGAGTGGATCCGGCTCGAGACCGAACTGGTGCGCCGCAACGGCGTCGACGAGGGTCTCGTCTACATGCAGGTAACACGGGGCGCCTACGAGCGGGATTTCGCCTTCCCGCCGGCCGAGACCGAACCCACCGTGGTGATGTTCACGCAGGCCAAGACGGTGGCCAGGAACCCGCTGGCGGAGCGGGGCGCCAAGGTCATCACCGTCCCCGACATTCGCTGGAAGCGGCGCGACATCAAGTCGGTGGCGCTCCTCGCCCAGGTTCTGGCCAAGCAGGAAGCGGCCAAGGCCGGCGTCGCGGAGGCCTGGATGGTGGAGGACGGTTTCGTCACCGAGGGCTCCTCGTCGACCGCCTTCATCATCACCGGCGGAAAGGTGGTCACCCGCCCGCTCTCCACCGCCCTGCTGCCCGGCATCACGCGCCTCGCCGTCATGCGCCTTGCCGAGGAAGCAGGCCTGACGATCGAGGAGCGGCTGTTCTCCGTGGAGGAGGCGTTCGCGGCGCAGGAGGCCTTCTACACGAGCGCTTCCGCCTTCGTCATGCCCGTCATCGACATCGACGGTCACCAACTGGGCGACGGCAAGCCGGGGTCGCTGACGAAGCGTCTGCGCGCACTTTATCTGGAGATGGCCGGGGCATAAGGGCGGGCCGGTCTCATCCGGCATCCGGCGCCGCCATAGGAACTGCATCGCCGCCGGAGCGGTTTGTCTCCCGACTTTCTGGGGGACATCGATGCCGACACCGTTTCGTCACGCCGCACTGCTCGCTTTCGCCCTGACGGCGTCGGGCGCCTATGCCCAGTCGCCCGATGCACCGCTGAAAGGGCGCGACACCTCCCCGAACATCCCGCCCTCCACGGAGACGGTGCCGGAGAAGGTTCGTCCGTCCGAGGAAGGGACCGGCGGCTCGACCTTGAGCGACAAGCTCGAGAAGAACGACGGCGTCATCACGCCGCCCGGTAATTCCGCCCCGGGCCTGGTGGTCAAGCCTCCCGAGTCCGAGAACAGCGGCATGCCGGTGATCAAGCCGGGCCAGTTGCCGGGCCGCGAACCGGGGACGGAAGCGCGCTAGGAATTGGGCGCGCCCCAAGCCTTCGGGCGCGGTTTGCTTGATTTCCGGCCTGGGATCGCGGAAAGACCCCGGAGATGCGTGTCGGCCCGCCTTCGCGGCGGGGCGTTTCCACGCGGGCACCGGACAGGTTGAAGTGAATGGCGAACGTCGTCGTCGTGGGCGCCCAATGGGGCGACGAAGGCAAGGGTAAGATCGTCGACTGGCTCTCGGAGCAGGCCGACGTCGTGGTTCGCTTTCAGGGCGGCCACAATGCCGGGCATACGCTGGTCATCGACGGTGTGACCTACAAGCTGGCGCTTCTCCCCTCCGGCGTTGTCCGGGGCGGAAAGCTCTCGGTGATCGGCAATGGCGTCGTGGTCGATCCGTGGCACCTCGTGGACGAGATCGCCCGGCTTCAGGCGCAGGGCGTCGAGATCTCGCCCGAGAGCCTCCGCATCGCCGATAACGCGACGCTGATCCTTCCGCTTCACCGGGAACTCGACCATTTCCGCGAGACGTCCAATGCCGGTCTCAAGATCGGCACGACGAAGCGCGGTATCGGCCCCGCCTACGAGGACAAGGTCGGCCGTCGGGCCATCCGCGTGGTCGACTTGGCCGACGAAAGCACGCTGGAATCGAAGATCGAGCGGGTGCTCACCCACCACAATGCCCTCCGCCGCGGTCTTGGGATCGACGAGGTCGATGCCGGCGCGTTGCTCGCAGAACTGAAGGCGATCGCGCCGACGATCCTCCCCTACGCCACCACCGTGTGGAAGCTCCTCGACGACGAACGCCGGGCGGGCAAGCGCATCCTGTTCGAGGGCGCGCAGGGTGCCCTCCTCGACGTCGATCACGGCACCTACCCGTTCGTCACCTCCTCCAACATCGTCGCCGCCCAGGCCGCCACTGGCTCCGGCATGGGGCCGTCCGCGATCGGCTACGTGCTGGGTATCGCCAAGGCCTATACGACGCGCGTGGGCGAAGGCCCGTTCCCGACCGAACTGTTCGATGAAATCGGCGAAACGATCGGGGCCAAAGGCCGCGAATTCGGCGTCAATACGGGGCGCAAACGTCGGTGCGGCTGGTTCGACGCCGTTCTGGTGCGCCAGACCGTCCGAACCTCAGGCATCGACGGCATCGCCTTGACCAAGCTCGACATCCTCGACGGGTTCGAGGAGATCAAGGTCTGCACCGGGTACCGCCTCGATGGCCAGGTTCTTGACCATTTGCCCGCCAATCAAGCGGCACAGGCTAAGGTCGAGCCGATCTACGAGATCATCGAAGGCTGGTCCGGCACCACCGCGGGTGCGCGCTCATGGGCCGATCTTCCCGCCCAGGCAATCAAGTATGTACGGCGGATCGAAGAACTGATCGGGGCACCCGTGGCGTTGCTCTCGACGTCGCCGGAGCGCAACGACACCATCCTGATGCACAATCCCTTCGAGGATTGAGCGTCCGGCTGAGGCTTCAGTACTTGGGGTAGCGACAAGGCGACCGGTGGCAGTTTCCCGAGTGATCAAGCGCTGTAGGGCTGGTGGGTGCCTCGTTCGAGGGACAGGCATCGCGGATCATGCGGTCGCGCCCCGCCGGGCGCCCATATCTGGACGGTGAGAACAGGGCGGACCGAGGTTCGATGGCCGATTATTACCCTTTGCTGGCACGAGCGCTTCAAGCGATGCCGGATCGGTCTCCCGCCCTGCGTAAGGCGGTCTATGACCGGGCGCGCGGCGCTCTGATCGGACAGCTACGGTCGCTCGAACCACCGCTATCCGAAGCCGACATCGACCTCGAGAGCAAAGCCCTCGAAACCGCCATCGAACGGGTCGAGAACGAATTTGGCGAGCCGCCGGCCACCGCGGCCAACGATGTCGTGCCGCCGATCTTCGTTGCCCCCGAGGAGCGCGACACTCTGCCGGAAGCGGCGGCTCCGGATCGATTACCGGAACCGACCAAGCGCGACTTCGCCGAACCGACCCTGCCGCCCGCACCTGAGCCAAACTTGGGCATTCGGCCCTCGCGGCCGGATCGCTCGCGTGTTGCAAACGCAGACGCGTCGCCACCCAAGTCTCTTCCCCCGGCAGCGGAACAGGTGCCTGTCTCAGACGGCCCTGCTACGGTCTTACCGATCAAGCCGCGGAAGGCGAAATCTGCCGACAGGGTCGCCGACCGGAAGGCTGCGCGAGACGCTGCGAAGATGACCTCGGGCGCTGAGACGCCATCTGGTCAATCCACGGAGTCGGAATCACCCATAGAACCATCGATCGAAGCGCCGCCCGCCGAGCGTGACGCGGCGGGCATGCCTGTCGATTCCTCGAATGCGCGGCATCGTCCACGGATCGACGTCGTCGCCCCGCGTAAGGGCCGCCCTCGCCTTCTCCGGAATGTCTTCGTGGGAAGCGTTCTCCTGGTCGTCGTCGGGCTCATCGCGGTAGCGGCCTTCATGCTTCGCGACAAACCTTCGGACCTGCAGCCTGGAATCACGGAGACACAAGAGGAGGGGTCCGATCCGGCGGCATCGAAATATGCAGATCGGATCGGCGGTGACGCTCCCGCCCTCCCGGAGCGACGCGACCAGACCTCTCGTCAGGCTCCCGCCCGCCCGACGACGGCAACGCCGGATGCCGGCAAGGCACCGACCCAGCCCGATGTGGCAGTCGCACAGCGAGCCGTTCTTTTCGAAGAGAATACAGCGGGCGGAAATGCACAGCCGATCACCTTCCAGGGCATGGTGGTCTGGCGTCTCGAGGCAATGAATGGCGAACAGGGCCAGCCACTGGAGACCGTGATCCGGGGGCGTGTGACCTTTGCCGATGCTGGCCTGTCGCTGGTGATGACGATCCGACGGAACCTCGATCCCACCTTTCCTGCGTCCCACACCATCGAACTTGCCTTCACCACCACCAGCCCCGCCGGGGATACGCATGCGGTGCAGGATGTCGGCCTTCTGAGTGCGAAGGATGAAGAAGGGGGCCGGGGATCGCCTGTCTCGGGCCTGCCGGTACGCGTCAAGGAGAACCTTTTCCTAATCGGCCTGTCCTCGCTTCAGGCCGATGTAGACCGGAACGCCGACCTGTTGGAGCATCGCAACTGGTTCGACCTACCGATGAAGTTCGTCTCGGGCCCTCGTGGCGTCCTGACTTTCGAGAAGGGCACTTCGGGCAATCAGGTCATCCGCTCGGCCTTCGAGCAATGGCGTCGATAGGCACACGATAAAAAAAAGGCCGGTTCCGCATCAGCGAAACCAGCCTTCTCTCTAATAAGTGCCCCTCGGAGGAAACTTCAGGCGTGAGCGGCCGCCCGCGGGGCCTCGCGGGTAGCGAGGTTGCGTTTCACTGCCTCCTGGATCTTCTCGAAGGCTCGAACCTCGATCTGTCGGACGCGCTCGCGCGAGACTCCAAACTCGCCTGACAGGTCTTCGAGGGTGATCGGGTCGTCCGCAAGTCGGCGCGCCTCGAAGATGCGACGCTCACGCGGGTTCAGGACCGACAGCGCATCGCGCAAGGCGGTCAGCCGGTTCTGGCCCTCTTCCTCGCGGGCGAGCACGGTTTCCTGACTCGGGCTGTTGTCCACCAGCCAATCCTGCCACTCACCCTCACCTTCTTCGCGGAGGGGAGCGTTGAGGGAGGTATCGCCGGACAGGCGGCGATTCATGTCGATCACGTCCTGCTCGGGCACGCCGAGCTTGACCGCGATCTGAGCCACCTGATCGGGTTTCAGATCCCCTTCATCCAGGGCGGAGATCTTGCCCTTGGCCTTACGGAGGTTGAAGAACAGCTTCTTCTGGTTTGCGGTGGTGCCCATCTTCACCAGCGACCAAGAGCGTAGAATGTACTCTTGGATCGCAGCCTTGATCCACCACATAGCATAGGTGGCGAGCCGGAAGCCCTTGTCCGGCTCGAACCGCTTGACCGCTTGCATGAGGCCGACATTCCCTTCGGACACGACTTCGCCGATGGGAAGGCCATAACCACGGTAACCCATGGCGATCTTGGCCACGAGTCGGAGATGCGATGTCACGAGCCGGTGCGCCGCATCGCGGTCACCCTTTTCACGCCAGCTCTTGGCAAGCGTGAACTCCTCGTTCGGCTCGAGCATCGGAAACTTGCGGATCTCATCGAGGTAGCGCGAAAGTCCACCTTCGGTGGCGAGCACGGGTAGTGCGCCTGCCATAGTCATCTCTCCCTACAAGGTCCCCCATCCGGGCAGACCAGAAACGAACCGCCGCTCTATGAGCCGACCGTCCCACTCCCCGAGCCTACCCGGAAAGAAAACGGTGCGGTAGCGGTCCGTGACTCGAACGTGGCTAACAACGCACCAGTGAGCCGATGGCTCGAAGGTGACACGAAAGGCCGCGGGCCGGGGTGCGCCCGCACACCTGTTTGCCGGCCATCCTTGACAGGCGCAACTCCGCAACAGTGACGGGAATCGACGATTCCGTTCGAGTACCTGGGGTCGCTGCTCGGCTCCTCAAGGCTTCGATGGTCCCCGCAAGGCAGCGATGAGGGCAGCCATATCCGGCGGGATCGGGCTTTCGAACCGCAGCACCTCGCCGGTGCGTGGGTGCTCGAAACCCAATATGGCAGCGTGAAGCGCCTGCCGACCCAAAGCTTCGAGCTTGGCCCGCGCCGCTTCGCCAAGTCGGCCGGCCTTGGTCTTGAAGGCGTTGCCATAGACCGTATCGCCGAGAAGCGGATGGCCGCGATGACTGAGATGGACGCGGATCTGATGCGTCCGTCCGGTCTCGAGCCGGCAACGGACGAGGGCGACTTCGGCGCCAGCGTCCAGGATCTCCTCGACGACGTAATGGGTGATGGCTGTACGGCCCTCCCCCGGGCGCATGACGGCGATCTTCTCGCGATTGCGCTGGCTGCGCGCGAGCTCGACGTCGATCGTGCCCAGCCGGGGCTCCGGCGCTCCCCAGGTCAGGGCGAGATACGCACGCTCCAGCGGTCCGTTACGGCCATGGTCGGCAAACTGCGCCGTGAGCCCCTTATGGGCCAGATCGTTCTTGGCGACGACGAGGAGACCGCTCGTGTCCTTGTCGAGCCGGTGCACGATACCAGGCCTCCGTACACCGCCGATCCCCGACAGGCTCTCGCCGCAATGAGCGATGAGGCCATTCACAAGGGTTCCAGCATCGTGACCGGGCGCCGGGTGAACCACCAGCCCCGCCGGCTTGTCGATGACGATCAGGTCGTCGTCCTCGTGAACGATAGCGAGATCGAGGGCCTCCGCCATCGGCGTCGCATCCACCGGCGCAGGAATCGTCACGTCGAGGACGGCACCTCCGCTGACCTTCAGGGAGAGGTCCAGAACGACGATTCCATCCTTGCTCACCTGACCGGTACGGATCAGCTCCTGCAACCGCGAACGCGATACGTCCGGCAGCGCGCGGGCGAGCGCCCTGTCGATGCGCTCCGCCTGTGCGTCCAGGTCGAGGACGACACGGCGGTCCTGCGGTTCTTGCACGATATGATCTCTTTCGATGCCGATGAAATTTAAGCGCTCGGGAGGCCTTGCTCCCCCGCCCGACCGTCGCTATACGATCGCCAGCCGCCCGGAAAGCTCCCATCGTCTAGCGGTCTAGGACGTCTTGATACCCCTAATCATCCTGCCATGTGTGTAGGTTCAAGGGGTTAGGGTTGGTATCCCTACCATCGATGCCTGCGGGCCGAAGGTTGGCTGCCAAAGTCCTATCCAAGGGAGTTGACTTCGTGTTGTTAGTAAGAGTAGTCCTAGCGGTGTACTAGGACTATATGCGCTCCCTTCGTCTAGCGGTCTAGGACGTCGCCCTCTCACGGCGAAAACAGGGGTTCGATTCCCCTAGGGAGCGCCAATAAATCGGCTTTTACTTGCATTCACAGCGAAGAATCCCTTTAGCGCCATTCGACTATCGGTGAGGGCATTAGCCTTTCACGCTAGAGAGGCGGGTTCGATTTCCGTAGTGCGTACCAAGTATTTACGTGCGCCAATCTAATCTTTTTAGCTCTGGACAATCTTTTTAAGACTCTCAGCGAAGTCTGGATTGCTAAAGCGGCGACCGTCCATGTGATCCGCCTCCATCGAAGTGGTCCGCCCTGAGGTATGGCCTAGGGGCCAGCGACCCTGCCCCATCAAACTGGTCCGCGCTGAGCGCAAGTTTTTCGGGCATCCTGAACCCTGAAGGAGGGTGGATGCCATGCCTCGCAAACGCTTCACGAACGAACAGATCGCCTTCGCCCTGCGGTAGGCGGAGAACGGCGCGACGGTGGACGAGGTCTGCCGGAAGATGGGTGTCTCTGAGCCGACGTTCTACCGCTGGAAGAAGCAGTTCGTCGGCATGGGCGTGCCTGAGATCCGACGGCTCAAGCAGCTGGAGGACGAGAACAGCAAGCTCAAACGACTGGTCGCCGACCTGACGCTGGACCGCTCGATGCTTCAGGATGTCCTGAAGGATCAGTGGTGAGGCCCGCCGCTCGCCGTGAGGTCGCTGGTCACCTGCAGGTGGTCTACGACATCAGCGAGCGTCGGGCCTGTCTGGCTACCGGCTTCGGCCGTTCGTCCCAGCGCTACAGGAAGCGCTCGGACCCTCAGGTCGCGCTGCGGATGCGGTTGAAGGAACTGGCCGCCGCGCGGGTGCGCTACGGCTATCGGCGGCTGCACATCCTGCTGCGACGGGAGGGCTGGGAGGTGAACCACAAGCGAACCTACCGGATTTACCGGGATGAGGGGCTGTCGATCCGGTCCAAGCTGCCCAAACGCAAGCGGGCGTGGCGCTACCGTCAGGGGCGACCGGCGATCGGTGGACCCAACGAGGTCTGGGCCATGGACTTCATGTCCGACCGCCTCTTCGATGGTCGTCCATTCCGGATCCTGACCGTTGTCGATTGCCATACGCGAGAGGCGCTCTCGCTCACACCGAGAGCCAACTTCCGCGCCTTCCAGGTGACCGAGGCTCTGGATGCCTTGGGCCGGCTGCGAGGTCGGCCCAAGAGCCTGCGGGTGGATAATGGACCGGAGTTCGCCGGGCGCATGCTCGACCAGTGGGCCTATCTGAACGGGGTCGAGATCGACTTCTCACGACCAGGCAAGCCGACCGACAACGCCTACATCGAGTCGTTCAACGGCCGCCTACGAGCGGAATGCCTGAACGCTTCGTGGTTCCTGTCGCTGGCTGATGCCCGTGAGCGCATCGAGGACTGGAGGTGCCACTACAACGATGACCGACCTCATACGGCCCTGGGCGGCTTGACGCCCCGAGCCTTCGCCGACCAAGCTGTCATAGCCCGAGAACTTGCATAGGCCGTGGACCACAAAGCGGGTCAACTCCAGACCGACGATGCACTAACTTCGATCCTGAGCCACCGAATGGGGCCGATCACATTACCCTCACGCCATCGGCCGTACAGCGCTCATAAAACTCTCGATAGTCGGCCTACGTGTCGCTTTCCTTATGGTGCAACATTACCCAACGTCAGATCGTCATCCGATCGGCCATCGCCACCCGTGATCCGTGATCCGCAGGCCGAAGAGGATGACCACTTGAGAACGAACGTTGGTGACGCCCAGACCATCGATGGTCCAAGGGTTCTCGATACGCTCGATCGCGGATCGCAGCAGAGGAAGACGCTACGGCGATGCTAGGCAGGCTCGATGGGCGACAGTAAGAGTGAAGGGGAGAAAGCCCTGCTCCGAGCGAGTTGCCATCAAGGCCATACAGATGCGGGCCAAGCTGGCGGCGCTCCTTACTCATATATGGGCTGTCATAGCCCAATATTAAGAGCGTCTAACAGAACGGCACGAAGCTGGAAGTTCAGCGTTGGTTTGGCATGGCCAGACCGCTTCTCCCCGATGATCTCTGGGATGAGATCGCTCCGCTCCTCCCGCCACCTCGGCCCCGTCCGAAGGGCGGGCGTCGTCCGATCGAGAACCGGGCCGCCCTGACGGGCATCCTGTTCGTGCTGCGCTCGGGTCTGCCGTGGGAGATGCTACCGGCCGAGATGGGCTGCGGCTCCGGCATGAGTTGCTGGCGGCGGCTGCGGGACTGGCAAGCGGCGGGCGTATGGAGCCGCCTGCATCACGTGCTGCTGGAGCGCCTGCACGCAGCGGGTGAGATCGACTGGAACCGGGCTTGCCTGGACAGCGCGTCTGTCCCGGCTAAAAAAGGGGGCCTGCCACCGGCCCGAACCCGACGGACCGGGGGAAGCCGGGCACGAAGCGCCACCTCGTCACCGACGCGCGCGGCACGCCGCTCGGCTTCTGCCTGAGCGGGGCCAACAGACACGACACCGTCATGATGGCGGCCACCCTCGATGCCATTCCGCCTCTGCGGAGTGGTCGACGAGGGCGACCGCGACGCCGTCCGGACAAGCTGCACGCCGACAAGGCCTACGATGCCCGACCCCGCCGCCATGAGTGCCGGGCGCGGGGCATCGTCCCGCGCATCGCGCGGAAGGGTATCGAAAGCAGCGAGAAACTCGGTCGGCATCGTTGGGTCGTCGAGCGTACCCACGCGTGGTTCAACCGCTTCCGCCGCTTGCCCGTCCGCTACGAGCGACGTGCAGACATCTACGAGGCCTTCACCAGCCTCGCGACCAGCCTCATCACTCTCAACCAGATCAAACGGTTCTGTTAGGCGCTCTAAAAGGCGCATTCCTCAGGGACCTCTACAGGCTTCGCCTGATCCCAGGCATAGAGCTTGGCCACGGCTGCCCAGAAGCTGACTCCGTCCTCGTCTGGAGACATCTGCAAGCGAAGATCGATGGCTTTCCTCTCCGCATGCGCCATGGCAGTCAATGCGTCTTCGGCGGCTTCGAGCAACGACAGCATTGCGGCACACTCATGCTGTAACGCACCACAAGAAACGTCAGCAGTGCACAAAACGATCCAG
Source organism: Methylobacterium sp. CM6241 (assembly GCF_054817845.1). Taxonomy (NCBI): domain Bacteria; kingdom Pseudomonadati; phylum Pseudomonadota; class Alphaproteobacteria; order Hyphomicrobiales; family Methylobacteriaceae; genus Methylobacterium; species Methylobacterium sp. CM6241. Next base: position 5,106,966 of record NZ_CM139246.1, read on the forward strand.
GGGCCACGCCAAGCTTCTCTGATGGCCTTACAATTTGCGAGAAAACCCAGAGGATCAATTTAGGCACACCATCAAATTTTGCTTGATCGAACCGCCTTTCTCTATTCCTGGCGTCTCAGCCCTCATTGTATCCCCTCCTCCGACATAGGCATGTGTGCAAGCAATTGAACAGTGCCTTGATGATCGGATCACAATCTGGATTTCCCTGTGAAGCGACCGTGACGACGGGCGCTTGGTGCAAATTTGTCCATTGTGAGGTCTGTATATTCAGAAAAATTAGTGCGCCTGAACTGCGCCGAGATAGGATTTTACACTATGAGCCAGGCGGGATTAGCAATTTTGGACGACGGTCGCCTCAAAAACTTGATTGTTTTGAGCAATAGCGCCGATCCAGACTCAAATATAGACGCGCCTCTCAAGGTAGGCTTCGTCGGCGGGTTCCTGGGCTTATCATTAGGGGGAACCCCTTCAGTAAAATATACCTATCCAAGCGGCGGCGCGCAGATAAATGTTGCCGATGAAGTAGGACCTTTATTGCTCTTCTACAACGACAGGACTGGCGATTCCGTTCTGCAAGGCAGTAAACTTGGTGACTTCATATACGGTGGCTCAGGCAACGACGTATTGAATGGCGGCGGCGGTGACGACACCTTGGTCGGCAATCTCGGCACCAATATCATTCGAGGCGGTGCCGGAAACAATACCGCCAGTTATATAGGTTATGATGGGCCGAACGAGCCCGACACTTTAGGGGTCGAGGTCTTTCTTGACGAACGCGAAGCCTACAATAGGACAGGCTTCGTTTTTCATGACACTCTCATCGACGTTCAGAACGCCGTCGGCACTCGTTTCCTCGATATCTTGGTCGGCGATGCGGGTGACAATATCCTCGAAGGTCTCAATGGCGCCGACGTCATCCGAGGTGGCGCCGGTATCGACACGTCGAGCTACGAGACGTCAGCCTTTTCTGTCGGCGTGAACCTGACGACCAAGGTCAACACTGGTGGGGATGCAGAAGGCGACATCCTTGAGAGCATCGAGAACGTTTGGGGCAGTCGCTACGCAGATTTCCTGACAGGCGATGCAAAGGCCAACGTCCTCGAAGGCGGAGCGGAAGCCGACCAGCTTTTCGGAGCGGGTGGCAGCGATACCGCGAGCTACGAGCATTCCCTTCTCGGTGTCACCGTCAATCTGACGACGGGGGCCAACACCGGTGGCGACGCTGAGGGCGATATCCTGACCGACATCGAGAACCTTCGCGGCAGTCGATACGAAGACGTTCTGGCGGGCGATGCGACGGCCAATGTGCTCGAAGGCGGCGCGAAAGCCGACCAGCTTTTCGGCGCGGGTGGCAGCGACACGGCGAGCTACGAGCATTCCCTCCTCGGTGTGACCGTCAATCTGGCGACGGGCTCCTACAGCGGGGGTGACGCGCAAGGCGATAGCCTGACCGATATCGAGAACGTTCGCGGAAGCCAGAACGCGGATACGCTGACGGGCGATGCGACGGCCAACGTCCTCGCTGGGGGGGCGGGAAATGACCGGCTTTTTGGAGGCGAGGGCAACGATACCCTGCGCGGAGACGCTGGCTCCGACACGCTGGTCGCGGGAGTCGGCGACGATAGGCTGGTGGTCATCGAGGCGCCGACGCTGGTCCAGGGGGATGCCGGCAACGACAAGCTCTTCCTTCTAGGAATCGAAACCTTCACGTTCACCGACACGAACTTCAAGGAGATCGAGACGGTCTATGTGCGCGATGCGCTGACCCTCGATATGTCTGGTGTGAGTACGAAAGTCGCGATCGCTGTACAGAATGCCGAAACGACGCTCGCTACGGTGACGGGCACCAAGGGTAACGACACGATCACGGCCGGCGCGGGTGACACGGTCATTGACGGTAGCACCGGGAGCGACAAACTCTATGCCGGCGCAGGGGTTGATACCTTCACTTTCAAAGCGAACTTTGGACGCGACAATGTCTATGGCTTTGAGTCAGGCGCAGACCATTTTGACGTGTCAGCCCTCGTCAACAGCTTCACTGATATTAACATCGGCGGACTGAATGGCGGAGCGAGTACGCTCATCACCTTCGACGGCGCTGGGTCAGGCAACAAGATCATCCTTCATGATGTTGCCGCCTCGTCGCTGGATGCGAACGATTTCGGGTTCCTCCTCACCTAAGTTCAGCTCCCATCTCCTAGCGCTACCTGGGCATTTTGACCGGTCGCAACGCGTTGTCATCCTTGATGGTTCGAGAGGCAGCGGTGGATCAGGATCGCCAAGGGACAAACGAGCTCGATGCGTGGCTGGCGCCGTTCCTGGCGGTGATGGGGCCGCAAGACCCGGAGGACCTGGGCGCCGCTCTACCTGCGTGGCCTGCTCGGTCCGGGTGATCGCAAGAGCCTGCAGCCGATGGCGGCGCGCCTCGGGCTGCCGGGCCACGATCAGCTGCAGCACTTCATCGCCAGCTCGGCCTGGGACTGCGGGCGGCTCTGGAGGGAACTGGGCCGCCAGGCGGATCGGCTGGTGGGCGGCCCCGATGCCTGTGGTGATCGACGACACCGCCCTGCCGAAGAAGGGCACGCGCTCGGTCGGGGTGGCGCGACAAGACTGCGGCGCGCTGGGCAAGCAGGCCAACTGTCAGTCTCTGGTCTCGCTCACCCTGGCACAGGGCGAGGTGGCCGTGCCGGTGGGCTTGCGCCTCTTCCTTCCGCAAGCGTGGACGAGCAATTCGCAGCGGTGCGGGCGGGCGGGCGGGCCCGAGCCCGCGACCGCGCCACGGAGCAAGGGCGAGATCGCTCAGTCGGAACTCGATCGCCTGAGGGCGGAGGGGCTGCGCTTTGGTACGGTGCTGGCCGATCCCGGTTCACGTCGGTCAACGTGCGGACCTGTTCGATATCGCCAACGACATGCTCCGCATGTCCGCGCCGGCGGTCTGCATCCCGCATTCGAATGATGAGCCAGAAGGTCGCATGGTCAGCCCCGTTCTGGCATGCCCAACGGATTACATGATGAAACAGGTCGGCTGACTCGCCGCATGCGTTGACGTCGCGTTTCTGTGCGGAAGCTCGAGCAATTCGTAGAGGCGGTTCAGCCTCATCGCGAAGCAAAATTGGCGAATTAACGCTTTGCGATCCTCAATCCGAGGAACCCGTCAAACCAAATCGGCAATCGATATCTAATGTCACCATTATGCGTCGTGCGGGATACTATTTACAGGTATATTTCAGCAAATTGAATACGTTTGCCTATCGGAGTTCCATTAAGCGAGCTTAATGCCTGCATTAACTGTTTTTTAATTCATATAGGCCAATTAGATCGCGCTGGAACGGAACATTACTTAAGTAAATTTTGGTTCCGACCACAGCCCACCGGGAAATCTCAAATTTATCTTGGGTTTGGAGCGCCTTCAGCAGAAGCGAGCCTTCCCAACCGCTTGCTACATTGGGAAGGTCTTACTCAGATGGCTCTTGCGAAGAAGGCGACGATGCGCGCTCTGCCCGTCTCCCATGGCATGCGGGATGAGGGTCATTCGCCTCCGGCCAAATCGCATCTCGTGGCGGAAGCCGAGAAGCGCAAGGCGCGGACCTTCGCACGCCAGCAGAAGGCTGCGGAGCTGATCGCCTCGGCGACCTCGCAGCTGTCCAGCGGCGTCGCCGAGGCATCTTCGGCCGCGGAAGAACTGCGCAAGGCCGCAGAGCAGATCGGCGTCGGAGCCGAGGAGGCAGCCAGCGCCGCGCAGGAGACCATGAAAGCGGTGAACCAAGGGGCAATCCTGATTCTCGCCGCCAAGGACAATGCCGATCTGCCCCTTCGTAAGACCGAGAACCTGTCCGCCCTGCTCGCCGAGACCGCCGGCCAGATCGGCAACACCATCGCGGCCATCGCCAAGGCATCCGAGCGCCAGGAAGCCTCCGTCAAGATTGTCGAGGAACTCGACCGGCAGGCGACCACCATCGGTGAGATCGTCAAAGCCGTTGCGCGTATCGCCGATCAGACCAACCTACTCGCCCTCAATGCGGCGATCGAAGCGGCCCGCGCCGGCCAGCACGGCAAGGGCTTCGCTGTCGTCGCCGACGAGGTACGGACCCTGGCCGAAACCAGCGAGAAGTCGGCCCGGGACATCCAGGAGCTGGTCGCCCAGATCCAGCGCGACGTGAAGATCGTGGCGGACGGCATCGGTAGCTCGGCCGCCTCCTCGCGGAGCGAGGCCGAGAAGGGCGTGACCGTGACGGGGCAGCTCGAGCGCATCCGTCAGGACATGGCCGAGATCATCACCGGGTGCCGCGATATGGCGAAGGCGGCCGATGAATCGGGCATCGCCGCCAAGGAGTCTCAGAAGGGCGCGGAGATCATCGCGGCGGCGGCCGAAGAGCAGGGTTCCGCCTGCCAGGAGGCCGCCAAGATGATCGAGCAGCAGACGACGGCCCTGTCGCAGAGCGAACAGGCGTCCCAGGAGCTCTCCGAACTCGCCGAAGAGCTCAAGAGCAGCGCCAATATCGGCAAGAGCGCCGAAGAGGTGGCCTCCGCAGCGGAAGAACTGTCCAGCGCCGTGGAAGAGATCAACCGGGCGTCGACCCAGATCATGACCGCCCTGGACCAGATCACCAAGGGCGCACAGCAGCAATCGGCGGCCACCCAGCAATCCTCCGCCGCGATCACCCAGATCGAGCGGCGGACCCAGACATCGCGCGCCTTCGCGACGGCTGCGGTCGAGAAGGCGCAGTCCATCGCCGACATCCTGACCGACAACAAGTCCCTGGTGGACACGATGGTGAGCGGAATCCAGAAATCCGTCGAGGCCGGTCGCCTCAGCCGTGATCAGATCGCGGCCCTGGAACAGGTCAGCCGCCGCATCGACAAGATCGTCGATGCAATCACCACGGTCTCGATCCAGACCAACATGCTGGCCGTCAACGGCTCCGTAGAGGCCGCACGGGCCGGCGAGTTCGGTAAGGGCTTCGCAGTGGTCTCGACGGATATCCGCAACCTCGCCCGGGATTCCGCAGAGAATGCCGAGCGGATCAAGGATACCGTCAAGGCGATTCAGGACACGGTCGTGTTCGTGCGCGGCGATATCCAGGAAATCGCCGACGCGGCCGTCGTCGAGGTGGAGAAGTCGGCGATCATCTCCAAGAACCTGGAGTTGGTAGCCAAGGAGATGGGCGACATCATCACCGGCAACCGCGAGATCCTGAACGGCTCGGACGGGATCGTCCGCATGGTGACGGAGGTTCAGACCGCCGTCGAGCAGGTGGCGGCGGCGGCCCAGCAGGCGGTGCGCACCTCGGGCGAAGCCGGCAACGCGGCCCGCGAGCAGGCCAAGGGCGCCGAACAACTCGCCGCGGCCATCGAAGAGATCGCCTCCCTCGCCGACGAGCTCCAGGCCGCCTGAACCGAGCTCTCTCGAAGGGACGATACCCCCATGGCACCAGCAGTTGCCCAGGCGTTAGAAACGTTGGAGGCCAAGTTCGCGCCTCCAGCGGCTCGCGCCGCCCCGCCGCCGGTCTCGGACGCGGCACTTACGGAAGCGCGGCAATTCGTGATCTTCCACATCGAGACCGAGATGTTCGCCGTCTCCCTCTCGGATGTCCAGGAGATCATCCGGGTCCCGACCGTGGTCCGAGTCCCCCTCAGCCCGGGCTCCCTCCTCGGCCTCGCCAACCTCAGGGGCACGGTCCTACCCGTCCTCAACCTCCGGGACGTGCTGAACTTCCCGCCGGTGCTCCACGACGACGCGACCCGCGTGGTGGTGCTCGACCAGGGCAGTCCGATCGGCTTCGTCGTCGATCGGATGGCCAATGTGGTGACCGTGGATGCAGAGCGGATCGAGCCCGCCTCCTCGCTCCGCGGCACCGTCGATACCGAGTTGCTCACCGGCATGATCAAGGACGCCAAGGGCGGATCGATGGTCATGATCCTCGACTCGGTGCAGCTGGTGCAGCGGGAGTTCAGCTCCATCGCTGCCCAGCGGTCTTCGGCGGGCGGCCTCATCGGCTCGGACGGGACGGCATCCGTCTCCGTATCGGTCGACGCGGTGGTCGATGAGGACCAGCTCGTCAGCTTCGAGGTGGCCGGGCAGGAATACGCCTTTCCCATCGAGCAGGTGCAGGAGATCGTGCAGCTCCCCGAGCACGTGACTCAGATCCCGAACACTCCCGGCCATGTGCTCGGAGTGATCACCCTGCGGAACCGACTCCTGCCGCTCGTCTCGCTCCGCGAGATGTTCGGCCTGCCCGCGAAAGCGTTCAGCGGCACCGACAAGGTGGTGGTGGTGTCCCTCGGCGGTGAGTCCGGCTTTTCGGTCGGCGTCGTGATGGACAGCGTCAAGGAGGTCCTGCGGGTCAACCGCAGCCTCGTGGAGGCCATGCCGACCCTTCTCAGCCATGACGGCACAATGGACGAGATCCAGGCGATCTGCCGCCTTCAGGGTGGCAAGCGCCTGGTTTCGGTCCTCTCGGCGGGGCGGATGTTCGACACCGCCGATCTGCGGTTGGCCGTGAAGGCCGGGGAGACGATGATGGGCACCAGCACCGGTTCTGAGCGGGAGACGGTCCAGGACAGCCTCGACGAGGAACAGTTCGTGGTGTTCCGCCTGATGGACGAGGAATACGGCGTCCCGATCGAAGCCGTGCAGGAGATCGTCCGCGTCCCCGACGAGCTGACCCGAATCCCCCGCGCACCGGCCTTCGTCGAGGGGGTCATCAACCTCCGGGGCGTCGTCCTGCCGGTGATCGACCAGCGGCGGCGTTTCAACCTTGCCCAGGCCGACCGCAGCGACCGCCAGCGGATCATGGTCTTCACGATCCGCGACGTGCGCACGGGCTTCATCGTGGATTCCGTGTCCGAGGTGATGCGTATCTCCGGCAAGGTGATCGGAGATGCCCCTCACCTCTCGGATGCGCAGAAGCGACTGATCCGCCGGGTGGCCAACCTCGAGGATCAGAAGCGGATGATCCTGCTGCTGGATATCCTGCAGCTTCTGGACACCGACGAAGCGGCTTCCATCGGACAGGTTACGCACTGATACGCGGCCGGGACCGGCCTCACGGTCCCGGCGGCTCCGGAAATCCGCCCGTCGTTCGGCCGCCCTCGATGGGCGTCGGATGACGGTCGGTCCCGGGCATGGCTGACCTTCGCGGGACGGGACATCGATCCACGAATTCGGATCGTGCCGTTCTTGCGCTTCTGCTCCTTTTCACCTCATCCGTCAGACAGTTGCATGATCAAGGTGCTCATCGTCGACGATTCCGCGCTCATGCGCCGGCATCTGACCCAGTTGCTCGAAGGCCAGGGCGATTTCATCGTCCGTGCCGCACGCAACGGCGTCGAGGCCCTGGCGAGCCTGGAGGAATTCGACCCGCAGGTCATCACCCTCGACGTGAACATGCCGGAAATGGACGGGATCACCTGCCTCTCCCGGATCATGAGCGATTACCCGCGCCCCGTGGTGATGGTCTCCTCCATCACCGAGGAAGGCGCCGAGACGACCCTCCAGGCGTTGCGGCTCGGTGCCGTGGACTTCGTCCAGAAGCCCGGCGGTACGATCTCGTTGTCGATCGACCGCATCCACCACGAGTTGCTCACCAAGATCCGCGGTGCTGCACGGGTGCGGATCCGGCGTAGCCTCGGCCTGCGCCAGCGCATCGGGGCAAGGCGCCCGGCACCCGCTTCGGCTCCCGTCGACAGCGTCTCGAACCGCGTACGGGCCGGCGCGCGGGGCCGCATGGGCCTCATCCTGGTGGGCGTCTCCACCGGGGGCCCGAGCGTGCTGGAGGAAATCCTGCCGCTTCTGCCTGCCGATCTCCCCTGGCCGGTCCTGGTGGCCCAGCACATGCCCGGCAGCTTCACCGGCGTCTTCGCCCGGCGCCTGAACGAGCTCTGCGCCATGTCCGTGGTCGAGGCGGCGCGCCAGACGCCGCTGGCGGCAGGGACAATCTATATCGCCAAGGGCGACGCCGACCTCGTCGTGACGAAGCGCGGCACCGGTCATTCGGCGACCCCGCTGCCCCAGTCTCAGGATCATCTCTGGCATCCGAGCGTCACCCGCCTGGTCGTCAGCGCCCTCGATCATTTTCCGGCCGAGCAGCTCATCGGCGTGCAGCTCACCGGCATGGGCAATGACGGCGCCGAGGCCATGGCCCGGATCAACCAGCGCGGCGGCCTGACCATCGCGCAGGATGCCGACACCAGCGTCGTATTCGGCATGCCGAACGAGCTCATCAAGCTCGGAGGCGCCAGCATGGTGCTGCCGAGCCACGCCATCGCCGCACAACTCACCGCTTGGCTTCGGCCACAGGCCGGCCTTCGAGCCCAGGGAGCTTAGGATGGCACTGAGGAAACCCGCCGCACTCGGCGACACGCAGGCGACGGCGTCCACCATCGATCTGGCGACGCTGAGCCTCGAACTCGCCTCCCTGGAGGCTTCGGCGCGTCGCGGTGCCGCTCGGACCCTCGGCGCGGTCCCGGAAGCAGTGCCGCTGCTATGCGATCGGCTGGCAGTGGAGAGCGCCCTCAGTGTCCGGAGCGCCATCGTCACGTCTCTCATTCGGCTGAAATCCGAGCGCGTGGTGGAAGGCCTGCTGCCGTTCCTGCGCAGCGAGGATACCGGCCTGCGCAATGCCGTCATCGAGGCGCTTCAGGAGATGCCGTCCGAGGTCGAGCCGTTCGTCGCCGAGTTGCTCGCCGATGCCGATAGCGACGTGCGCATCTTCGCCGTGAACATCGTGAGCCTCCTGCCGCATCCCAGCACGCCGCTTTGGCTGACGCAGGTCGTGGCCGAGGACGAGCACGTGAATGTCTGCGCGGCCGCAGTCGAGGGACTGGCCGAGATCGGCACCGAACACGCCATTCCCGCGCTGGAAGCCCTCCCCGGCCGTTTCCCTGACGTCCCCTTCATTGCGTTCGCGGTTTCGGCCGTGATCCGCCGGATCAGAGGATTGTAATGCCGCTCTCCAGCGCCATGACGATGAGACAGGGGCACCCTCCGATCAGCGAAGAAGAATACAACATCTTCTTCGAGTTCTTCTATCGTAGGACAGGCATTCTATTCAACGACAAGAAAGGGTACTTCGTCGAGAAGCGCCTGTATGACCGTATGGAAAAGACGGGAAGCACAAGCTTCCGGCGTTATTTCGATCTGGTTCGCTTCCAGGCCTCTGGCGAGGAGCTTCAATGCCTCGTCAACATCATGACGGTGAACGAGACCTATTTCTTCCGCGAAGACTATCAGTTCAATGCCCTGGTCCAGGGCATGCTGCCGGAGATCGCACGCTCGCGTAAGATCGGCGATACCCTGCGGATCTGGTCGATGCCGTGCTCGACCGGCGAAGAACCCTATTCCGTCGCGATCCAGATCATCGAGAACTGGTCGCGGGCCGATGATTTCGCCATCGAGATCAGGGGTTCGGACATCGATACCCGCGTGCTGAACGACGCACGCCAGGGCATTTACGGCGAGCGCTCGCTGCACCGGCTCACTCCGGCTCTGCGTGCGAAGTATTTCCAGAGTGTCGGACCGGATCGCTTCCAACTCCGCGAGGAGTTACGCGAATCCGTCGACTTCTCCATCGCCAATATCGTCGACCCCCTACATACGACCCGCTACCGCGCCGTCGACGTCATCTTCTGTCGTAACCTTCTGATTTACTTCGACGACGTGTCGCGCCGGCTGGCCGTCGAAGCACTCTACGACTGCCTGTCGCCGGGCGGCTTCATCTGCCTCGGGCATTCCGAGAGCATGAGCCGGATCTCGTCGATGTTTCAGCCGCGCAAATTCGGCGACACGATCGTCTATCAGAAGCCTCTCGGGAACGATTGAGATGAGCGCCGAACAGAAACAGATCCTCGTGGTCGAGGACGGCGCGACGATGCGCATGTTCTACCGCGACGTGCTCAGCCGGGCGGGCTTCGTCGTCGAGGAGGCGGCGAATGGATTCGAGGGATTGGAGCGGGCGCTTCTCGGCCGTTTCGACATGCTGATCGTCGACATCAACATGCCGAAGATGGACGGCTACGAGTTGCTGTCTCGCCTTCGGAACGAGCCGGCACTACGGGCGATTCCCGTGGTGGCGATCAGTACCGAAGCCGGTGACCAGGATGCCGCCAGAGCCTATGATGCAGGCGCCAACCTCTACCTCGTGAAGCCCGCCGATCCCGTCGCTCTGGTCCAGACCGCCCGCCTTCTCACCGGTGCAGCGGCATGAGCAACCCGAGCCGTAACAACCCCTTGCTGCAGCGCTTCATTCCGGAAGCGCGGGAACTGTTGCAGGCCTCCGCCGGCGGCCTGCTGCGGCTCGAGAAGAACCCGCAGGACGGACCTGCGATCAATGAAGTGTTTCGGGCCGTCCATACCCTGAAAGGGTCGTCGGGGCTGTTCGACGCGACCGCGCTGACCCGTCTCGTCCACGCCGCCGAGGATCTGCTCGGTGCGGTTCGGGCGCAGGAAATCGTTCTCGATTCGAGCCTTGTCGACATGCTGCTCGACAGCCTGGACCAGGTCAGCCTTTGGGTCGACCGTCTCGAAGGCGACGCCGAGCTTCCCGCCGATGCCGATGGCGTAGCCAGCCGGATGGCATCGGGCCTGCGTGCTCGGGTCGCCTCCAAGGATTCGCCGGAAACCGCCACGACGGCTGACGCAACGCTGCCGGCCGAAGCGCCGCCGATCTGGCTGCATCGCCTGCCCGTGGAATCCCTTCGGGAGGGATTCCGTCGTGCCTGTCGAGGCGCGACCGTTCTGGCCTTGTGCTACGAGCCCGACCCTGGCTGCTTCTATGCGGGCACCGACCCGCTTCAGGCCGCCCTCCAGGTTCCCGAGGCCATGGCCTTCACCATCGAGGCGGTGGCGCCCTGGGGACCGGTAGCTGATCTCGACCCCTACCATTGCAACCTACGCTTCCACATCCTCACGGACGCCCCCCGGACCGAGGTGGAGCAGGCGATACGCTACGAGCTGGATCAGGTTTCGTTCAGTCCGGTCTCTGCCCGTGACCTCGTCCAGATTGCCGGCGAGCCGAGCGACGGACCGGTCTGGGACGATTTTTACGAGGCCGCCTCGGCCCAGCACGCCGCGGGCGATCTCGCGGCCATCCGTGCCAGCGCGGCGACGCTTCGGAGCTTCACCGGGCCGGGTCTATGGCGCAACGACGCCCTTTCCTGGCTCGAAGACGCAGCCTCCGCCACCGCTCCGGACCACGACCTCGTCCGCGCCCTGATCGACGCGGCCGGAACCGGGCGTTTCGGCGGCGTAGGGAATTCCACCGTATCCGCTACTGCGTCGGGGGCTCCGACTACGCTATTGGACGGCCCCAACGGCGCGGTGGCACGCAGCATTCTTGCGGGCCAGCGGCAAGCCCTCGGCAAGGACGGGTATGACGAGATTCGGCTGGCCTCCGTCGCGGCGGTGGTCGGCAACCTGCTCGTCGGCCTCGGCCTGGACGCGCAACGTCATGCGTTCCAGCAGGCGATCGTCGATACTCATGAGAGCCGCTCGACGCTTCCGCTCCTGATCTTCCTGGACGTGCTCGAAAGCGGTGGGACGCCGGATACCCTCCCCCCCTCGGATCCACTCCCCTCGATTACCTCGGCAACCGACCTGCCGAAGGCTGCCGATCTCCCAAAGAGTACCGCACCGGTGCCGGACGGAGCCGCACGGAATGCAGCTTCGGAGGTGCGCGCGCCGCAGAAGACCCTCAAGGTCGAGCAAGCCAAAGTCGATCTGCTGATGAATCTGATCGGCGAGCTCGTAGTCTCGAAGAACAGCCTGCCCTTCCTGGCCAAACGGGCGGAGGAAACCTACGGCTCCCGTGACATGTCGCGGGAGATCAAGGAGCAATACGCTGTCATCGACCGCCTCGCGCAGGAGATGCAGGGCGCGATCATGCAGGTCCAGATGCTTCCGGTCTCGGACATCTTCGATCGATTCCCACGTCTTGTACGCGATCTCGCCCGCAAGCTCGGCAAGCAGATCGACCTGTCCGTGGAAGGGGAAGACACGGCGGCCGACAAGACGATCATCGAAGCGCTCGGCGACCCGCTGCTGCATATCGTCCGCAACTCCCTCGATCACGGCATCGAGCAGCCCGACATACGCGAGGCCGCCGGCAAGGCACGCACGGCGAGCCTGCGTCTGCGGGCCCGCCAGGAAGCCGACGGCGTGGTCATCGAGGTGCAGGATGACGGGCGCGGTATCGATCCGGCCCGGATCCGCGCCGCGGCGATTGAGAAGGGTGTCATCGATGCCGAGGAGGCCGGCCGCCTGTCCGATCAGGAGGCGATCAACCTGATCTACAGGCCGGGCTTCTCCACGGCGCAAGAGATCTCTGACCTGTCCGGTCGCGGCGTCGGCATGGACGTGGTGCTGACCACGGTCGAGAAGCTCGGCGGCCGTGTCTCCGTGACATCGCGCCTGGGCGAAGGCACCACCACCCGACTCACACTGCCGCTCAGCATGGCGGTGACGCGGGTGATGGTCGTGGAGGCCGCGGATGGCGTCTACGGCGTGCCCATGGACATGATCGCCGAGACGGTCCGGGTGCCGGAAAGCCGGATCCAGCGGATCAAGCGCGCCGAAGCCTTTGTCCTGCGCGACATCGTCATCCCTCTGATGCGGATGTCGACCCTGCTGGGCGTGCCGGCGCGCCAGCGGAGCAGCGACGAGGAAGCCGAGGAGGCGGTCCTCGTCTGCCAGATCGACGGCCGTCATGTGGGCCTCGTCATCGACGATTTCCGCGAGGGAATGGACGTGATCCTCAAGCCCCTCCAGGGCGCCCTGGCGGGCATGCGGGGCTATTCGGGGACCGCGCTCCTGGGAGACGGCCGCGTCCTGCTCATCCTGGACCTCAAGGAATTGCTCTGATGCCGCTGAGAATTGCTCGCACGACCGTGCATTTCGAAGGTCATTGCTCGGTGGAGGAAGCCCTCGACCTCCAGGCCTTCTTCGGCCGGGTCAAGGTGCCCAAGGTCGTGCTGACGCAATGCGCCGGCCTGCACACGGCCCTGCTCCAAGTGCTGGCGGCCGCACGGCCGGCCAGCATCGCGCCGCCGTCGGATCCCACGCTCGCCCAGGCAATCATGCCGTTCCTCAGCGGGATCGGAGCCGACAGGTGACCGCCATTCTCGCCATCTCCAACCGGAAGGGAGGCAGCGGCAAGACCACGACGGCTGTCAACCTCGCGGCGGAGTGGGGGGCACGCGGCCATCGCATCTTGCTCGTCGATCTCGACACACAGGGGCATGCCGGGCTCGGATTCGGCGTGGTGGCGGGTCGGGACGAGCCGACGGCGCATCACATCTTCTCCAAGACGGGCTTCTCGCTCGAGGAGGCCATCCGGCCGAGCGTATCGGCCAATGTCGCGGTGGCGCCCGCCGACCCGCTCTTCGACGGGACGGGCGTAGCCGACCGGAGTGTCTCGGCTCTGCGACGTAACTTACGGTCCCCCGCCATCGCCGAGCGGTTCGATCTCGTCATCCTCGATACGCCGCCCTCTCTCGACATGGTCCTGGTCAATGCCCTGGCGGCCGCCGATAGCGTCCTGATCCCAATGATCCCCCACGCCTTGTCAGCCGAAGGCGTGCGGCAACTGACGCGACTGTTCTTCCGGATCGCCACGACGGTGAATGCGGGGCTGACGCTGGCGGGCCTGCTTCCCGTGATGCTGAATCCGCGCACGAGCCATCACCGGGATACCCTGCAGGATGTCGGCACAGAGTTCGGCTTCGACCGCCTGCTCAGCGGGATCCGATCCGACATTCAGCTCGCGGAGGCCTTCGCTGCCCGGCGGCCAATCCACGATTACGCCCCGCGCAGTCGTGGTGCGGCCGATTATCGCGTGCTGGCGGATGAACTGGGGGGACTCTGGCCTGAACTCAACCCCGATCAGGCCTTTGATACCCGTTTATCCTGAGATGCGCTGGGGAAAAGAAGATGGATCTGGAACAATGAAACCACTAATCAATGATTTGCCACCTATTGAGTGGTTTCCAGAAAATTATGTCTGAACTCGACTTCTATAATTTGTCTAAGGAGCATTCATGGCAGCGACCATCATGATCGTCGATGATTCCCCTACGATGCTCATGAGCATCGAGGGAATCCTGACCAAAGCTGGACTCGGCGTTGTCAAAGCAGCGAACGGTGAGCAGGCCCTCGAGACTTTAAAGACCGGAACCAAGCCTTCTCTCGTCATCACCGATCTCAATATGGGCGCGATGGACGGGATCGAGCTGATCCGCCGTGTGCGTAAGCTTCGTGGCCTTCAATTCACGCCGATCCTGATGCTGACGACGGAGTCGCAGCAGGACAAACGGAACGAGGCTAAATCGGCCGGAGCCACCGGTTGGATTGTGAAACCAGTCGATGCGACCGCTCTCATCAAGGTCATTCGCCAGCTCGTGCCGGGCGCCTGAATCATGAGGCGGGAAGCCATCCTTCCACCGCCGGAGCGAATCGCACCGCTCGCGGCCGGATTTTCGGCCCTCGTCGTCGGCGCGGCCGGATTGCCCACGCTCGGCCTCACCCCGGCCCTCCTCGCCATCGCGGCGGCAGGGTTCGCGACGACGTGGCTGGCTTCCACTGCGACACGTCTGTCCCGCCGTCGAACCGACGATCCTGCTTCCGCCCTTGCCGCCGACGACGATGTCCATGAGCAGGCTGAGGCGAAGGCGGGTGAGGAGGCGCCGGACGGGCCGTCCGGCACCGAGCCTCCGCCATTCAACCATGCCTTGACGCAGCATTTCGGCGTCTACGATCAGCTCTTCGCGCGGGCCTCGCGTGACACCGCTTCGGTGACATCCGAGACCGAAGCGGCGGCCTACAACATCATGATGAGCCTGCGAGCGGTCGACATCGCCATGTCGGACCTTCTGAGCTTCCTCGATTCGTCCGGGTCCAACACCCGCGTGATCGAGATTGTGGAGGAGACCGACCGGCAACTCGTGACGAACCGGAACCTGATCGCGGCCTTTCTCGAAAGCCGTGATCGGGACATCGAAGAGTGCCGCGTCCGGCTCGAGGACGTGGAAACCGCGACGGATCAACTGAGCGGCCTGGTCGGCGGTATCCGCGACATAGCAAGGCGGACGAATCTCCTCGCTCTCAACGCCGCTATCGAGGCGGCGCGCGCTGGGGAGTTCGGGGCCGGCTTCGGCGTTGTCGCATCCGAGGTCAAGCAGCTGTCGCAAGCCTCCGATCAGGCGGCGACCCGCATCAACGAGGGTTTGATGACGCTGCGTGGCTCGATTCGGGAAAACCTGACGACCCTCGTCAGTCACCGCATCGCGGGTGAGCGTGTGGAACTCGGGAAGATCTCGACGGCAATATCGGACCTGACCGAGAACATGGAGCGACTGATCTCGCATCAGCGCGACACACTGGTGAAGGTTCAGGACGAAAGCGCACGCATCGCTCAGCCGGTGGTCGAGCTTATGGCTTCGATTCAGTTCCAGGATGTCACGCGCCAGCGTCTCGAACATCTCGAGACGATCTTCGCGGCGGCACGCCACAATCTCGATGCGTTGGGCAACGCCGCCCAGTCCACGGGCGAGTTGCCCGATCTCGATCAGTTCGCCGCCGTGGCGAACGCCGATGGCCCATCTCCACCGCGCAAACTCGTTGTCGGAGGCGGCGACGAGATCGAGCTTTTCTAGGCTCCCTGCATATGAAACGCATGGGGCCTGAGCCACAAACCATGGGTCACCGTGCTGCGCCTAGAGCGGGATAATGGTAACCTACATTAACGTCCGGTCTCTTGGCTCCGCTGGTACCGTCTACAAGCAGAAAGTGATCACGCGCGCATGGCAACCGTCCTGGTGGTGGACGACATCCCTGTCGTCAGGCGGACCATCCGCAAATTCCTCGAACGCGGCGGTCATTTGGTGACCGAATGCGGTTCCGTGGGCGAAGCGGAACAGGCGCTTGGATCGGGTTTATTCGACCTGATCGTGACCGATCTCTGGATGCCGGGACAGGATGGATTGACGCTGATCCAGCACGTGAAATCGCGCACCCGGCCGCTTCCCCTGGTGGCGATCACGGGCGGGGCGCCACGGATGCCCCAGCTCTTCTCTACCGAAGAGGCGATCCGGGCCGGAGCCGACCGCGTGCTGATGAAGCCCGTGGGCATGCAAGAGCTCTTGAACTGCGTGACGGAACTGCTCGCCGCCCGTCTGAAGGGAGTGAATTGATGCACAGTCTCGGACGTATCCTGTCGGAGCACCGCGATGCGGTGATCGATTCATGGATCGAGCGTTTACGCGACGATCGCGGTGCCGGCGTGACACCGAGTGCTTCACCCCGCGTTCTGCGGATCGAGCTCGCCGCCTTTCTCGACGCGCTGACGGCGTTCTTCCTCAGCGGCATTGAAGGAACCGAGGACAGCTTCCGCGAGGTCGCCTCACAGGCCACCATCATCAGCTCGGCGCGGGCTCGGGACGGCTACACCCCCGCCCAGACCGCGACCCTCGTCATGTCGCTCAAACCCGTCGTCAGCGCGGTCATCCAGCGCGAAGCCGGCGGTCTTTCGTCCGAACTCCTCGAGACTCTCGCGCACTTGGATGCCACGGTGGACAGAGTTGCCCTCGTGACCTTCTCGGCCTTCGTCGAGACCCGCGAGCGGCTGATCGAGCGCCAGAGCCGTGCGCTTCTCGACCTTGCGACACCGGCCCTGCCGATCTGGCGCCACATCGTGCTGATGCCGCTCGTGGGCATCGTCGATACACAGCGGGCGCGACAGATCATGGAATGGCTGCTCGAAGCGTTGACGCGGGAGGAAGCCCACATCGCCATCCTCGACGTGACGGGAGTACCGGTGATCGACAGCCGCGTCGCCCTCCATCTCACCAAGACCGTGGAGGCGGCGCGCCTTCTGGGCGCCAAGGTCATCGTCACCGGCATCAGCCCGGATGCGGCGCAGACCCTGGTGAAGCTCGATGTGAACCTCACGAGCATGATCACCCGCGGCACCTTGCGGGCCGGCCTCGGCGAAGCTTTCCGCCTGCTCTCCGCCGATGGCCAGGCACCACCCAGCAAGGCGGGGTTCTGATGCGCGTCCCGATCCTGAAGCTCGGCCGCGTCCTGCTGACCTCCCTGCCCGCCGACCTGACGGACCAGCAGGTCATGGATCTGCAGATCGATGCGCTGGCCCTGCTCCGTGACGACCGCGCGGATGGGCTCGTCATCGACATCACCGCCGTCGACGTAGTGGATTCGTACATGGCGCGGGTGCTGTCGGAGACCGCCAAGATGGTCGGCATCATGGGCGGTGTCGCGGTACTCGTCGGCATGCGCCCCGCCGTGGCGCTGACTCTGGTGGAGATGGGCCAGAACCTGATTCAGATGGAAACGGCGTTCGACCTCGAAGGCGGCGTCGCGAAGGTTCAGAGGGCGATGGCCACCCGCGGAGGTCATCGTGACGAACCACCTGAGGTCTGAATTTTCCGACGAGACGTCGGCGATCCTGGTATCGGTCGTGGAGATTCACGGACAGGAAGACATCCTGATCGCGCGTCAGGCCGGGCGGGACGCAGCCCGGAACATAGGGCTCGGCACCGTCGATCAGACCCGCCTCGCCACGGTGATCTCCGAACTGGCCCGCAACGCCCTGCGATACGCCGGCGGTGGCCAATGCCGCATCACCACACAGGTGGCGGCCCTGACCCGCACCATCGTGCTGGAAATCGAGGATCGGGGACCCGGCATCGACAACGTGACCGCCGCCCTCACCCCGGGCTTCTCGACCGGCGGAGGACTCGGTCTCGGCATGTCCGCCGTCCTCAGGCTGATGGACGACATGGTCGTGGAGACGCGGCCGGGACGAACCATGATCCGGGCGCAGATGGTGCGGCATACATGACGACGCCCATCGGATCCGAACGTCCGGACGAGGCCCCCCTCGAAACGATGACGTTCCGAATCATCGCGGAGATCGACGTGGCCGAGGCCCGGCGGGCCGCGCGGCATATAGCCGGCCGACATGGCTTCAAGACGGTGCAGGCCTATGGCTTCGCCACGGCGGTGTCCGAGATCGCGACCAATCTCGTCCTCCATGCCGACCGTGGCGGCGTCATCCACCTGATAGCCGCGCTGGTGAACGGTATTCCAACCATCGGCTTCACCGCAGAGGACGACGGCCCCGGCATACCCGATCTCGCTCTGGCCATGCAGGATGGCTACTCGACCCTCGGAGGCCTGGGATGCGGGTTGCCCGGGACAAGGCGCCTCGTCGACACCTTCGCGGTGACGACGCGTCCCGGCGAGGGAACCCGCATCGCCTGCAGCCTGACCCGCATATGAAGATCGCCTCGTCCCTGCGCTCATTCCCGGGTGAGACCGCTTGCGGTGACGTCGTCGCTTGGTGGCGGGAGAATGACGCGACGCTCATCGCCGTGGCGGACGGCCTCGGGCATGGCACCTCCGCGCGGCTCGCCGCCGAATCCTTCATGGCCGCCGTGGAGGATTCTTCCGGCCTCGGCCTGGCCGAACGGATGCAACGGGCCGATCGGGCGATCGTGCGCACACGGGGCGTGGCGGCCACCCTCGTGCAGATCGACCTTGCCGCGATGACATTGACCGTTGCGGGGGTCGGCAACATTCAGGGCGGGATATTCGGCGCTCGAACGCGGCGCTTCGACGGGGCCGCAGGCATCGTCGGGGCGGGAATCCGAGCGATCCGCCCCCTCACATTCGCGTTCGATCCGGCGGATGTGCTGGTTCTATGGAGCGACGGCCTGCGGCACGTGGATATCGACGAGACCTGCTGGCGGTTTCGCGACGAACCACAAAGGCTCGCGGATTGCCTGCTCGCGCGCTTCGGATGCGAGAGCGACGATTGCTCCGTCCTCTGCGTCGCCTTCGACGGAGTCGTGGTGTGAAGGCCTTCCTCGACCGATATGCCGCTGGGATGGCCTCCTACGTGATGACCGAGGGGGAGGCCGCTCTCGTCGATATCGAGGAGCTTGGCCGCGAGGCCATCGCGACAGGTGTCTCGCTCGAAGACATTGTCGGCCTTCACGAGGGGGCCACTTTATCCCTCTCGGAGATGGGAATCGCCATCAGCGAGCCGGCCATGATCCGCCGGATGTCGGCCTGTCTGAGCGCCCTGGCCATCGCGGCGGCCATTGCCTTCGGGAGCAAGCTCGAACTGCTTGAACGGCAGCGGCAGGAGGAGAGCAAGCGAACGGAACGGGAGCGTCAGCGCCTCGAGACCCTCGGCCAGATGGTCGGCTCGGTGGCGCACGAACTGAATAACCTGCTTCAGCCGGTCCATGGCATGACGGAGATCATGCTCGCGGATTTCGAGGCGAATGCGCCCGAGCGGGCAGACCTCGAAACCATCCTCGCCTGCACCGATCAGGCGGTCGGGGTCATCCGCAACATCCTGGCCTATGTCAGACAGGAGCGCAGGGTACCCGAAGCCATATCCTTGGGCCATGCGGTGGAGAATGCCTGCGCGTTCCTCCAGCCAATGCTGCGTCCGCCTCTCGATGTCGCGATTCGGGATACCGAGAGCCCGGTTCTCGCCACGGAGAGCGAGGTCACCCAGATCCTGCTCAATCTCGTTCAGAACGCCATGCAGGCCGAGGCATCGCGCATCACGGTGCGGGTCGACCGTTGCAACCGGCGCTTCACCGCGGGTCCTGCCGAGGTGCCATGCCTTCAGCTCGTGGTGATCGACGATGGGTGTGGCATGTCCGAAGAGGTCGCTGCCTGTGCGACCGATCCTTTCTTCACCACAAAGACCGAGGGTCAGGGCACCGGCTTAGGCCTCGCCATCGTCAAGGGGATCGTCATGGGTTGGTCGGGCGAGTTCGAGATCGCGTCGCGGTTCGAGCGCGGCACGGTAGTGACGATGTCGTTTCCAGTGGTGTTCTGACAGCCCATCGCCGCACCTCGCCGGCAGCGGCCTACGTGATCCCCTCACGGCTTCATCCGCATCGATATGACGAGGCCTCCGCCCGGCAGCTTGCTCAGCGCAGGGTGGACCGTCAGGTCGCTCTCATGATCCGTAAGAGTTTTCGCCACTGCCCAAATCGGCCTGAGCACAGGGCGCTACCGACGCGGAATATGCATCGTTGTGCGACGCACCAATCTGCTGTCCGTCGTTGATCGTGAAAGTGTTCTTGTGCCGGAGGTGAGTGAGCACCGCTCGGGTCGGAGTGCGATGCAATGACGAATGTAGACTGAATAGGCGTCTGCCACACTTGCGGCGGATGAACGCCCGATTAACACTACCTACTCCGAAAGAATGAATCGACCGATTCCTCGAGGCCGGGAGACAGTCCATGTCCCAGACGATCCACGTCAAACCGACCCATGACGGCACCTATACGGTCTATCGGGGTCCGACGGCCCTCGTGAGCGGCCTCACGCGGCTTCAGGCAGAGCTGTATCAGGCCAGCATCTCCCGCCAGGCCCAGCGCCCCCTGGTGGGATTGACGGCCTGATCCGGCATCGCCGGCAGGTGAGCGGTCATCTTCGCGTCAGCTGCAACACCCGGAGGTCGGCAATCGCCCCGGCCTCCGTCAACCCGCGTTCCTTGGCTTCGATCACGTAGCGGTTGTCGGCCTTTCTGACCGTATAGACATGATAGCTCGCGCGGCGGTGCAAGGTGCCGCCGTGCGACACCGCCGAGGCCGAAGGCGCTCCGACCACCGGGACGGCGGCACCACCGGGGCCTTCGACGAAGGCGATGCTCCCCACATGGTTGTGCCCGTGCAGGATCAGGTCCGCGCCGGCACGCGCGATCATCGCCGTGAACGCATCCGCGTCCTTCAATTCGCGCCCGGGCGACGCCCCCCCTGGCTGCGGCGGATGATGGATCATCGCCACGCGAAACGGTGGTTCGGGCTCGGCGCCCAGCCGTTTCAGAATGGTCTCGACAGCCTCGATCTGAGAAGGGCCGAGGCGCCCACTGGCGACGAAGGGCTTGGTGGGAATCGCGGACGAGACCCCGATCAGGGCGAGCGGTCCACGGCGCCGGAGATAGGGGAAGATGCCGTCGGTGCCATCGTCACCGGAGGTCCAGGCGCGGCACGCCTTCAACAGCCCTTCGAGTGAGCCGCGCACATAGGCGTCGTGATTGCCCGGAACGAAGCTCACATCGTCTGGAGCGCCGAGCGCTTCGAGGAAGACCTTAGCCGTCGACCACTCACTCGGCAGACCGATGTTGCACAGGTCGCCGGTGCAGGCGATGTGATCGTGGGGCTGCGTCCGCAGATCGGCCACCAGCGCCGCGAGGATCTCCATGTCGTGGTGTCGGCTGCGCCCGCGGCGCCAATTCACATAGCCGGTGGCGCGCTTGCCCAAAAGCTGGCGCAAGCGAGGACGTGCGATAGGGCCGACATGCGGATCGGTGAGATGAGCGAGGCGAAACATCGGTCTCCGTTTCGGATGAGGGCCTCGCCTTCGCCACTGGCGGCTGCCGCGTCAAGCCTCGCAAATCGTCGCTCGCGCCTTCGAATCCAGGATCGCAACGGCGTAAGCCCGCACGTCATAGAGGACCGCGCCGGCGCTCCGATACGGTGCTTCCTCCCTTACATGATGGCCGTTCCGTCGAATGGATGAGGTCGGGCCCGCCCCGGCGAGGTTGCGCCGGTAATTCGAACGGCGCTAGACCACGCGGGACCGGCCATGCTCCCGAGCGAGCGCCGTTCGGCGGATGCGCAGACGACGCAACCGGCCGCGCGTGCGCCCTGAGGGCCGACCGGACGAAGGGCCGAACGTCCGGCC
Source organism: Methylobacterium sp. CM6241 (assembly GCF_054817845.1). Lineage (NCBI taxonomy): Bacteria > Pseudomonadati > Pseudomonadota > Alphaproteobacteria > Hyphomicrobiales > Methylobacteriaceae > Methylobacterium > Methylobacterium sp. CM6241. The sequence continues at coordinate 5,128,690 of NZ_CM139246.1, forward strand.
CGCGGAACCGAGTGTATGAGCCTTCTCAAACGCGTCGGCCGGTCGCCACCGGTTCAGAAAAGCCTCGGCTTCGTCGCCTTCCACTATCTGCGCTTGGTGCGCGCGACGAACCGCTTCACGGTCGAACCGGCCGAGCCGCACCGCTGGCTCGACGGGAAATCGCCGTTCATCGCCGGCATGTGGCACGGTCAGCATACGATGATCTCGTTCATGCGCCGCCCGCAGGACAGGATCGCGACGATCATCTCGCGGTCGGCGGATGGCAACATCAACACCATTGCCCTCACCCGGATGGGTGTCCGCGTCATCCGGGCCTCCGGGGCACGCGGACGCGCCGTGCGGGATGCCAAGGCGAAAGGCGGCGCGGAAGGGCTGCGCGCCATGATCCGGGCTTTGAAGGATGGCGAGAGCGTCGCCTTCAGCGCCGACGTGCCGAAGGTGTCACGCCGCTGCGATCTCGGCATCCTGACACTGGCGCGGTTCTCCGGTCGGCCGGTCATTCCCGTCGCGGTCGTCACGAGCCGGCATCTGCGCTTCGACAGCTGGGACAAGGCCTGTTTCGGGCTGCCCTTCGGCAGGGGCGCCATGGTCTTCGGTGAACCGGTCCTCGTCCCGCGCGACGTCGATCCGGAGGAATTGGAGCGCTTGCGTCAGCGCCTGGAGAACGAGATGAACCGGGTTCACGATCGGGCCTACACCCTCGTCGGCCGCCCGGACCGGGTCGTCGATCCGGTGGCCGGGTCGCTGGCCCTCGGGCCGTTTTCGTGAAGGCTCCCCCGCTCACCATCGCTCTCCGGGCTTATCGCTTCGGCCTCTATGTCGGTGAACCGGCGGTGGCGGGCCTTCTGGCCTGGCGCTCCCGCCAGGGCAAGGAGGATCCCGGGCGCCTGCCTGAGCGTCGCGGCCTTGCCGGACGAGCCCGCCCGAGCGGTTCCCTGGTCTGGATGCACGGAGCGAGCGTGGGCGAGGCCCTCTCGCTCGTCGGATTGGTCGACGGCATGATCGCGCGGGGCTTCAGCGTCCTCGTCACGACGGGGACGCGCAGCGCCGCCGAACTGATCGGGCGGCGCCTGCCCGCGGGCGCGGTCCATCAATACATGCCCCTCGACGCGCCGCGCTGGATCGAACGGTTCCTCGATCACTGGCATCCGGACCTGGCGCTGGTGGCGGAATCGGAGATCTGGCCGAACACCGTCATCGCCCTGCACCGGCGCGGCATCCCGCTGCTCCTCGTCAACGGCCGCATGTCGGAGCGGTCGTTCAAGGGCTGGGTTCGCTCGCCGCGCACCGCCGAAGCCCTGCTCTCGCGCATCGCCATCTGCCTCGCGCAGACCAGGGACGATGCCGAGCGTTTCGAAAGGCTCGGCGCACCGCGCGTGAGCATCGCCGGCAACCTGAAATACGATTCGGCCGTTCCCCCTGCAGACGATCAGCAGCTAGCCTATCTGCGCGACGTCATCGGCGACCGTCCGGTCTGGGTCGCGGCCAGCACGCATCCTGGCGAGGATGCTACGATCGCCGAAGCTCACGCCGCCTTGCAGGAGAGAGTGCCGAATCTTCTCACCGTGGTGGTGCCGCGTCATCCCCAGCGCGGCGAGGACGTGGCGGCGTGCGCCTCCGCCCTCGGGCTTCGAAGCACGCTTCGCTCCCGCGGCGGTCGCCCCCACGGCAACATCGACGTCTATGTCGCCGATACGCTCGGGGAATTGGGTCTGTTTTATCGCCTCGCGCCGCTGGTCTTCCTTGGAGGTTCAATGACGCAGCGCGGCGGCCAGAATCCGATCGAACCGACCCGTCTCGATGCGGCGATTCTGCATGGGCCGAACGTGCAGAACTTCGCACAGGTCTACCACGCCCTGGACGAGGCCGGCGGGGCCCTGATGGTGGCGGATGCCGGGGAGCTGGCAGCGGCTGTCGGCGCACTCCTCCTCGACCCCCGACGGTCCCGCGCCATGGCCGATGCCGGAAATGCCGCCTTGCGTCCGTTCGAAGGGGCGGTGGAACGCACCCTTGCGATCCTCGATCCATTCATCGCCCAGATGAAACTCTCCGCCCTGATCGCCTCCTGATGCGAGCCCCGGTTTTTTGGGACTTGCCCGGCCATCCCCTCGGCCGATTGCTGGCGCCGCTCGGGGAAATCTACGGATCGCGCGTCGCCGCCCGCATGGACCGCGCCGGCAACAAGGCGGCCTGCCCCGTCATCTGCGTCGGCAACTTCACCCTTGGCGGCGCGGGCAAGACCCCGACCGCTCTCGCCTTGGCAGCGATGCTGCGGGGAATTGGCCTGGAGCCAGCCTTCCTGACCCGTGGCTACGGCGGACGTCTGACCGGGCCGATCGCCGTCGATCCGTCTCGGCATGGATCGGCGGATGTCGGCGACGAGCCACTCCTGCTAGCCGGCAGCGCTTTAACGATCCTGGCCCGCGACCGGCCTGCCGGGGTGGAACTCTGCCGCGTGCTCGGTGCCGGCGTGGTGGTGATGGATGACGGGCTCCAGAATCCGAGTCTCGCCAAGGACCTTTCCCTCGCCGTGGTCGACGCCGTCAGCGGAATCGGCAACGGCCTCGCTTTTCCGGCAGGTCCTCTCCGCGCACCGCTCTCGCGGCAATGGCGTCACGTCCACGGCCTCGTCGTCATCGGCGATGGCGGCCGGGGCGAGGTTCTAACAATGGAGGCGGCGTCGCGAGGCTTGCCGGTCCATCGAGCCAAGCTGGTCCCGACAGTGCCCGCTGCGGTTGCGGGAAAGCCCGTGCTCGCCTTCGCAGGGATCGGGCGGCCGCGGAAATTCTTCGATACGCTGGTGGAGGCCGGAGCGACCCTAGTCGAGACCCGGTCCTTCCCGGATCACCACCCCTATCGCGCCGCGGATGTCGCTGGCCTTGCGGCTTGGGCCCAGGCTTTGGGCGCGATGCTGGTAACGACGGAGAAGGACATTGTGCGCCTGCCCGCGGATTTCGCCGCGGGGGTGACGGCGCTCGGCGTGACCCTTCGGTTCGTTGACGAGAGCCTACTGCTTGCGCAGGTGAGCCGCGTCGTCGAGATGTTCAGCCCGCCGAACGACCGAGCTCGGCCAGACGCTTCATCACCGCTTCGGGCGTGATGTAAGCCTCCTGGAGCTCGGCACTCCAGTAACGAAGATTGTCGAGGGCGATCGGCTCGCCGGTGACCGCGCAGCGCACGAAGCTTCCGGGCTTGACGACGCGCATGGTGCCGTCGCCGTACTCCACCGTCGCCTCGCCGGAGGCCTTGCGTTCGAACCGACCCAGCATGTCTCGCCTGCTTTTCAACTGCGACTATCGAAAGAGGGTTCTAGGATCGCGCCGGCGCCGTGTCGATGGCGCTTGATGACGTCCGATGGCGCTCGACAGGCCGGTCGCGTTCCTGTTCTAACAGCCGTCGAATCCTCCTACCGGACCCCATGCGATGGCGGACACGATCGACGCGGATCTCGCTGCTCTGTTCGATGCCGCCGGCGCGGCGAAGGCCCGCGCTTACGCGCCTTATTCGAACTTTTCCGTCGGCGCCGCCCTGAGGGACGAGCACGGCCGCCTGCATGCCGGATGCAACGTGGAGAACGCGGCCTATCCCGTCGGCACCTGCGCCGAGGCGGGCGCCATCGCCGCGATGATCGCGGCCGGCGGACGCGCCATCGCCACCATCCTCATCACAGGCAACGGCCCAATTCTGGTGACGCCATGCGGCGCCTGCCGCCAGCGCATCAGGGAGTTCGCGGAGCCCGGAACGCCGATCCACATCGCCGGCCCGGAGGGTATCCGACACAGCTTCACCCTGGAGGCACTACTCCCTCAGTCTTTCGGGCCGGACAATCTGCACCGTACCAAGCCGTGCGCCGATGTCTGACACAACCATCTCCCTCGCCGCCGACACGGTGCGTCGCCACGGTTTCGGCGGGCCCTACGATGCCGCCATCGTCACCGGCACGGGCCTCGGGCTGGTCGCCGGCAAGCTCGAAGACAGCATCTCCCTCGCCTATTCGGGGATTCCAGGCTTTCCCTCCCCTGGCGTGACCGGTCACGGCGGCACCCTCCATGCTGGGCGCCTCTCCGGGCGACGGGTGCTGGTTTTCGAAGGACGGAGCCACGCCTACGAAACCGGCAACGCCGCCGTCATGAAGGTGCCTCTAGGGGTTGCAAAGGCGCTTGGCGTCCCGCTCCTACTCCTCACCAATGCGGCTGGATCGTTGATGGCGCAGGCGGGCCCGGGCAGCCTTGTGGCTGTCGCAGACCACATCAATTTGTCGGGCCTCAATCCGCTGATCGGCGAGACGGGTGATGGTCGTTTCGTCCCCCTTGTCGGCGCCTATGATTCGGCTGTGCGCGAAACCCTCCACGAAGCGGCAAGGGAATGCGGGATTCCCTTGCATCACGGAGTCTATGCATGGTTCTCGGGGCCAAGCTTCGAGACTCCGGCCGAGATCCGTATGGCGGGGCGCCTCGGCGCCGATCTGGTGGGCATGTCGACAGTTCCGGAGGTGATCCTCGCCCGCTTCTTCGGCCTGCGGGTCGCGGCCATCTCGGTGGTTACGAACCTTGCCGCCGGTATCGGAGACGGCGATCCGCACCACGACGAGACCAAGCGCGCGGCCGTCGCTGCCGCGTTCGACCTCGCCCGTCTCATCGACGCGTTCGTCGCACGGCTGTAGGAAAGAGCATGAGCGACGATCCCCATCATTCCGAAACCGCCGTTGCGCGACGCGCGCTGCCCCTTCTCGATCTCACCGATCTCGGCGATTCTTGTTCGGATCAGGCCATAGCGACGCTCTGCGGCAAGGCCCGGGCAAGCCGTGTTGCCGCTGTCTGCGTCTGGCCCCAGCATATCGGGCGCTGCGTCGAGTTGCTGGCCGGGACTCCGGTGCGTATCGCCACGGTGATCAACTTCCCAGCCGGAGGCACGGATATCGAGCGCGCGGTGGAGGATACTGCCGAAGCGCTGGATGACGGCGCGCATGAGATCGATCTCGTCCTACCCTATCGGGCGTACCTTGCCGGTGACACGAGGACTACGGCAGGGATGATTGAGGCCGTGCGGGAGATTGCAGGGCGCGCCATTCTCAAGGTGATCCTCGAATCCGGAGCGATGCCGGGGCTCGGCCAAGTCACCGAGGCAAGCCGCCTCGCCATCGCCGCGGGGGCGGATTTCCTCAAGACCTCAACGGGCAAGAGCGTCATCTCCGCAACGCCGGAGGCCGCGGAGGCGATGCTCGCCGCCATCCGGGACAGCGATCGCCCTGTCGGATTTAAGGTCTCGGGCGGATTGCGAACCGTGGCCGATGCCGCTCTGTATCTCGCCATCGCCGACCGGATCATGGGGCCGGGCTGGGTCGAGCCGCAGACTTTCCGCATTGGGGCGAGCAGCCTACATGACGCGCTGACTGCGAGCCTCGGAGGCCACGCTTGATGCTGCCGCAGGAGCTGATCCGGGCCAAGCGGGATGGACGCATTCTCGCTGATGCCGAGATCGCCGACTTCATCTCCGGTCTCACCGATGGGCGGGTGACCGAGGGGCAGGCCGCCGCCTTCGCCATGGCCGTGTTTTTCCGTGGCCTGTCACTGGCCGAGCGCGTGGCCCTAACGCGGGCGATGACTCATTCGGGCTCAGTGCTGGATTGGGATTTGCCCGGCCCGGTGCTTGACAAGCACTCCACCGGCGGCGTCGGCGATACGGTCAGCCTCGCTCTGGCACCCATGGTGGCTGCCTGCGGTGGTTACGTACCGATGATCTCCGGCCGCGGCCTGGGCCATACCGGCGGAACCCTCGATAAGCTCGCGAGCATTCCCGGCTACGACGCGACACCCGGCCTCGATCGTTTCCGCAGCGTCACCCACTCCGTCGGTTGCGCCATCATCGGACAGACGGCCGACCTAGCTCCAGCGGACCGGCGGCTCTACGCCATCCGTGACGTCACCGGCACGGTCGAATCCCTCGACCTGATTACGGCATCGATCCTGTCGAAGAAGCTCGCGGCCGGGCTCGACGGTCTCGTGATGGATGTGAAGACGGGCTCCGGAGCGTTCATGGCGGGGACGAAGGAGGCACAGGCTCTCGCAGAAAGCATCGTTACCGTCGCCAAGGGCGCTGGGCTGAAAACCGTCGCGCTTATCACTAACATGGACGCTCCCCTGGCCTCCTCTGCCGGCAACGCCCTCGAAGTCTCCTATGCGGTGGATTACCTCGCCGGTCGCTCCTGTGAACCAGCCTTCCATGCCGTAACCGTGGCGCTCTGTGCCGAGATGCTGATGCTGGGCGGCCTTGCCAAGGATTTCGACGACGCATCCCGCAGGGTCGAGCAGGCACGCGACTCCGGACGGGCGCTCGAAATCTTCGGACGGATGCTGGCTGAGTTGGGGGGGCCTGCGGATTTCATCGAAAAAACCGACCAATATTGCTCCGTCGCACCGGTGATCCGCCGGGTGAAGATGACCACGACCGGTACAGTCGCTCGGGTAGAGACTCGCAAACTCGGGCTTGCCGTCATTTCACTCGGCGGCGGCCGTACCCGGCCACAAGACGATATCGACCCGGCAGTCGGCTTCTCATCACTCGCCCGCCCGGGAGATACAGCCGATCTCCTCGGCATCATTCATGCGCGGACAGAAGCCCAGGCCGATACCGCTGAAGTAGCCCTCCGTGCTGCCTACCGGATCGCCCCCGATGCCCCTCAACCGCCTCCGGACATTGCCCAACGGATCGCTTGAGGAGCACGACGGCTGGCGCTGAAAGAGGAACGGCCCGCGCCGTTTAAGTTCAAGAACTGGCCGGCCTCGCCAGAGAACGCGAGTGTCGTGAATGGCACCGATGCCCATGCCGAAGGCGAAATTCTTTAAGCCCTGGAATGGGATAGATTGGTCCTATGGGAAACCAAGAAGAAGCCCCAGCGGACGAGCCCGCTGGGGCTTTTTTTACTAGAAGCGATAGTAACCGCCGTGGCGATGCCCGTGATGGTGATGGTGGCCCCAACCGTGATGTCGCGGGCGCCATCCATGATGACCATGACCGCCCCAGCCGTGCCCACGGTGCCCGCCCCAGCCATGGCGATGATGTCCACCCCAGCCATGGTGCCTACGATGGTGATGGTGATGGTGCCCGCCCCAACCGTACTGAACAGGAACGATACCGGCCTGTGCCGGATCGACCAAGGCTACGGAAGGGGAAAGGGGTGCTGCCTGAACGATGCCCGGTGACATGCCAACAACGCCGACGGCGAGGGCCGCAGCGGCAAACCAACCTCTCATCCGATGTGCGAATGCGCGAAACGCCATGTCAGCCTCCGTCGATTGCTACGCCAGGGCGATCCCGGCGCTGTAGCCAGACCGTAGGAGCGATGGGCTGAACCGTGGATGAGCCGGCTCTTCAGCCAACGTTCGGCAGCAATGACTCAGGGACGGCGGTAAACCCAGACCCGTGCTGGCGGAAGGTTGAGCCAAACACGGCTCGAGCGGCTGGCTGTATAGCTCCCGGCATCGCAGCGTTCGGGGATCGGCGGCACCACCGCATAAGTGAACTGCACGAAGGGCGAACCCGGATGCATCATCGTATGCGCGGCATTGAGAAGATCGAGACGTTGCTCGAGAGGTTTGGTGAACAGCGGCAGGCTGGAGACAGTTGCCGCGGCCTTTGAAGTGAGTAACTCACCGATCGTCTGTTTCATGTTGTAGGCGTCGCCGCGCAGGATCGTAGCGCGAGGAAAACGCTTCTGCAGCAATTTGCAGAAATCCGGATTGTACTCCACGAGCACGAGACGTTCCTGCTCGATGCCCCGGCGGATGAGTGCCTCGGTCACCGGACCGGTACCGGGTCCGAGTTCGATCACGGGGCCCGGCGTACGAGGATCGACATAGGATGCCATCATCCGCGCGAGCATCTTGCCCGACGGCGTCACCGAACCGGTAACGAGCGGCCTCTCGAACCAAGAGCGCAGGAAGCGAGCTTCATCCTCCAGCGGCTCCCGCCGTTCACGGACAGAACCGGTAGCGGCGTAGGCTTTGGCGCTGGGTCGGCGTAGCGGCAACAAGATCCACTATCCTCAGATCACGCGTGGGAGGCTAAGGCTAGACGACAAAAGAGCGATGTCCGTCAAGACACAAGCCTCGTATCATCAGGAAGGGCGGAGCGTGCTCGCGGCGGCGATGCAACACCGCCACAGCTACAACGGCGAAGAGCCCGTTTCGATCCGCCGTCGCGGATGAAGACGCCGGTCACGAGCGGGCTGCCCCGCTGAGACCGTCGAAGAAGTCCCGCACCTTAGAAAAGAAGCCTGCGCTCTCAGGGTGGTTCTCTTCGGAGGCCGTACTATTAAATTCTTGGAGGAGCTCGCGCTGACGCTTCGATAAGTTCTGCGGGGTCTCTACGAAGACCTGAATATAAAGATCGCCGACATCCCGCGACCGCAGGACCGGCATGCCACGACCCTTTATGCGAAACTGCTTGGCGGTCTGCGTCCCCGCGGGGATACGGACTTCCGTCTGCGAACCATCGATCACCGGCACAGTGATTTCGCCCGACAAAGCGGCTGTCACCATGGAGATCGGGACGCGACAGAAAAGATCGGCACCATCGCGCTGGAAGAAGGTATGCGGTTTGATCGACAGAAAGACGTAGAGATCGCCTGCAGGCCCACCTCGCAGTCCCGTCTCGCCCTCTCCAGCCAGACGGATGCGCAGACCGTCATCCACCCCCGCCGGGACGTTGATGGACAGCGTGCGTTCCCGTGTGACGCGCCCCGCGCCGGAGCAATTACCGCACGGATTATCGATAATCTCTCCGCGCCCGTGACAAGCCGGGCAGGTACGCTCAATGGCAAAGAACCCTTGGGCAGCCCGCACGCGGCCGTAGCCGCCGCAGGTCTGGCAGGGCTTCGGCTTGGACCCGGCCTTCGCACCGCTGCCGGAGCAGACTTCGCAGGTTACCGCCGTCGCCATCGTGATGGTTTCGGTCTTGCCGGCGAACGCATCCTCAAGAGAGATCTCTAGATTGTAGCGCAGGTCTGCGCCGCGCTCACGGGTCGCGCCACCGCGACCGCCTCGCGCGCCGCCGGCTGCTGCCCCCCCTCGACCATCACCGAAGAAATTATCGAAAATGTCCGACATGAAGTCGCCGAACTCGTTTCCAAATCCGGGGCCACCCGCTCCCCCCTGCTGGAAGGCAGCATGACCGAAACGATCGTAGGCCGCGCGCTTCTGCCCATCGGTGAGCGTCTGGTAGGCCTCGTTGATTTCCTTGAATTTGAGTTCTGCTTCCGCATTCCCCGGATTGCGATCCGGGTGATAGGTCATTGCCAGCTTGCGGAAGGCGACCTTCATCTCGCCGTCGGTCGCGGTCTTTGAGACCCCAAGAATCTCGTAGTAGTCCCGCTTCGACATTCCCCGTCCTCAAAAGTCCCCGGCGGATCTCACCCATCGTCACGGGAATCACGCCATTGTCGGTAACCAGACGTGATGCGGGGCCGGATCACTCCGGCCCCGCATGCAGCGTGCGCCTTATGCCCGCTTCTTCTGGTCCTTGTCATCGACTTCCTGGAAGTCGGCGTCGATGACATCGTCTTTCTTAGTCTCCTCACCGGCAGCGGCATCCGCCCCGCCTTCCGGCGTTTGGCTGGCGGCGTACATCGCCTCACCGAGCTTCATGGAAGCTTGCATCAGATCCGTGGTGCGGGACTTGATGACCTCGGCATCATCACCCTCGAGGGCCGTGCGAAGGGCAGTCATAGCGGTCTCGATGGCGCCCTTGTCGTCGGCCGAGACCTTGTCGCCGTACTCCTTCACCGACTTCTCGGTGGCGTGGATCAGGCTTTCGCCCTGGTTCTTCACCTCGACCAACTCACGACGCTTCTTATCCGCCTCGGCATTGGCCTCGGCGTCCTTCACCATCCGGTCGATATCGGCATCCGACAGACCACCCGAAGCCTGAATGCGGATCTGGTGCTCCTTGTTCGTCGCCTTGTCCTTGGCCGTCACGTTGACGATGCCGTTGGCGTCGATGTCGAAGGTCACCTCGATCTGCGGCATGCCGCGCGGGGCCGGCGGGATGCCCATCAGATCGAACTGGCCGAGCATTTTGTTGTCAGCCGCCATCTCGCGCTCACCCTGGAAGACCCGGATGGTGACCGCGTTCTGGTTGTCTTCGGCCGTCGAGAAGGTCTGCGACTTCTTCGTCGGGATCGTGGTGTTGCGGTCAATCAGACGGGTGAAGACACCGCCCAGCGTCTCGATGCCAAGCGACAGCGGGGTCACGTCGAGAAGCAGCACATCCTTGACGTCGCCCTGGAGCACGCCGGCCTGGACCGCCGCACCGATGGCCACGACCTCATCCGGATTGACACCCTTGTGGGGCTCCTTGCCGAAGAAGGATTTCACGACCTCCTGGATCTTAGGCATGCGGATCATGCCGCCGACGAGCACGACCTCGTCGATCTCGGAAGCCGAGACGCCCGCATCCTTGAGAGCCTTGCGACAGGGCTCGATCGTGCGCTGGACGAGGTCGTCGACCAGGGACTCGAACTTGGCGCGGCTGAGCTTCAGAGCGAGGTGCTTAGGCCCCGTGGCGTCGGCCGTGATGTAAGGCAGGTTGATCTCGGTCTGAGTAGCCGAAGACAGCTCGATCTTCGCTTTCTCAGCGGCCTCCTTGAGGCGCTGAAGGGCGAGCTTGTCCTTCGTCAGATCGATCCCCTGCTCCTTTTTGAACTCGGAGGTCAAGTACTCGACGACTCGGTTATCGAAATCCTCGCCGCCGAGGAAGGTATCGCCGTTCGTGGACTTCACCTCGAACACACCGTCACCGATCTCGAGGATCGACACATCGAACGTGCCGCCACCGAGATCATAAACTGCGATCGTGCCGGTCTTCTTCTTATCGAGGCCGTAGGCCAGGGCGGCCGCTGTCGGCTCGTTGATGATGCGCAGGACTTCGAGGCCGGCGATCTTGCCGGCATCCTTGGTCGCCTGACGCTGTGCATCGTTGAAATAGGCGGGGACCGTGATGACGGCCTGCGTCACCGGCTGACCGAGGTGTGCCTCAGCAGTCTCCTTCATCTTCTGAAGCGTGAAAGCCGAGATCTGCGAGGGAGAATACTTCTTGCCGTCGGCCTCGACCCAGGCATCGCCATTGTCGCCGCGGACGATCTTGTAGGGCACGAGACCCTTGTCCTTCTGCGTCATCGGGTCGTCGTAGGTACGGCCCACGAGACGCTTGATGGCGAAGAACGTGTGTTCCGGATTGGTGACGGCCTGACGCTTGGCCGGTTGGCCGACGAGACGCTCGCCGTCGTCGAGGAAGGCGACGATCGACGGCGTGGTGCGCGCGCCTTCCGCGTTTTCGATGACCTTGGGCTGCGTGCCTTCCATGACGGCCACGCAGGAATTGGTGGTGCCCAGATCAATGCCGATTACTTTACCCATGGCGGGATCCCTCTCATGTCATTTGGTCAAGCAGACCGCCGAGCCCCGAAGCGGCCCGGCCCATGGCGGTGAAGAACGAAAGATTGTGAGAGCGGAATTCGAACCAGCCAGAGCGCCTGAAACGCGCCAATCCAGGTCTTAATCCCGCGTCCCGCCGGATATAAGAAGGGTGATGCGGAGCCGCAAGGCGAAGCGTTCCGAACTGCCACGCCGATCCTATCTCCTTCGCGAATCGGGATGTTTGCACGGGGGATGATCGATATTCGGCAGCATGGATCTCAAAAATGTTGCAGGGACGCCACGTCCGCGCCACCCATCACATGCTAGTCTGGAACGTGGAAGACGGGCTTCCGGGCCGTCAAAGCGGGTCAAAAGTCAGTTTGTCGGCGAAAGCATCAGCCCCGGATGTGACATCAGGGTTTCGAAACAGTTGATGCAAGAACGAGAGCCCGACGCACATTCACCGTTCACCAGTCCGGTGCCGAGAGCTCCAAAGGCATGAAAGACTTGATGCGTCCATCCCGCGCCTTCCACCTGCTCCCTGCACTCCTCGTCCTGCCTCTCGTCGCCCTTCCGGCGAACGAAGCCGGGGCGCAGAACTTTTTCGAGGAGCTGTTCGGCATCGGCAAGGCGGCTAAGCCTCCAGTACCACCTCGCGGGGTACCTCCGGCCGGAGCGCCTCAGCCGGGGACGTTGCTGCCGCCGGGCGCACCAGGAGAAACAGCCCCTGAAGCTCCAAGGCCGGCCCCTACGCCCCCGCGCCCCGTCGTCCTGAAAACACCGAGCGACGACAACATCCTTGGCCAGGAACTCCTGCTCAATGGCCTGACTGGCAGCCTCAAGATCGACAAGGCTGGCAATGCGGCCACCGCGCGGATCACCTTGCCCGGCACCAAGATTTCGCAGCCGAGCGAGACCTGCAAGGTACCGCTATCCGGGGGCTCGCCGATCTCTCTTTCCTCCGAGGGACGTCCCCAGGGCGTGGCGCGCTACGAGATCACGGGCGGTGAATGCCCGCTTCGGTTCGAAATCCTCGAAGGCAGCGTCTTGGTGACACCGATTAGCGGTGGCCGTGTCTGCAGCTTCGCATCGGCAGATTGCGCCACCAATCCGGGCGGCCTATGGGGTCCTGCAGCAGCGACCCTAATCCCTCGCTCCGCCGAATTCGACTCTGGACGAGGCGTCGCCGACAAGGCTGTGCGTGATAACTATAAGGTGATGACCCAGCGCGCCCGCGGGCAGGACGTCCGCACCATCGTCACCGAACAGGCGGCTTTCTCCTCCGACCGTGAGCAAACGTGCCGGACCTATGCCCGGGAGGGCGCCCACGGCTTCTGCAACGTACGTTTCACCGAGGCGCGGGCACTTTCCCTCGCGGCAAGGCTTGGCGCTAATACGAGCACACCGACCGCGAGCACGATGCCCAGGCCGCGTAAGGCGAAGCCGCCGGTGGAGGGTATGAACCCAGACAGTGACGGTTCGCCGATCGGAGAATGAAGCGATACGAGCCGATCCGTTCAGGCTCGCCCTGCGCTGAAGGATAGCATTGCCGGGTCGATACCGTTGCTGCGCAGAGTGCGTTCGTACTTCGTTTCGAGCGCGGCATTGAAGATCATTTCTGGGTCTGCGGGGCAGTTGAGCCAGCCATTGGCGAGAATCTCGCTCTCGAGCTGGCCTGCCTGCCACCCTGCATAACCGAGGGCGAGAACTGCGCTGGCAGGCCCCGCCCCGTTCGCGATGGCCCGTAGAATCTCCACGGTCGCGGTGAGGCAGATCCCATCATCAATGATGAGTGTCGACTGATCGATGTGGAAGTCGTCGGTGTGAAGCACGAAGCCGCGCTTGGCATCCACCGGACCGCCCATGAGCACCGGAATATGGCCCACCTTCTCACGCAGGCGGATCGCGTCGCCCTCACTGGCGATGTCCAATTGGACCAGGAGGTCGGGCATGTTCAGGTCGCTGGCCGGCTTGTTCAGGATAATCCCCATCGCACCATCGGCGGAATGGGCGCAGAGATAGATCACAGACCTTGCGAAGCGCTCGTCCGTGAGGCCGGGCATCGCCACGAGGAACTGACCGTCGAGATAGGCGGAGACCGGATCATGTCGCATCGCATCATGCTACCTGGGCGTGATGGCTTGTCCAGCGGGGATGCGATCCAGCCCATCGATAAGAAGGATGACGACCTCCCTGTCCCTGCTGAAGCGGCGGCGCGTGAAGGATGCATCGCTGGAAAATTCGCAGTTCCTAAGCTTCGATGACCTAAGGATCGAAGCGGGGAGTTGGAGGTCCACGGCGTCGGGAAGGGCTGAATCATCATCCTTCCCCATGGATTTTCAGCCCGTGCTAGTTCGGGAAACCGGAACGACCTTTCACATCCCGCTTTTCGCTCGAACCCGACTGGGCTGAGGACGACGACCTATCCGTACCCGCTCGATACGATCGCCCTCCGTCAATGGAATGTGGACGGACCCCGCTTCTCAGAGGCTCGCCTCGACACGCCCCTGGGCTCGGGCTAGACCGTTTCCACCTATAGGGGGCCATCATGGCTCCATTGGCCCATGAGCTCTCGCGCGTCGTGGTGTCAGAACTCGGTCATCGAGACCGGGCATGGGCTCCAGGCGATCTGAGGAGACGACGGATGACGATCCAGGTTGGCGACCACCTTCCACAGGTGACCTTTCGCGTGAATGGCGCCGGGGGCCCCGAGGCTAAGACCACCGACGATATCTTCAAGGGGCGCCGTATCGTGCTGATCGGCGTACCAGGCGCATTCACGCCGAGCTGCCACCGCAACCACTTGCCCGGCTTCGTCGAGAAGCAGGAAGAGATCAAGGCACGCGGCGTCGATGCAGTGGCGGTGACCTCCGTCAACGACGTGTTCGTTCTCGAAGCCTGGCAGAAGGCCAGCAATGCCGACGGGATCGAGTTCCTCGCCGACGGCAATGCCGAGTTCGCCAAGGCCATCGGCCTCGACATGGACGGGGCCGGCTTCGGTCTCGGACCGCGCTCTAAGCGTTATTCCATGCTGGTGGATGACGGCGTGGTGCGCGTCCTGAACGTCGAAGAATCCCCGGCCAAGACCGAGATTTCCGGCGTCGACGCCCTGCTCAAGGTCATCTGAACGGTCACATGTCCCGGGGTCGCGGTATCGCGGCCTCGTCGAACATCCGGCTGAGGACGACCACGTCCGCGTGGTTGCCCGATACGAGATCGGTGATGTCGCCGACGAGAAGCGCCTTGGTATGGCGGCAGGTGACACCGTAGCGTCCCGCCATACAGGTGCATCGCAGACGCGGGCCGCTCGGGCGGTCCTCCAGGGTCACCGCGTACAGATTGCCGCTGCTACCCCGCACGGAGAACCGCATCGCCCCGATTGGCGAGACGGGTGACTCGAACGACCTTGTCTCCCGTTCGACATATCCGGCCGGCAGTCGGGTGACCGGCAGGTGGATCGCCCTCGCCAGGGCAGTGATGTCGGGAGCTTTGTGCTGCCTCGCCGCAGCGAGGGCGATCTCCGCGCAGGCATAGGCGTCCTCACCCGCATCGTGATGTTCGAAACGGATACCGAGCCGGGCGGCGACCTTGCCGAGGCCGCATCCCTCCGGTGCGGGAAACACTTTTCGCGCGATTTGAAGTGTGCAGAGCGAAGCGAAGGCTGGAACGGTCATGCCATAGGCGTGGAGCGAGGCACGGAGCACACCCATGTCAAAGCCGGCATTGTGAGCGAGTACCAGCCCGGACGAGAGGTCGGGAAGGAACTCTGCCATCACATCCGGGAACTCAGGTTCCCTGCGGACATCAGCCGGCAGGATACCGTGGACCCGGATGTTGCCCGGCGAGAACCGGATCTCACGTGGCCGGATCAGGCGTGATTCACGCCGGACCACCGCACCACCTTCGATCCATGCGAGCCCGACCGCGCAGGCGCTGTCGCGCCGTTCGTTGGCCGTCTCGAAATCGATGGCGAGCGTCGTCACGCCGTCTCCACCATGGCGATCCAATCTTCCTCGCTCACCACTTTGACCCCGTGCTTCTCGGCATCTTTCAGCTTTGAGCCCGCGCCGGGCCCCGCGACGACAAGGTCCGTCTTGGCCGAGACGGAGCCCGAGACCTTGGCGCCGAGGCGTTCAGCCGTGGCCTTGGCCTCGCCTCGGGTCATGCGCTCCAGGGTGCCGGTGAAGACAAGGGTCTTGCCGGCGAAAGCGGTCGCAGTGGCGGCCACCGCCATCGGCTCGGTCTTCACTTCTCCGAGCAGGGCGTTGACCGCATCGGCATTGTGCGGTTCGGCAAAGAACGCGATGAGGGAATCGGTGGCCACGGGGCCGATCTCGCCATCGTCGGCGAAGACCCGATAGGGATCGCCCGGACGCTGGTCACGGGCGCGGGCGACGGCTGCTTCCACGGCGGCCTCGTCGCCGTAATGGGCGATCAGGTTAGCCCGCTGCGCCGTAGTCGGGCGCCGGCCCGTCCCGATCTCGCTGCCCTCCGCCTCGCCCACGAAACCGAATTCGAGCAACCGGTCCCGCGTCGTCGGCCCAACCCTCGGTACCGCCGAGAGTTCGAGCCAGTCCGGTCCAGCTTGAGCGGCGGCAGCGGCGGCAAGGGCCTGCATCAGGCTCGGCATATCCGGAAAGCGTTTGGCCAGGGCTTTGGCGGTGGACTCGCCAATATGGCGAATGCCAAGGGCGAACAGGAACCGGTTGAGGGCCAGGCTGCGGCGCTCGTCGATGGAGGCGAGCAGGTTCTTAATGGCCTTGTCCTCGTCGTCCCCCTTCTTCTTCGCCTTTTTCGGTGGCGGCTCACCTTCGGCGCGACGCTCGGCCGAAAGCGCTTCTCGACGGGCGACGATGGCCTCCTTCAACGGCGCGAATTCCAGGCGGAACAGGTCGGCGGGTTGCTTGATGAGTCCGGCCTCGAACAGCACCTCGATATAGGTCTGGCCGAAGCCTTCGAGATCGAAGGCGTTGCGCGAGACGAAATGCTTCAAGCGTTCCAGTCCCTGCGCCGGGCAGATGAGCCCGCCAGTGCAGCGGCGTACCGCGTCGCGCTGTCCGGTGCGTGGATTGACCTCGCGGACGGCGCGGCTGCCGCAGGCGGGGCAGGTCTCCGGAAAGACATAGGGCTTCGAATCCGGCGGCCGCCGCGCAAGATCGACATCCATCACCTTCGGGATCACGTCGCCGGCACGTTGCACGATGACCGTATCGCCGACGCGGATGTCGCGACCGTCGCGGATCGGCTCGCCGTCCCCGCCAACGCCCTGGACGTAGCCTTCATTATGAAGCGTCGCGTTCGAAACAACGACACCGCCCACCGTCACCGGCTTCAACCGCGCGAGCGGATTCAAGGACCCGGTCCGGCCGACATTGATCTCGATGGCCTCGAGGATCGTGAAGGCCTTCTGCGCCGCAAACTTATGCGCCAGCGCCCAGCGCGGGCTGCGCGAGACGAAGCCGAGGCGTCGCTGAAGAGCCAGATCGTCGACCTTGTAGACGATACCGTCGATGTCGTAGCCGAGGCCGGCGCGATCCTCCTCGATCGTGCGGTAATGCGCCAGCATGGCATCCGCGTCGGCGCAGAGCACTGTGCGGTCGTTCACCGCGAATCCCCAGGAGGCGAAGGCCGCGATCATGCCGTGCTGCGTCGTCTCCGGCATCTCCGACATCTCACCCCAGGCATAGGCGAAGAATTTCAACGGCCGCGAGGCGGTGATCTGGGAATCGAGCTGGCGCAGGGACCCAGCCGCCGCATTGCGCGGATTGGCGAAAAGCGCCTTCCCTGCCGCTTCCTGGCGAGCGTTGATGGCGGCGAAATCCCCGTGCGAGAGATAAACCTCGCCGCGTACCTCGCAGATCTCCGGCCAACCCGTCCCAGCCAGCACCTCTGGGATGCCCGAGACGGTTCTCGCATTCGCGGTCACATCCTCGCCGACCTCGCCATCGCCGCGGGTGGCCGCCGTGATAAGCTTACCCTCGACATAGCGTAGGGAGAGGGACAGGCCGTCGATCTTGGGCTCGGCGGTGAAGGCAAGCGGCTCATCGGGCAGGTTAAGGAAGCGACGGACCCGGCCCACGAAATCGTGGACCTCCTCATCCGCGAAGGCGTTCCCCAGCGACAGCATCGGCACCGCATGCCGAACTTTAGCGAATTTTTCCGAGGCCTTTGCGCCGACGGAGGCGCTTGCCTGTCCGGTGCCGGCAAGATCCGGAAAGCGGGTCTCGATCATCTCAAGGCGGCGCCGGAGGGCATCGTATTCCGCATCCGTGATCTCGGGTGCGTCCTCTCCGTGATAGAGCCGGTCTGCCTCCGCGATCTGCTCTGACAGGGCAGAGTGCTCGGCGCGAGCCTCCTCGGCGCTCATGGCATCGATCGGGTCGGGCAAGGCGGATGCTGGCATGAACACGTTTCGCGGCTTTGGCTGGGGCATCACGGGGTTTATCACAGCCAGGCACGGCGACGGGAGGCCCCACGGATGCGCCGCAGCGGCACGGTGGAGAGGTAACCTTCGGCGGAAGCCATACGAATGGAACAGGCAGTCTCGCGCGAACGTGTGACTGGCCACCCTATATCGTCCCCACGCTCGCCTATTTGAGGGTGAAGACTTTTCCGCTGACGGACCTTCATGCCTGCCACACCCGCTTTCTCCGCTCCCTGGCGTGACCGCGCCGGTCGTGTCTCGGGCCTGAAACTCGCGACCTTCCTGTTCGCGCTGGCGCCAGGCCTCTGGCTCGCCGCCGCCTATGGGCTCGACGCCCTTGGGCCAAAGCCGATCACCGCCCTCATTCACAGCACAGGAGAGTGGGCAGTGCGCTTCCTGCTGCTGTCGCTCGCAGTGACACCGCTGCGGCGGATCGCGAACTATCCGAAGCTGATCCTGGTCCGGCGCATGCTCGGCCTCACCGTCCTTGCCTACGGGCTCGTCCATCTCGGTCTCTATGTCGTGGACCAGAATTTCATCCTGTCGAAGGTGGTGAGCGAGATCGTCTCGCGGTTCTACCTCACCATAGGCTTCGTGGCCCTGCTCGGTCTCACCGTATTGGGGATCACCTCCACGGACGGGATGATACGCCGTCTCGGCAAAGCCTGGCCGCGCCTGCATAAAACCGTCTACGTCATCGCGGTGCTCGGCCTGTTCCACTACTTCCTTCAGGCCAAGATCGACGTGTCGGCGCCGGTCTACTGGACGGGTCTGTTTCTTCTGCTCATGGGCTGGCGGGGAATGCAGCGCTTCCGCCTGCCGATGAACGCGATCACCCTGTTCGGCCTCGCCATCGCGGCCTCCCTCGTCACCGCCCTGGTGGAGGCGGCGTGGTATGGGTTCAAGAGCGGCGTGCCCGCCAGCGCGGTGCTCGGAGCCAATCTCGAATTCTACGATGGCCTGCGCCCGGCCTGGTGGGTGCTCGTCACCGGCATCGCTCTGCCCCTGCTCAACGTGATGCGTCCCGCCATGACCAGAGGCGGCAAGGGCAGGCCTGTCCCCCATCAGTCCGGGCGGGAAGCGGTCCAGGCGAGTTGAGCGCTTGCGACCGGCGAATCCCTCGCGCACAAGCTCAGCGCCCTCTTGGTGCGGGCGTTTGGAACGTGAGGAGTTTCCAGTGATGCGTGTCAGGCTTCTTGGAGCGGCTCTCATTCTGACGGCCCTTCTCCCGTCCTTCGCCATGGCGGAATGCGCGAAGGCCGTTCCGCCGGACCCGGCGACGCGCCCGACGAAGCCGACCGCCCCCGCCAAGCCGGCTTGCCTCGATGCCAAGGGAGGATGCCCCGGCTGGGAGGCATACACGTTCAACGACGCGGTGAAGGCTTACAATCTCCAGATCGCGGCCTATCGTCCCCTGGCCGAGGCCTATGTGAAGGCGCTGAATGCCTATGTAATAGCGAGCGGCGACTACGCGCAGTGTGAGGTGAAATCGCTGCAATAGTGGGGGCTTCGCGGACCCGTGACGCCTTCCCTCGCTTGACCCTCCTTGGGTGCGATGCCACAGCCTGCGGCATCGCCAGCGCCAGACAGGATGTCCGATGTCCGCTCCCCTCGACCTTCTCGTCCTCGGCAATGCCATCGTCGACCTGATCGCGCGGACGGATGATGGGTTTCTCGAACAGCAGGGCGTCCCTAAGGGCGCGATGCAGCTCATCGACGAGGACCGGGCGGAGAGCCTGTTCTCGGTGATGGGACCGGCCACCATCGTTTCCGGCGGTTCTGGCGCGAACACCGCGGTGGGCGCGGCTCTCCTCGGCGCGAAGACCGGCTTCATCGGCAAGGTCCGCGACGACGAGCTCGGGGGGCTTTTCGCCCATGATCTCAAGGCGACGGGGGTCTCCTTCACTGTGCCGGCCGCGCTGGAAGGGCCTGCCACCGCCCGCTGCTTCATTTTGGTGACGCCGGATGGCGAGCGCACCATGAACACCTATCTCGGCGCCTGCCAGGGTCTGTCTCCGGCCGATGTCGACGAGGCCACCGTGGCGAGCGCCCGCACCGTCTATCTCGAAGGTTATCTCTGGGACCCGCCGGCGGCCAAGGAAGCTTTCCGCAAGGCCGCCAAGATCGCCCACAATGCCGGCAACGCCGTCGCACTCACATTATCGGATGCGTTCTGCGTCGGCCGCTACCGCGAGGAGTTCCTGGGCCTCATCCGCGACGGCAGCATCGATATCCTGTTCGCCAATATTGGCGAGCTGAAGAGCCTCTACGAGACGGACAACAAAGAAGCGGCCATCAAAGCTTTGCGCGACGAGCGCAACCAGCGCGGCATGCATCTCCTCGGCCTCGTCACCCGCTCTGCCGAGGGCGCGATCGTGGTGAAGGGCGGTGAGATCCGCGCCATCGAGGCCGCGCCGGTGACCGAAGTGGTGGATACGACCGGCGCCGGAGACCTGTTCGCGGCGGGTTTCCTCGCCGGCCATGCCCGCGGCCTCGACAACGTGTCGAGCGCCCGGCTCGGAGCCTTGGCGGCGGCGGAGGTGATCCAGCATATTGGTGCCCGGCCGCAGCACGACCTCGTGGCCCTGGCCAAGGCGCGCGGCCTCCTCTGAAATCACCGCCATAGCACCCCCCTTTCGACCGCCATCGGACGCGATTTACGACGAAGCGGTAGATGGGTCCGATTCCGGTGCGGCAGGCCCGCGAAAGCGGGCCTGCGAGGCTCAACCGAGCAGGCGCTCGAACATCGATCTGACCTCGGCCCGGCGTTCATCGAGTTCCGCCGCCAGGGTCGCGGCATCCGGCAGGCCCATGGCGATGGCGAGCCGCGTCAGCGCCACCGACGCGCCCGCCTTCGATGCCGCCTCGCCCATGAGACGCTGCCAATGGAGCGCGTCGTCGAAGAGGCGATAGGCCTCGCCGAGCCGCCGCGCCTCGTTCACCGGCAGAAGGCCCCGATTACCAGCCTCGGCGAAGACGGAGGATGCATCGAGGCCGACGAGACCGGGATGGCGCTCGGCATGGGCCAGGGTCAGGGCCTGGGCCATGAAGTCGAGATCGAGCAAACCTCCGGGGGCCAGCTTGAGATCGAGCGGCCCCGCAAACCCTTTCTCACTGGCCACGACCTGGCGCATGTCGCGAACCGCGCGGAAGACCTCCGCCGTCTCGCGCTTCATCCCGACGATGGTCCGGATCTGCCCCATCACCTCGTCGCCGAGACTCCGATCCCCGGCGATGACCCGGGCTCGGGTGAGCGCCATGTGCTCCCACAGATCGGCCTCCTCCTGCTGATAGGGAAGGAAACTCCGCATCTGCACCGCCACGGGCCCCTGCCCGCCGCCGGGACGCAGGCGAAGATCGACCTCGTAGAGACCGCCGCGCCGGGTCAGTGCGGTCAGCGCCGCGACGAGGCGTTGCGTCAACCGGTTGTAAGCCATGACCGCGTCGATGGACTTCGGCCCGAGACTCGTCCGGTTCTCCGCATCGAAATCGTAGAGCACGACGAGGTCGATGTCGGATTCCGCCGTCATCTGGTTGGCGCCGAGCCGACCGAGGCCGAGGACCACACAGCGCCCGCCTGGCACCTCTCCATGCTCGGCGAAGAACTGGCGTGAGACCGCATCGAGGCTTGCCGCCACGACGGCATCGGCGATACCGGCATAGGCCCGCCCCGCCGCCTGCGGCGAGAGGATGCCCGTGAGCAGTCGCGCCCCCGTGACGAAACGCAATTGCCGCGCCGCGTCCCGGCTGCGGTCGAGGAAATCCTCATAGGCCGCGGGCTTACCGACCAGCCCGTGATACTGCGCGGCGATGTCCTCGGCATCCACCTTCGGCACGACGAAGGCCGGGTCGATGACCGTGTCGAGGACATGGGGACTGAAGGCGACGGTCTCGGCCAGGCGCGGAGCGCTTCCCAACAGGTCGGCGAAGAGCAGGCGCAGACGATCGTTCGAGCGCAGGATGGTGAGGAGTTCCACCGCCGCCGGCATCCGCGCGAAGGCGCGGTCGAGGGTATCCAGGGCCACATCGGGGTTTGGCGTGCCGCCGAGCGCCTGCATCAAGGCCGGGACGAGCTCGGTGAGAACCTCGCGGGCACGCGCCGTGCGCACAGCGGGGCGACGACCGAAATGCCAGCCGCGCACCGTCTCGGCCACGCGCTCGGGATCGGCAAACCCCAGGGTCCGGAGGGTGGCGAGGGTCGCGGGATCGTTGTCCGTCCCGCTGAAGACGAGATTTCCCACGGAAGCCGACAGGTCCGGTTCCGCCTCGAACAACAGGGCATAATGCGCCTGCACGCGCCGGGCGTGATGGAGCAGTTCCGTCTCGAAGGCCTTGGCATCGGCGAAACCGGCGAAACGGGCGAAGCTCTCGAGGCCGGCCTCTTCGGTCGGCAATCGTTGCGTCTGCTCGTCATTCACCATCTGCAGGCGGTGCTCGATGGTGCGCAGGAAATCGTAGGCCTGCCCCAGCTCGTCGCGCGCAGTGCCGTCGATCCAGCCCTCCTCGGTGAGCGCCGCCAGCATAGCGATGGTGCGGCGGCCGCGCAGGTCCGGCCGTCTCCCGCCGAAGACGAGCTGCTGGGTCTGGACGAAGAACTCGATCTCGCGGATGCCGCCGCGCCCGAGCTTGATGTCGTGCCCTGCGACCGCGATCGTGTCGTGCCCGCGCACGGCATGGATCTGGCGCTTCATCGCATGGACGTCGGCGATGGAGGCGAAGTCGAAATACTTGCGCCAGACGAAGGGCCGCAAGCCCGCCAGGAAGTGTTCGCCCGCATTGATGTCGCCGGCGATCGCGCGCGCCTTGATATAGGCGGCGCGCTCCCAGTTCTGGCCGAGATTCTCATAATAGAGATAGGCGGAGTTCAGCGAGATGGCCGTCGGCGTCGATCCGGGATCGGGGCGCAGGCGGTAATCCACGCGATGGACGTAACCCTCGGCAGTGCGCTCCTGCAGCAGCTTGGCGATCCCCTGCGCGAGTTTGGAGAAGAACGGCGTCGGAGCCAGGCCTTCCTTCAACCGCGCGATATCGGGATCGAAGAACACGACGAGGTCGATGTCGCTGGAATAGTTGAGCTCACCGGCCCCGAGCTTGCCGAGGCCGAGGATGACGAGGCCGGATTTGAGCTGCGGGTTCGCGACGTCATGGGGGTGAAACCGCCCGGCTTCGGCCGCCTGCAACAAAAGAGCTTCGGCTGCTGCATGAACGGAGGCATCGGCGAAATCGGAGAGCGCCTCGGTCACCGTCGCCAGGGGCCAGAGCCCGCCGATATCGGCGAGGGCCACCAAAAGGGCATGATCACCGCGGTTGCGTCGAAGCTCGGCGGCAACGGCGTCGAGATCGCGGACCTCTCCGGATTCCTGGCGTGCGGCAGAGCGCTGCCGGGCGATGAGGTCGGCCACCACGCGTTCGGGCGGTCGATCCAGCATCGCGGCGACGCGCCCGGGGTCTCGGACGACACGCTGCCATAGAAAGGGAGAATGGTCGGCGAGGCCGAGAAGCAGCGCTCGTCCCGCCTCGTCGAGATGGCCGAACGCGGCCTCGACCTCCTTGAGCCGTGCCGCCGCACGCTCGGGATCCATCAGGACGGGCGCCCTCGTCAGGCGCTGGGTCAAAGGCGCTTCCTCGGTCACAGGCTGTCCTTTCCCGGCTCAGCGGGTTCAGCAAAAGCGGGCACTGATTTTACGTCAGAAAACGCGCGACACTTCAAAAGCTCAAGCTCGTGGTGGAAATCTGACGGATGGTGCCCGCCTTGAGCATCCGCGATGGGTGGGAAGCGGGCTTTCGCTCTCCGCCCGGAATCGGACGTTCCGTATTCGACCCGACAACGTCATAGGATGGGCGCGGCTGCCTTCTCGAAAGCGGTCGTTCGAACCCTCGAGATGGTACTCTTCTACCCTCCTGATGCCGAGCTGGCCGAACGACGAGCGGTTCGCTCGATCGCATCGGCAATGGCTCGGTACAAGGATGGCGGCAGATCATGGCCCATCCCGGCGATCAACATCATCTCCGCTTCCGGGATTGAAGCTGCAGTGTCCTCGCCGCAGGCAGGAGGAAAGAGAGGATCGTCCGTCCCGTGAATGACGAGTGTCGGCGCCGTGATCGCGGCAAGCCGTGAGCGACGGTCGCCAGCCACCCCAACCGCCGCGACCTGTCGTCCGAACCCACCCGGCGCACGGCCTCTCCGAATCTCCTCCTGGAGGAGAGCGCGGAAGCCCCCTTCGTCGAACGGATGAGCAGTGCCAGCAATGCGGCGTGCGAAGGTGACGCCGTGATCGAGGAAGCCCGCCTCGTCCCAGACGGGATCGGGAGCGGGACGCATCATCATTGCCAACACGTCGGGCGCGGCCGGTGGCAGACACGGGTTGCCTGTGCTCGACATCATCGAGGTAAGCGAGAGAACGTGGGACGGGTGCTCGCTTGCCATGATCTGGGCGATCATGCCGCCCATCGAGCGACCGACGACGTTGGCTCGGCGTATGGACAGGACATCGAGCAAGCCGAGCGCGTCTGAGGCCATGTCGTCGAGCGTGTAGGCGAGTTCCGGCCGTCGCCCCTCAGCAAGCGTCGCGGCCAAGGCCGCGAAATCCATCGCGCCGTGCTCGGTAAAGTGGGTCGAGCGTCCTGTGTCCCGGTTGTCGAACCGCACGACACGATAGCCGCGCGTCACCAACTCGCGGCAGAAGGGGACGGCCCAGCGGATCATCTGCGTGCCGAGCCCCGCGATCAGAAGGATCGTCTCAGCCGCCTCGTCTCCGAAGCTGTCATAGGCCAGGGTGACGCCGTTGGCCGTCAAACGTGCTGGACTGGGTTCTGTGCTCATATCCGGACAGCCCGAAGCTGCTCTGCCCATAGGAGAAGACGCTCCTTCATCACTCGGTCGCGGACGTATCCGATCTCTTCAGCATCCAACCGCTCGACGATCTCGAAGCTGAACGCCTCTGCTCAATGCGCATTCCAAGCGATCTGGAGCGAACGGTGCGTGTTCATGCCCTGCCGGAGGGTAAACCAGAGGCGGTTCTGGATCTTGGAGAGGTCGGGCGACCCACCAACCCAAACCTCACCGGACGCCACGCAGCGGACGGCGTAGATGCCGCCTTCGACCTCCCGCTTCTTGTAGGCGTTAACAGCCACCTTTCTGTCTTCGGTTCTCATCACATGCCCTCGTAGATCGGCAGCGACGCTATCGAAGCCGATACTTACGCGCAATATCATCCGGGTAAAATTGACGACAAGGGTTCGCTGTGGCTATGACGGTCAGGATGGAGGTGCCATGTCAGAAGACCAGATGAGGACGTTCACCGCGTTTGTGGGGGTGCGGCGGTTCGCCAGCGGTCGCTTGATAGACGTGGCTCTCGCCATGAAAGCGCAGGCGGCGGAAGAAGGCGATCCGATCTTGACCTTCGACGACAGGACGGGCGCCGTCATTGACCTCGATCTGCGTGGAACCGAGGCGGAGATCGTCGCACGTTTCGCCGAACTCGCGGATGCGGGAGACGCCGCGGGCACCGTCGAGAGCCGACCGGATCCCGATGGTGCACCAAGGAACCGTGGTCGCCCGAAGCTCGGGGTCATCGCTCGCGAGGTGACGCTGCTTCCCCGTCATTGGGAGTGGCTTGCCTCCCAGCCGGGCGGCGCATCGCAAGCGTTGAGGCGCCTCGTTGACGAAGCGCGGAGGGCAGATGGTGGGCAAACCCGGATGAAGGCAGCGAAAGAGGCCGCATACCGCTTCCTCTCAGCGTTGGCGGGCGATCTACCCGGGTTTGAGGAGGCAATCCGGGCGCTGTTCGCCGGGGATGCCAAAGGCTTTGCCAGCCACATGACGGCATGGCCCCCGAACATACGAGACCATGCGCTTAAGCTTGCAGCGCTCGCCTGAGCAAACGCCCGGCGGGAAGCTCAAGTCTGCGTTCGAACAACGTCGGCCTTTCAAGATCCACGTCAGCAAGCTGACATTCTGAAATCCACCCCAACCCGGTCGTTGGCCTTTGCCTCGACAACCTGGGAGCGGACCTTTCGAGAATCGGCAAGGGGGTCGGGACGGACACAGGCCGTCGGTTCCATCCGTCGGATGTCGATCACCAGATGGAGCATGGGCTCGCAAACGCGAACCTGCTTTGTATCTCTCAAAAAAACTCCCGCTGCGTCGTTGTGCGGTGAGCGAGGGACGACGGTGACGGTAAGTTTTGTAAGGCAGTTTCAGGCCGGGAGGGTCATGACGACGCGAAGTCCCGGCCGATTGTCTTCCAGCGCGAGCGTGCCCTGATGAAGGCGCACCACCGCATTGATGAGACTGAGCCCTAGACCGAATCCCGGCAGCGAGCGCGCTTCCTCCAGGCGGACGAACCGGCCGAGCACGCGCCCGCGCGCCTCCTCGGGAATGCCCGGACCATTGTCGGAAACGATGACCGCAATGCCGGATCCGCGCTCTTCGGCGGTGACACGCACCGTTCCGCCGGTGCCGCCATATTTCACCGCATTGTCGATGAGGTTGGCGAGGGCCTGGCCCACGAGTTCGCGGTTGCCACGGATCATGAGCCCTTCGGGCGCCTCGATGGCCAGTTCCATCCCCCGCTCGGACGCCAGCGCCTCATAGAGTTCGCCCACCCCCTGCGCCACGAGGCCGAGATCGAACCGGGCCATGATCTCCTGTGCGTTTCCGGCCTCCAGCCGCGCGATCATCAGCAGGGCATTGAAAACCCGGATCAGGCCGTCGCTCTCCTCGATGACGCCCTCCATGGCGGCACGCAATTGCTCGGGCGTATCGGCGCCGTGAAGCGCTTCGTCGGCGCGGTTTCGCAGCCGGGTGAGCGGGGTCTTGAGATCGTGGGCGATATTGTCGGAGACTTCGCGCAAGCCGCGCATCAACTCACCGATACGCTCGAGCATCTCGTTGAGATTACTCGCCAGGCGATCGAGTTCGTCGCCGTTTCCGGCCACCGCGAGCCGCCCATCGAGGTCGCCGGCCATGATCCGGCGCGTCGTCTCCGTCATGGCATCGACTCGCCGGAGAACGCGGCTGGCCACGAACCATCCCCCGACGACCCCGAGGATGACGACCAGGGCCACGGAAGAGCCGAAGGTCGTCGCGATGATGGAGCGCAGGCGGTCACGCTCCTCCACGTCTCGTCCGACGACGAGGCGGAACCCTCCGGGGAGAACGAAGACCTGCAGGATGGCGTGGCGGTCGAGCACGTCGGATTGACCGCTGCGGGCATAGGCGGCCTCGGTCTGACCGGGCTGGGCCAGGGTTCCGTCGGCGAGCGCTCCGACATTGCCGACGACGCGCTCTCCCGCCGCCGTCGTCACCAGATAGAGGGAGGCTCCCGGTTCGCCGGCCCGGCGTTCGACGACGGAGATCAGCCGGCGCAAACCTCCGGCCTTGTACTGCTCCGACAGGCCGTTGATCTCGGCCTCGATGGTCGACACCATCTGATCGTCGAGCACGCGGCTCGCATTCCAGGCGACATAGCCCAAAGCCAGGAAGGCGAAGGTGGCGAAGACGACCAGATAGGCGAAGGACAGCTTGAAGGCGGTCGTCCGGAACAGGTTCCGGATGCGCGCGGGCAGACCGTCGGCCTCGCTCACGGCGTGTCGGACGAGCGGGAGGAATCGTCCGGTCGCAGGATATAGCCGGCACCGCGGATCGTATGGATCAGGGCGGTGTCGAAATCCTTGTCGAGCTTGGCCCGCAGGCGCGAGACATGGACATCGATGACGTTGGTCTGCGGATCGAAATGATAGTCCCAGACATGTTCGAGTAGCATCGTGCGGGTCACGACCTGCCCGGCATGGCGCATGAGATATTCGAGCAGACGGAATTCGCGCGGTTGGAGCAGGATTTCATGGCCGCCGCGGGTGACGCGGTGCGACAGGCGATCGAGATGCAGATCCCCCACATGATAGGAGGTCGCCTCGGCGGTGCCGGGTGTGGATGCACGGCGCCGCGCCAACACCTCGGCGCGGGCGAGCAGCTCGGAGAAGGCATAGGGTTTCGGTAGGTAATCGTCGCCGCCGGCCCGCAGGCCTTTCACCCGGTCGTCAACCTGCCCGAGCGCCGAGAGAATCAAGATCGGCGTCGTGACCTCCTGCTCGCGCAGGGACCGAACCAGCGACAATCCGTCGAGCTTCGGCAACATGCGGTCGACAATCAGGACATCGTAATCGCCCTCCCGCGCCATCGCATAGCCATCCAGCCCATCGACCGCATGGTCCGGCACGTGACCGGCTTCCTTGAAAGCCTTGACGAGATAGGAGACCGCCTCGCGGTCGTCCTCGATGATGAGAAGACGCATGGGGCCGGACGATACGTGGTCGGGAATGCGCGGGAAAGCCGCTTGAGCTTGGATCGGCACGAAGCCCCCTCCCCTCTTCTGAGACAGGAGGGGACTGTGCCAAGCCTCGCCTTACCTCCCTTTGGCCGGATCATGACCATCCGGTAAGGAAAGCGACTTTGAAACGCAAAACGCCCGCCTCGGATGAGGCGGGCGTTTCGGT
>NZ_JBTXKV010000001.1:0-40000 GCF_054817845.1 Methylobacterium sp. CM6241
AATCCCAACACCCTCAAGCCTGCCGCGCTCGACGCAGCGGCTTGACGGTTGGACGGTCCCAAGACAGCCTGATGGTGTGACGGCGGATGTACGCGCACGTTGTCGGCTGATGGGGGCCGGTACAGGTCGAGGTCTCCAGCCCTAATGGGTGCGTTCTGCCAGGAACAAGCCCCTTGAGGCGTGGTCCGCAACCCGACGAGTTGTCTGCCTGCTAACCGCCTCGCCACATCTTCCACGCTAAGCCAAGTTGCGTACCGGCTTAGCGTGAGATGGACGACCCTCCCCGCCGGCTCCGTGATCAGATCGGAGCGGCGGGGCAGCCCTTCGGCTTGCGTCCTGTTTCATACCCATCCTCGCCGCAGCTTCCCGCGCGCCTCAGTGCCTGGCATCGGCACGAACCATGCCGAAGAAGCCAGAACTGTTCGCGTATCTCATCGCGGTTCGCCAACTCGACGGGTCGGACCACGTCTATGCGATCCTGGCAGGCACAAAGGACGAGGCGATCATGATGGTCGCTGCTCATGAGCCGGATGGGCCGAAGCCACGCCACGTTGGCGCGTTTGGCGCTCGAACTGTCGAGCGCATCGGACTGAAGGTCGGGGAGGTGCGAAAAGTCTAAGCTGGCTGCTCGCCCAGCCCCCCCAAAACTGGCAAGGTGCGCCAAGCAATAAATCCGCTAGGTCATGCCAATCATCGGGATTAGATCAGAAGCCGATGACCGAGAGACCTATGGGCCTGCTGTCTAGCGTTGAGGCTTGCGTATGTCCGACAACACTCAATCGCCATCCGACCCGCTTGGCGGGCGTCGTGCACCTGCCTATCGAGTAATCATCCTCGCGAAGAACGGGGACATCGTGAGCGCCGCTCGCATTTCCGTAGAGGATGATGATCGCGCCATCGAAGCTGCCAGGGCGATGGTGGATGGTCATGCCGTAGAACTGTGGGATGGACTTCGCTTCATCGAGCATTTTCCATCCATCGATTGAGATCGGGCAGGGAAGCAACTTAAACTTAGGTTTCTGGGTTTCGTGACAACGATGTGAGGCGAAGGGCCTCCGTTGATCCTCCACTAGATTGTCTCATCCGTGTCTAGCTACGAACACCATCTCGATCGGCACGCCGTTCGCCATCAGGTTCCGCATTACCGGGCAATTGTCTTCGACGCTGATTGGCAGGCAACCGAATCGTTCGACATCGATGCGGTCTCCGACGAGGAGGCCCTGTTCCTTGCACGAGAGCGGGCCGGCACGAGCCCGTTTGAACTCCTAGACGGAATGTCCGTGCTGGGGCGGTTCACCTATGAAGGTGCCGGCGACAGCGCCTGAAAGTTCGGTCATCCGCTCTTAGCCTGCGCCCGGCACTCAGCCAGCTCCCGCCGCAGTGCCTCGATTTCAGCGTGAAGCTTGCCGGCATCCACTGCCAACTCGACGCACTGGTCCTGGACCTCCGCGAGCTGGTCACGCAACTCGGCCTTCTCAGTCGCCAGGGTAAGCAGAAGCAGGGTGTCGGAAACGGCTGGCCTCCCTCGGGTCGAGCGGGCCGTGGGCGTCGCCGATGAGGGTTAGCGTTGACTTAACCGCCCCGCCCGGCCGACATGCCATGTCCGGCCGCACATCGTCCAAGCGAGTCGTGAGCCGGCATCAGGAGAAATCACCGCCGCGAGATAGACCCTGAAACGACTACGGCCCCCCTGTCGCCAAACAGGAGGGCCGCGAAATCGAGATGGCCTGTGGAGGCCCGGTTCAATCCCCCACAAGCCATAAGACGCCCTCGGGAGTCAAGCGGGAACGCCAATTCCCGCATCGAGAAGTCGTGCCTTGTGCCTGCCGCGGCCCGAGAGGGCTGTGAACGATGTTCGCTGACGAAATCCGGCGCTCGGTAGAGGCGGCGCCGAGATCCAGGCTGCCCGACGTGGCGGCGGTGATGTGGCGCGCCTACGGGGCCGGCCAGATCAGCGAGACAGAGGCCGAGGCCCTGTCCGCCCTGATTGAGGCGCGGAAGGCTCTACCAGCCACGCCAGCAGCCCCCAGGAGGCCCGTAGGCTCGCGGCCCCGCTCAGATGCCAGCATGGAGCGCCGTCGCCGCTGGGCGGCCTCTGGTAGACTTCCGCCGGGCATCGCGGCCCGGTTCACGCTGGCCGAGACCGCCGTTCTCGCCATCGTGTCGGCCGAGACCACCCGCCGTGGCGATTGCCGGATGTACGTCGATCACATCGCAGCGGTGGCAGGCGTGTCCCGATCCACCGTGAAGACCGCCATCCGACAAGCCAGGACGCTCGGCCTCATCACCGTCGAGGAGCGACCGCAGACCGCCTTCCGCAACCTGTCGAACGTCGTACGGATCGTCTCGAAGGAATGGACCGCCTGGTTGCGTCTCGCCCGTACCCTCCCGGCCAGAGGGGGAGGGGTCAATTCCTCGACCAGCACGAATACTGAAGCTCTAGAACTGCGGGGAAGGCGGCCAGCGGAAGCCCAGAAAGGGCTGCCGGAAACCGGCGGTTGGCCTCGACCACAGAGACCACACAGGAATCGACCCGAGCGGCAGGAGGCGTGACGCCATGCGGTGACGACATGCAGCCGGACGGTATGACGAACGTAGCCTCAGCCCTATCAACTCTCTCACTGGGCTTGGCATCGCCCATGATGCAGCCGCGCTTTGCCGCTATCTAAGGCTCTCTGATGAAGGTCATTTTCGTTTCGATAGGTAGCCACGGCGATGTCCTACCGTTCATAGGGCTTGCCGCTGAAATGCACCGACGCTCCTTCAATGTCCTCCTTGCTGCACCAGGACATTTTGAGAGGCTGGCGAAGCAAGCGCGACTGCCGTTTCACCCCCTTGGCAGCCAAGCTGAGTACGATGAGGCCATCGCCGACCCGAACCTTTGGCATCCTCGCAAAGGGGCGGCCCTTCTGCTTGAGTACGCGCTGAAACTGATGCCGGTCGTTGACGCCTTCCTGGGCCAGGAGGCGGAACGGGGCCCGATTCTGGTAGTCGCCTCAACACTCAGCTTAGGCGCCCGTATCGCTCAGGATCGCCTTGGGCTCGACGTGATCACGGTTCACCTCGCTCCTTTCATCTTTCGTAGCCGGCACGCACCTCCCATCATCCCAGGAGTGCCGCTTCCCCGTTGGTTCCCGAATGGTCTCAAGCACTCAATCCAGCTTGGAGCCGAAAAATACGTGCTCAATCCCGTCTCTCTTCCCGCGGTCAATGCATATCGGGCTGAGTTCAATCTGCCTGCCGTGGATCGATTGAGGACATGGTGGCACTCGCCTCAGCGCATCATCCTCATGGTCCCAAGCTGGTTCGCCCCGCCACAGGATGACTGGCCACATCGCACAGTCCAGACCGGATTTCCTCGCGTCGACACCTTCGGTGATGCCGGTACGCTGTCACCATCGCTTGCTGCGTTCGTAGAAGGCGGTGAGCCTCCCTTGGTCTTCACCTACGGCTCCGCGATGAGACAGGCAGGGCGTTTTTTCGAGACGGCCGTCGCCATCTGTAGGCGGATGGGACGTCGCGGTGTTCTCCTGGCGCCTCAGAACGGCCAGATCCCCGACGATCTACCGGCCAGCGTGTTCAGGGCGGCCTACGCCCCTCTCAGTGCACTGCTCCCATATTCCGCCGCGCTGATCCATCATGGCGGGATTGGCACTGTCGCGGAGGGGCTAGCTGCTGGCGTTCCGCAGCTCATCGTACCAGTCGCCTTCGATCATTTCGACGAGGGAGAGCGTCTTCGTCGTCTTGGGGTAGGTATGACGCTCTCACGCAGACGCTTCACACCCTCTCGCGCCAGCCGATGCCTCAATACGCTTCTCCATTCTCCAACCGTTGCGGAGGCTTGCAAAGAAGCGAAGAAACGAAGTGCTCAAGAGAACGGCATAAAGGTCTGTTGCGGCATTATTGAGCGGTTCTCGAAACGGAGAACAAGCTCGCGCGCTGACTAAGTTTGATCTTTGGCAGCTAACTTCGACCTCATAACCAGCGGTGGCTTCAAGACGAAATCGGCGACCTCCCAGATCCTCTGTCAGGATCTGGTCCTGCCGCTTTTCAAACGCTGCAGGGTGCGGACGGTCTCCTGATCGAACTGGGCTTCAGTGAGTTCGCCGGCATCGACACGTCGAGCGAGTTGGGTGCGGTACTCCATCGCTGCTTCTTGCTCCGCACTCAAGGGTACGTTCGATCGTGCCGCCGCTCTCGTACGCTCCGCCCACTCGGTATAGGTGATACGTTTGGCATCACGGTCGGCTTTGAGCCGCGATATGTCCTCTTGCACAACAGCAGTCGGCAATGGCCCCGGAGCCGTTGCCTGGCATGCACTTAGGCCGACCGAAGCGACCAGGATTGCGACGATGCAGTGGTTCATAAGAAAGTTCCCCTCGCCACTGAGCTAGAACAATTCTTAACGGCCCGTCGAGAACCAAACGGCAACACATCAGTACCGCCGCTTCAGTAGGCTCCAGAACCGCTGCGCATCGAACGGTTGCGGCTGGCCGCCGATCGGACCCAGCATGTCGGGGAACTGCGCCGGCTGCGGTTGGGCCTGTGCGGCAGGCTGTGCGCCTATCGCGGGAGATCCACCGCCCATCACGGCCTGAAGGAAGCTGGCTGCGTTGAACGAGGGAGAGGCGGCCGGGGTCTCGCTCGGCATCTGCATCGGAGCCGCTGGCCGAGCCGAAGCCTGCGGACCTGACACGTCGAACTGACCCGAAGCCGCGCCCGGCATCGTCATCGTTGGCGCTTGGTCCCCGACCTTCCTCGCTGCCCAGCCCATTAGGTGTTTGATCCCGCGGTGTGGTGATACGGTTGCGCATCATGCTGCGAGGGAAGCGCTATGGGCCAAGTTCTCCATGGAAGCGCCACCACGACGGAGGCAGTCCGTCGCGCGATCCAGCTACGTGAAGAGAGCGTAAGGGCGCTGGCCCGGCGCTACAGCGTCAGTCCGACGACGGTGCAGAAGTGGCGCAAACGGGCGACGACGGCGGATGCCCGGATGGGACCCAAGGAGCCGCGCTCCACCGTGCTCACGGTCGAGGAGGAGGCGATCATCGTCGCTTTCCGACGGCACACGCTGCTCCCGCTCGACGATTGCCTCTATGGCCTGCAACCGACGATCCCGCACCTGACCCGGTCCTCGCTGCATCGCTGTCTGGAACGGCACGGCATCAGCCGACTGCCCGAGATCGACGGCGACAAACCCAAAAAGCAGCGCTTTGCGAGTTACGCCATCGGCTACGTCCATATCGACATCGCCGAGGTCAGCACCGCTGAGGGCAAGCTCAGGCTGTTCGTGGCCATCGACCGAACCAGCAAATTCGTCTTCGTGCGGCTGGTCGAGAGCGCCGGCAAGATGGAGGCCGCTCAGTTCCTCCGCGACTTCATCGAAGCGGTGCCTTACCGCATCCACACTGTGCTCACGGACAATGGCATTCAGTTCACATCACGCCAGCGGGATATCTACGACAGTCAGCACATCTTCGATCGTGTCTGCGACGAGCATGGCATCGAGCACCGTCTGACCAAGGTGAACCACCCTTGGACCAACGGGCAAGTCGAGCGAATGAACCGTACGATCAAGGACGCGACGGTCAAACGCTACCACTACGACAGCCATGCTCAGCTGAGAGCGCATCTGCATCTGTTCGTCGATGCCTACAATCATGCCCGCAGGCTCAAGACGCTGCGCGGCCTGACGCCCACCGAGTTCATCCTGAATGCCTGGACGAAAGAGCCCGATCGCTTCAGGATCGATCCGTCACACCTCATCCCGGGACCGTACACCTAGGTCGCCGGCCGTCATCGGCTTCACTCGTCGATGGCACAAGGCTTCGCGCCTATCGCACAGCTCCGTCCTGCTACCTTACGGCACATCCGGCAAGTTCTCTCTGGCGCGTTCCCCCGTGGACACCATTATGGGGGAGACGGGCATGGCGCGGGTAGCGGTCGTCACGGGAGGCAGTGCCGGCATCGGTCTGGCCACCGCGGAAGCTCTGGCCCGCGAAGGGTGGTCGGTTGCGATCGTGGCTCGCGACGCCGAACGATTGAAGGGAGCCGCTAGCCTTCTGCAGCGCTACAGCGGAAGGGTGCTGACGATCAGTGCCGATGTCGCGGACGCTGCCGCAGTCGATGCAGCTGCTGATCAGGTTGAGCGAGATCTGGGGGCCATCGCAGCATGGGTCAACAATGCCATGTCGACTGTCGTGGCCCCGGCTGACCAGATTACCGCTGCTGAGTACGCCCGCGTCACCGCCACGACCTATCTCGGTCAGGTCCATGGTACCCTCGCGGCGTTGCGCCATATGAAACCACGCGGCCGGGGTGCAATCATCCAGGTCTCCTCCGGCCTCGCCATCCGTGCGGCCCCGCTCCAGGCCGCCTATTGCGGCGCCAAATTCGCCGTGAGCGGTTTCACCGACGCTTTGCGTTCCGAGCTGATCGCCGATCGCGTCGCCGTCTCCCTGTCCGTCGTCTACCTACCGGCGGTGAACACCCCGCAATTCGGCTGGTCACGGAACCACACCGGGCGTCAGCAGGTCGCTCCGGACCCCGTCTTCGACCCTCGCCTTTGCGCTGACGCGATCGTCCACGCGATCGAGCATCCGTCCCGCGAGGTCTGGGTTGGACGCAGCACGCTGATGATGACCCTCGCCCAGGCCGTGGCCCCGAGCTACGCGGATAGGAAAGCGAGCGAAATGCGCGACGCCCAACTCGGCGAACCGATCCCCGAAAAGGTTGGAAATCTCGATGCGCCGGTGCCAGGCCCCGCCGCAATCGATGGCCGTGCTACGGACCGGGTCGTCTCGACGCGGACCGAGTTCTTCACCAGCCGCCAGCGGGACGCCTTTCTGCTGGCGGCCTCGGGCGGGGTGGTTGCTTTGTCGGCACTCCTGCCACGGCTGGGTCGGTTTCGGCGGTAGATACAGCACCACATGCCGACCCGTCATCCATGCGATCTAATGCGTCGCCAGCTCGATGGAATTGAATGCTATCGGGCACCGCGCATGCGAATGAGGAACCGATCCTGAGGGTTTTGTTGGTGGTTCCTAACGCTGCGCTACTGCAAGCCCGTGGGTCGCAGCCGTTCCAAACTCAGAAGCTTCAAGAGCCATTAGAGCTTTGCCCTTCTTGAAAGCCATGTGGGCCTTCTTCTCGCTCAGCAAATTTTGAATTTCTAGGATTTGAGGAGCAAATGATGGTAATTTCTGCAAGATCTGGACGGCGAGCTTTGAAAGCTCGTTGAGCTCATCATATGGATTTTCTTTGAGTACGACCTGTTGCAAAACAAAAGCAAGACGGGCGCATGGGGAGTTGACCTCACCCTCACTTATCATTTCGCTTTCACGAAGAATGCGACAATGATTCTTGATGACTAAGCTTGTAGCGGAGCCTGAATTACAGATCTCGGCCCCGTTAACATATACAGTTTCGCCAGGTCTGATTGTCAGCTTTAATGCCATTGTCCGACTCCTTTTGAGCCCTTCGATGATGGTTATTTCGTCGAGCGGTCGCGATAGCTGCCTATATTATGCGAGTTAATTATTGATTAACCATACCCTCGGAAAGTCAGCCGGCCGTAAAACTTGGCGCATTGGTTTAATCCCAGGTTAGGAAGTCCAGTCCTCTGGTGACGTGCCTTCGAAATTAGAGGGTTCTCAGATCCAAAGGATCAAAATCAATGTCTTCCGGCATCACCCTTACCGCCGCGACCCGTCAGAACCTGCTCTCGCTGCAGGGCACGGCCGATCTACTGACCCAGACCCAGAACCGTCTGTCGACCGGCAAGAAGGTCAACTCGGCCCTCGACGATCCGACGAGCTTCTTCACCTCGCAGTCGCTGACCGGCCGCTCAGGCGACCTTGGCTCGCTGCTTAACGGTATCTCGAACGGCGTCCAGACGATCCAGGCTGCCAACCAGGGCATCACCTCGATCCAAAAGCTGGTCGACTCGGCCAAGTCCACCGCCAACCAAGCGCTTTCTGACAAAAGTGCCGTACAATCCGGAGCGCCTGCCGCAGCCGCGAAGCTTTCTGCCGGTGTTTCTTTTCAGGGAACTTCGACCGCCAACGCAGATGGCACGCAGGACTTCTCCAGTGGCACAGCGTCTTTCACGCTTACTGATGGTGCTGGAAACAATACGGATATCA
The DNA here is from genome assembly GCF_054817845.1 of Methylobacterium sp. CM6241. Lineage (NCBI taxonomy): Bacteria > Pseudomonadati > Pseudomonadota > Alphaproteobacteria > Hyphomicrobiales > Methylobacteriaceae > Methylobacterium > Methylobacterium sp. CM6241. The sequence continues at coordinate 8,145 of NZ_JBTXKV010000001.1, forward strand.
TTCTGACAAACGACAGCTTGAAGGGGCTGGTTGCTGACACGAAGAAGGTTACTGCCGATGACGTTGTGAAGGCGATAAATAATCAGCTCTCCAACGACGGCGCATCGGCGGCAGCAGTTCAAGCATCCAAGTCTACCGACGGTCGAATTGTTTTCACCAGTACGGCTACTGGATCGGATTCAACTGTAACATTTAAAGCAGCCGATGCTAACACAGTCGATATTGGGTATGGTGCGCCCTTAACCGGCGTGGATATCACTGCCGCAGGCTCCGACGCTAAGGATGGTTCAAGTAAGGCTAAGGTTGTTGGTACAGCTGCTGTTAGCACTCTGCTTGCGGCTGACGACGCGAGCTTCACACTCGCATTGGGCGATGGTTCTGCGAAAAAAATCGACCTGACTGCAGGATATGCCAGCAAAGACCTCGTTGTTAAGGCAATCAACGACCAAATCACGGCGGATACGGGTCTGAGCGGCAAAGTCGTCGCAAGCCTTGATGCGAGCGACCACCTCGTTTTGACTTCGGCAGCAACCGGTAAAGACCAGAAAATAACCGTGAATGCTGCCCAAGCGGATGCTGTTCCAGCTAACAATAAAAATATCGGTTTTGGAGTTGCCGGATCCGCCGGTGTCGGCCCGATCTCTGACAGCGGTACCTCAGGTTCGGGAAGCGGCGTCAATGCAACACGTGTCACGTTGGCCAAGCAGTTCAACGAGATTTTGAACCAGATCACACAGCAGGCCAAGGATTCGAGCTACAACGGCATCAACCTGCTCTATCGGAGCGGCGACGATACCAGCGAGAACTCCCTGAAGGTGACCTTCAACGAGACCGGCTCGTCCAGCCTGACGATCGCGGGTGCCAAACTTGATGCCAACGGTCTTGGATTGTCTGAGGCAGCAGGAGATTTTCAGTCTGACGAAGAGATCAACAAGACGCTGACGGCCATTACGGCGGCCACCAGCCAGCTTCGCGCTCAGTCCTCGACCTTCGGCTCCAACCTTTCGGTGGTGCAGAACCGTCAGGACTTCTCGAAGAACCTGATCAACATCCTCGACACCGGTGCAGCCAACCTGACGAACGCGGACCTCAACGAGGAAGCCGCTAACTCCCAGGCCCTGTCGACCCGCCAGTCGATCGGCATCTCGGCCCTCTCGCTCGCCAACACGGCGCAGCAGGGCATCCTGCAGCTTCTCCGCTAAGCGGATTAGCCGTCACGACAATGAGCGGCCGGGGGAAACCCCGGCCGTTTTCGTTTGAGCTTACAAAAACCCGCTCCCCGCGTGACCTTTGAATGCGTTCGCCCGCCGAATGTACCCGACGACCGTCCTTGGGTCGCGGTGGCCCGACACGTCCATGATGCGGGTTAGGTCGGCGCCACGGTCGGCTGCCGACGTGACGAAACCGGCTCTGAGCGAATGGCCGGCGAAGAGGGCGGGGTCGAAGCCGGCAAGCGCGGCGTAGTGCTTCACAAGATCCCCGATGCTCCGATCCGTCAGGCGCGAAGCTGCGGCTGAAGTCTCCGCGCCAGAAATCGATCCAGATTTGGATGCACCTCGTACCCGCCCCGACCGCGAGACGGGCCGGAACACTGGCCCTTCCGTGATCCCGGCCGAGGCGAGCCAGTCCTGCACCAGGGCAACTGGCCTGATGAACCGCCCGTGTGGGATCGCCTTCTCGATGCCCCTGCCCTCTTGGTCTGTCTTCGACCGCCGCACCATGACCCGCAGGCCATCGGTGTCCTCGCGCAGATCGGCGACATCGAGCGCAGCCAGTTCGGAGCGCCGGAACGCGCCAGCGAAGCCCAGCGCCAGCAGCGCCTTGTCCCGCTTGCCAGCCAGCCCAGGCGGGACGTGCTGCATCATCGCGGTGATGACCTCGGCTGTGGCCGGAGACTTCTGCGTCGGCCGCACGCCGACCTTGCGCCGGATTCCTTTCATCGTCGCGTGGATGCCCTCATCTGCGGTCGGGTCCACGAGCCCAGCGAGTTTGTGGGCGTAGCGGATCGCGGCGAGGCGCCGGCCGATGGTCGATACCGCCCTCCCCGCCTCGGCCTCATGCACCAGGAACTCGGCGATGGCGTGCGCCGACGCCGGCAGGGACTGGAAGCCGAACCGCGAGCACCACGCACCGAACGCGGCGGCATCCCCTCGATAGGCCCGTACGGTGGCATCGGCCTTCGAGGCGCGCTGGTACGCCTGGACGATCGGGGAGACGACGACCGGCAGAGTTTTCCCCAGATCGGGGGAAAAGTCCTCGGCCTCAGCGTCGACGACAGCGGGCGGCGGATATAGCCCTGGCTTCATTGTTTCACTGGCCTTTTGACCTGCCTGTCTCGAAACTTCCGAGAATGCCGCTTATCGGAAGTTATGACCAGCGGTACGGCATGGCAACAGTTTCGTACTGTAATGCTATAGCGCTATCGTTTCGTTGAGCCTGTGTCTTGTCCTTGTGGATGGCCGGGAAACATTGGGGGCGGACGACAACGGGCGGCAGCACCAATGCCACCGCCCTCCCTCGATGCCTCGTGCCCGGATTATGCGGCCGTCCTTAGGCCGAACGTCCAAAACGGCTCAGGGTCCGACAACAAGGTAACGCTCCATCTGTTCGCTCACCAGTTTCCCGACGGCTCGCTGCTACAATGCTGCAGCATGACAGCGCCATGGTAGGCTGTGCTACTCCCCGACCTTCCGGCCGACCTTGATGGCCTCGACGGACGGGTGGCCGTGCTTCTGTAGGGCCGCGTCGATGCCCTCCATGATGACGTCATGCACCTTCACGTCACGGGTGAATGCGATCTCTCGCAGACGACGATGCACCTCGCGCGGCAGGTAGACGGAGGTATGGACCACCTCGGGTCGAGCCCGCCGGGACGGTGGCTTCGGAGTGGGCGCGGGCTCGGCTGGCGCAGGCTGGCCAGATGGCGCGAGCCCCGCGTCTGAGAGGGTGAGGCCGCCGACGATCGAAGGTCGCTTGCTCATGCCTTGTTGCCCTTCATCTTGCGATCCGCCCAAGCCCACAAGGCGCGCACCTCGTCGGCCGCCTTTCCTTCGCTGGCGTATTCCGTCACCCCCTGCCCGGCGGCGAGCGCGTCTTGATGGTCTGCCCGCTGAGTCAGGGCCGGCTCCGCCAGCACCCCGAACATACCGAGGCCGTTGGCGGCTTCGGTCGCGCGCGAGCTGCGCCCGGCCGGACACTGATTGAGAACGAAGGCGAAGCGGTCCCGCATTTCCAGGCGCATCAGCGTCTCGATGGTTGGCATGGTGGCATGCAGGTCCAAGCGTGACGGGCGCGCCGGTATCAGGGCAAGGTCGGCGGCCTGCATGGCAAGGTTGCCGCCGGTCGAGGACACGCCGGCCGTGTCGAGGATGGCGAGGGTGTAGCCTTCGCCGTCCAGGGCCTTGAGGATCGCTGCAAGGCTGCCGAGCTGATCGGGGCCGATGCGGTCGACGGCGGGGGCGTCGGTGGTGCGCATATCCCCCCAGGTTCCGAGCGAGCCTTGAGGATCTAGGTCGAGCGCGATGACGCGTTCTCCGGCCTCTGCTGCGGCGACCGCCAGCGAGGCGGCCAGCGTGGTTTTGCCGGCTCCGCCCTTCTGCGTGACGAGGGTAAGGGTTCGCATAGACATCCTATCGTGCTGTCGTGTCACAGCGGTAGAGCACAAAAGCATGAAAGCATCATCACCGGACAGCATTGCCGCACGATAGAATGACAGCGTTGTCTTGCTATCATGCTGTCGCAGTACAATGCGATAATGCTACAATGCTAAAGCGCCACGGTGTAGGCTGCGACCAGCACGGCGGCGGTGATGACATTGCCCCGGCCGACCTCATGGCCGGCGCGCTTCAGGAGGTTGCAGCGCCAGCGGCGGGCCCGGCCGAGTAACCGGGCAATGTCGGAATAACCGAGGGACACGGCTGCGCGCTGAGTGAGACGGAGTTTCATCGGGTGACTTCCTGCTGAGAGATTTCGCGGTCGGAGTCGGAGCCACGAAGCCAGACGACCTGGCTCTCGTGATGCTGTTCAGGGGCACCGAGGGACGGCTCAGCGTCGGCGCTGTCCTCGTCGTTCTCGTCGCCGTCGAGGCCGTCGAGGATGGCAATCAGCCAGTCGGCGGCATCCATGGCCGCGAGGGCTGCGGCCTCGATCTCCGCGCGGATCACCGCAGGGGAGGGCCGGCGGACGTGCTCCACGGTGGAGCGCTTCGGTCGAAAGGTGTGGACGTTGCTCATGGTCAGGCCACCGCCGCTTGGAGGTCGCGGGCGAAGGCGGCGGTCTGAGCCGGGTCGCCGTTCTCGATCACCGCACGGGCGAGGATGCACAGGCGCTCGTCCTCTTCCCGAGATGACGCCGGCTTGCGTTGCCCGGCCTCGCGTTCGCAGGCTTCCATCATCCGGACGCACTGGTCCAAGATCCCGCCGGCGAAGGTGCCGGCAGGCGTGTCCCCCATTCCATCGTCATGGCACCGCGGCTGGCACTTCAGGGCGTGGCAGAGTTCGTGGAGTAGATCGGCGACATCGTGGAGAGCGCGGAGCTCCGGCAGAGCGATTGCCGCCACGTCGGGCAACGGCAGCGCATCGGCCGGCTGAGGAGCGTCGCCAGCGACCGGCTTCTGAACCGCGTCGTGAATGTCGAAGCAGAGGCGCCCGTCGATCCCGTAGCTATCGCGGGGCCTGTTGTGCTCCCAAAGCGAGACGTATTCGAGCCAGCATTGCGCGATGGCCTTCGCCGCACGGTTCTCGCGGGTAGCCGGGAGATTGGCCGCTCTGTCGATCAGCCCATCCCGAATGTCGGCATTGCGCTGCCAACCCGCCTCGTCGTCCGGGTTCGACCCGTCCGTGCAAGTCTTCGCCCACTCTCCCCAGGCGTCCAGCATCTCGCCTACCAGAGCCGAGCCGGGGGCAGGCTCGGCTTCGCTACCCGGCATCAGGAAAGCCCCGGCCGGCCTCCCCTTCCAGTCCACGCCCGCGAGCGAGAGGCAGGCGTCAATGAGCCTACGCGCGGCCTCTTCCTTGACGTCTTCCTCGGACCGAGGCTGTGTGAGAACGCAGATCCCTCAGGTTCAAGGCGAATGTCCTGAGAGTGTCGCCGAGCGAAGTGGTGGCCTTCAGGCTCGGATCGCCGCCATCAGCGGACCGACCCCGAACATCTGGATCATCCGCTTCATGTTGTAGGCCAGAACCTGCAGGCTCATCTCTGTTCTGACCCTGGCCAAGGTCCGGGTCAGGAAGTGGGTCGCTCCCATCCAGGCCTTCAGCGTGCCGAATGGGTGCTCGACGGTCTGGCGACGGATCTTCATCGCGTCTGGCATTCGGTCGAGCCGCGCCTGCATTGCGTCGAGGACGCCCTCGTGCACCCAGCGTTTGACACGCCGCGTCTCCGCCGGCGTGCAGCGGGGCTTGAGCGCGCAATCGAGACAGGCCGTCAGGTTGCGGTAGTGGTCCATCTCGTCGCCCTCGGCCCGGCGATCGGACCGGGCCGGCCCCTTGGTCAGGTGCTGGCCGGCGGGACAGGTGTAGTGATCGTTTTCGGCGTCGTAGACGAAGTCCTGTCCCGTGAAGAGGCCACGCTTGGCATGGCCCGAGGTCAGGGTCTTTGGCACGCAGGGCAGCACGCCGGTCCCCTCGCAGGCCAGGACCTGCTCGCCGTTGAGGTAGCCCCGGTCGGCCAGCACCGTAAGCGTGTCGCATCCTGTCGCTGCCTGCGCCAGAAGCCCCATCGGCGCGAGTTGGGTCCGATCATTGCCGATGTTGGTCACCGTATGGGCGACGATCAAGTGATGCTCGGCATCCACGGCCGCCTGGACGTTGTAGCCGACCATGCCGGTGCCTTTGCCGCTGGTCGCCATGGAGCGCGCATCGGGATCGGTCAGCGAGATCTGGCGATCGGGCGCAGCCTCGACCTGCCGGCCTCTCGCCTGGAGAACCTGCATCTGCTCGCGTAAGCCCGCGATCTTCTCCTTGAGCCGCGTCGTGCGCGCCTCGGCGATGTCGCTCGGCTCGCGGTCAGCCCGGTCCAGCGCCGCGAGGTAACGGCCGATGCTCGTCTCGACCTGCGCCATCCGGGCTTCGACCTTGGCGGCGGTGAAGTTCTTGTCGCGGTTGTTGACCGCCTTGAACTTGCTGCCGTCGACCGCGACGACGGCCTTGCTGAACAGGTTCAGCCGCCGGCACAGCACCACGAACTGCGCGCAAGCGGCCTGGATGGCAGAACCGTTGTCCTTGCGGAAGTCGGCCAGCGTCTTGAAGTCGGGCATCAGCCGACCGGTCAGCCAAATCAGCTCGACGTTGCGCTGGCTCTCGCGTTCGAGCCGACGGCTCGACGGGACACGGTTGAGGTAGCCGTAGAGGTAGATCTTGAGCAGCGTCGCCGGGTGATAGGCCGGACGGCCGGTCGCCTCCGGCACCGCGCCTGCAAAGCCGAGTGCCGTCAGATCGAGCTCATCGACGAACACTTCGACGAGGCGAACCGGATTGTCGGCGGTGATATAGTCGTCCAGGCAATCGGGAAGCAGCGTGATCTGCTGACGATCCTCACCTGCGATGAAGCGCTTCATCCCGACCTCCAAGATCGGAATTTACCCTATCAGATCAGCACGTTTTCACACAGCCTGGACCCGAAGCTGGCATCCGCTTCATAGTTTCCTTGCGGCCAGATGTTCGGGATCGTCGCGCGGGCCATCGCAGCGAGACCGATAAGGGTGCGCGGACGCGACCGACCGATGGCCATCCCAATGTTGGTGGCGACGCCGAAAGCCTCTTCCTCCGCCTCGCTGGTCTCGGCATGCCCGGGAACCTCCGCGGCCCGACGATGGCCTCTTGGTCGGTTCCGGCGCGCTCATTGAACAGTCGGCCGGACTCCTGACGGGCAACGCCGAACATGCGCAGCGCCATGAAGCTGATCCAATCGGCGACCGGCGCTCGCCTCGCCCGGCCGCTCACGTCCTCGTAGACGATCGTCCCGTCTCGCGGCTCGAACTCAGTCGGGATGACCTTTGCGGGATCGGCAGCGCGGGCCAACTCATCGAGACGGAGGTGGCGGCGCAGCTTGTCGAGCTGGCCGGCCTTCATGCTTGCGTCGTAGTCGTCCCACGCCGAGCTGCGTCGCTCGAACTCCGAGAGAGCGAGGCCGTGCAGACGCTTCGTCTCGCTGGCCAGCGCAAGATCGATCCGGAGGAAGCCTTCCGGCTCATCGTGCGGGTAGGCTACGAACCCCTCGGGCGGGCTGTTCCAATCCACCACGGGTGCGGCCTCGACCGGCTTGGGGCGACGGATCACACGGGCGGCTGAAGCCTTCAGAGAGCCAGCGCGCTCGCGCAGGGTGGGTTTGGCGGGGTCGCGTTGGACGAGGCGAGCGAGGGGGTTGTACATGGGATAGCTCCTTGGCGTTGTGATGCTGTCGTGCTGTCGTGCTGTACTGCTGTCGTGCTGTGATGCTTCAGGCAAGAGTGGCGAGACCGACGAGGGCGACGCCGCCGAAGACGATGACCGGGGCCGCAGCCACTTCGACGCCGGGCATGAGAGCCCGCAGGATCGGGGCAACCTGGGAGCGCGGCGGCGTCACCGGCAGGAAATCGAGGTGCAGCGACCGGGCGAGATCGCCGGCACGGGCCAGGACCGCAGCGTCCGTGATGCCGTCGTGCTGAATGTGCCAGCGCAGATGCCGGAGGAGCGTGAGGGAGCCGAACCGGGTCGCACAGGGCGTCACCAGCAGGCGGTCGAGGGCGGCGCTCATCTCGGCCAGGGCACCGGCCACGCGAGCCTCGGGAGCGGCCTGCCAGACGGACCAAGCCTCGTCGTGGGCGTCGATGGCGGCCAGCACCGGGTCGGCGTGGAAGGGCACCCGCTCGACAACGGTGGTCGGGATCAAGGGCAGGGAGAAATCGGGGATCCGGGCATAGGTCATCGTTCGGGCTCCAAGGGGCTCGTGGCGGCAGGATCGGGAAGGGGGTGCCGGCTACCCGCCGGCAGGGATCGGGGCTGCTAGGCGGTCGCGTAGGCCATGGCAGCGGCGCGGAGGCGGGCCGCGTTGTTGCGGGCGGCAACCTCGTGGATGCTGTCCGTGTAGGAGGTCGAGAGACCGACGCGAACACGGGGCTCGATGGCGTCAGCGGCCTTCAGTGCCTCGATACCGAGACCGGCGAGGCGAACCGTTTCGCGCGCCTCAGACCAAGCCCGCTTGAGCGCCCAGGTGAAGCAGCCCCAGCCGAGCGAGCGGAACGGCACGCGGGGATAGTTGTGGGATTCGCGGAAGATGACCCAGGCGCGGGCCAAGACGCCGCGACGGAGGGCGGCAGGCATCGGAGCCACGGTGGCGACAGCCGGGACGACGAGGCTGCGAGCGGCGTGTGCGCAGGCCCAGAAGAACCGGAGAGCGCGGGAGAGGGCGGCGCCCCAGGTCAGGGTCGGATCGTTCCGGCGGTGCTTGCGAGCTTCGACGATGGCGCAGGACATGATCGTCGGGACGTTGAAGGTGGAGCCGGTGACGAGGCCGTGCTTCGCGGCCATCTTGGCGCGTTCGACATCGCGCTTCGCGTCGTTCTCAGCCTTCATGGCGGCCACGAACTCGGCCTTGATCGGGCCAGAGTTGCGGATGCCACTGAGAACCATGGACCAGGAGATGGTGCGGAAGTGAAAGGTCATTGGCAGGTTTCCGGTTTCATGCTTATATTTACACAGAACCGGATATTTTTCAACAAATTACCGGCAACCTATGCATAAAAACGGAAACAATGCTGACCAAGGAACTATGCAGAGGGGCACGCGCCATGCTGGATTGGTCGAGGACTGATCTCGCCAAGGCCGCCGGCCTGTCTGATCGGACCATTACCGACTACGAGCGCGGCGCCCGCGAACCGCACGACAACAACAAGCGCGCGATGCAGGAGGCATTCGAGAAGGCCGGCCTGGAGTTCATCCCCGCGAACGGCGGTGGTGCTGGAATCCGATTCCGGGACAACCCGGCTGCCGACCCGATCTTGGGCGTCCCATAAAAGGGACCGAGTTTTTTAATGGGAATGGGGGTGGCCCGGAGGGAAACGCGCTCCGACTCGCGCGCCCTAAAAGCCCCATTTTCCGAAGCGCGACGCTGCGCGATTGCGAGGGCGGCTGATAACGACGACAAGAAGGGCGACGGGCGGGGAGGGTTCTTCGTCGTCGAAGGCGTCGACAGGGCCAAGGTTTGCCGGCGCGGCAGCATGAACCTGCTGTTCCTCTGATATTTACCCCTTATCCAAGGGATTTTACGTTAAATTGTTTAAATCTTACTTTTGCACAAAAATGATATTTTCTACTAAAAAGTGTTAGTATCAAATAATATCACCATACTCATATTTGAGCATTTGTTCTGCTCAGTATGCCTTGGTATGCTCGAATACAGCATGATTGAGAACTGAGCGGATGCGGCCCCGTGGCAAGAGAGTGCCTTACATTCAGGATCATGACTTTGCGATTGCCCATGCGGCAATGAACTCAAGGAGGTATCGTGACCGGGACATTCGATGGCGCGACCTACAATGGCGATGACAGTGACGAGACCGTCGTTGGCACGAACCTTTACGAGATCCTGTTTGGCAAGGGCGGAAAGGATTCGTTGAATGGGGCCGGCGGCAACGATGTGATCTACGGTGGTAGCGGTACCGATCTGATCCACGGCGGCGCTGGTGACGACTACCTGTTCGCCTTCGCCAATGAGCGATGGAGTCCCGGTATCGATGGCGACAAGCTCTATGGGGATTCGGGTAACGACCAAATTGTTGCGGGTGTTGACCGAACTTCACTCCGGGGCGGCCTCATCGACGGTGGCGCTGACGATGACACGGCCGAGATCTATGCTTCCGGCTACAGCAGCCAGACCGGTTCCTCCGAAACAATAACGTTCACGCTCGCCGCGGCAGCGTCAGGTAGTTACGTCCACGTCGGCTCCGCCAGGAAGCTTCTGGTCAAGAACGTTGAGCATCTGGCCTTCTTTGGCAGCTACGAGACGGATATCATCACCGGCGGGGCCTTGTCTGATGTCATCCAGGGCGGCGGTGGCGACGACGTGCTCAAGGGTGGAGCGGGTGATGATTATCTCGACGGTGGATCTGGGTTGCAGGATCTCGACGGTGGTAGCGGCTTCGACATCGCCTCGCTCAATCTCGCGGATGCAACGGATAGCCTTTCGCTTATAGCCGGCGGCACAATCGCAATCGGCGCGCACGGCACGCTCACCGGCATTGAGGGCTTCGCGGCCATCTATACGGGTTCAGGCTCCGATAAAATCGCGGTCGGGTCAGTGAAAGACTTGCCACCTGATGACGGTACTGCAGATGGTTACAAGTTCACTACCTCCGTCGATGCAGGCGCCGGCGACGACGTCATCACAGGTGGAAATAGACGAGATACTGTCTATGGTGGAACCGGGGCCGACAAGATAAAAGGCGGCGATGGTAACGACAGGCTCTACGCGGAGGCCGGTCAGACCTACGAAGTCGCCGGCAGAACGTCGAATGATGTTCTGCAAGGCGGCAACGGCAACGACGTGCTGGTCGGCGGCTGGGGTGGTGATCGCCTCTACGGCGATGCAGGCAATGATACGCTGACCTATCAGGTCAACGGCACCGACGGCTTTGCCGATACGTTCAATGGGGGGGCGGGTGACGATACGCTTGGCGTCAATGGCACCTCCGGCGCTACCACGATCGAACTGATCCTCGGTGTCAGCACGGCACTGAAATTCGACGGGATAAGCGTCCTCACCGCAACATCGGTGGAGGCGGTGACGTTATCCAGTTACAGCAATGGAAAAATCACCATCACGGGCGGCGATCTGACCGATTCCATTAGCTTGTACGGCCCCAGCGACGACACTGTGAGGACGCTCGGCGGCAACGACACGATCTACGCAAACGGCGGTACGGACACCATTGATGCCGGGACCGGGGACGATGTCGTTGACGTAAATATCGGCGGCAAGGACATCGTCCGGACAGGAGCTGGCAACGACACCCTTACCCTTATCGACTACACGTTCGAAGCTAGCCGCCGTACCGCGCTCTACGATGCCGGTGCCAACGACGATACGGTGATCTTCAGGGCCACCGAGGGCGGATCCTTCGACGGAACCTACGTGCGTCACGGTACGACGATCGTTGGTAGGATCGTCAATTACGAACATCTGACCTATGTCGGGTCAAGCACCGATACGACCTTTGCCGGCACGGGACACGACGATACGCTCTACATGGGCCGGGGCAACGATACCGCGAGCGGCGGAGTTGGCAACGACGTCATCCGGGGCGGGGCGGGTAGCGACACGCTGGACGGCGGCGTCGGCAGGGACACGCTCGACTACAGCGACAAGATGGGATCCTCCGGTGGAACCCTGGCGCCCAACCTCGTTATCACCCTGAAGGCGGCGGCTACATCGAAAGTGGTCGTTAGCTCGACGGAAACTGACTCAATCAAAAACTTCGAGAACGTGATCGCTGGCTACGGCAACGATACTATTACTGGCACGTCGGACGTCAATGTCCTCGACGGCGGCGGCGGCAACGATGTCCTCAAAGGTCTGGGTGGTGCCGACACCTTCGTGTTCTCCACTACCCTAAGGTCCAGCAATGTCGACACCATTGTCGATTTTGTCGCCTCCACGGCCTCAATCTACGACACGATCAGGCTCGACGACGCCATCTTCGGTGGATTACCGCTCGGCGGCCTGGCCGGTACCGCCTTCAAGGATCTTTCCAAAGGCGCCCTCGATGCCGACGATCGCATCCTCTATGATCACGACACCGGAAACCTGTTCTATGACGCCGACGGAAGTGGCACGGCCAAGGCGGCCCTCCAGTTCGCGACTCTCGCCAACAAAGCGTCCCTGACGCATCTGGCTTTTGAGATCGCATGAAGGGATTGCGACCTCCTGATGATTTCTCGTCTCAATCCGGGCCCATCAACTGAAGGCGAGCTTGTCTCCGCGGTAACTGCTTCGCCCGCATCCTCCGGTCGAGCCAAGTTGCGTATCGGCTCCCGTCGTGTGGACACGACACGCCGCACCCCGCCGGCCCCGTGATCAGATCGGGGCGGCGGGGATGCTCCCCAGCCTCAGTGCCGCGTGTGGCCCGCATGTCCTGGTGCGGTCGCCTTGCCTCACCTATCCCGTCCGGCCATCACTGGCGCCGGGCCTCATGTCAGCTTCACCAGCCTTCAAGATCGAACCGAACTCGCCCCAGGCTTGGCGTGAAGCCTTCCTCAATCTGAAGCCCAGCGTGGTGCCCTGCTCTGGCCTAACGCCGACCACCTGGCCGGCCATTCACGCGGCATCCCTCGACTTCCTCGACAAGCACGCCGATGAGGCCGGCCGGCTTGGCTGGACGACGCTGCATTTATTCGGCGTTCACCCTGACCTCGGCGTGATCCGCTCCGACTTCTGCGGGGCCATGGTCCTAAGTGGCGATCTCGTGACGGAGGTTCATCCCGATTTCATCCGCTTCGCGCGGACGCGCTACTTTCGGAACGTGCCCGGCCGGCCGACGGGCGCGGTGCCGATCTGGGCGAAGAGGCGGTAGGCTTAGGCTTCTCGTTGATGCCGAGTTGTGGCCGGCAAGCTAAGAGCTGATCGACAGCAACCCTATGGTTAAAATTATCTCAACCGTATTGCTGAAATTCAATACAACTCGGTGCAACTTTTGCCTAAGTCAAAAATCGAGGTGTCTTGGCCCCAGGATATTTGCAAAATGGTTCCCGAATTAACCTTGTCCAACTTTCCCTGCCATATTTGGCTCGGCATTAAAGCCATGGCGGCAATCGCAGCGCTGTACGCCCTGGCGGCCCCCTCACCTTGGGCAGGTTTCGATCGGAATGCGATGGCCCATTTGGCTGCGAAGAAGACCATCGAATACGATCCTGTCGTCACCGGCTCTGTGCCCAAGGCCGGCCAGCGTGCCGGGAAGAAGCCGATCAAGGTCTGAGAGCGCCTGTCACCTCATTATCCCGCCACGTTGCCTTGCGTGACCGAGTCACTTCTTACGAAAACGTGCGAATGACGGGGGCTGGTCGTTGGTAATGGACGAGAACGACGAGATACCCTCAGGCTTTCAACTAACCTTTTTCGAGATCCCCCTGCCGGCGGGCGGCACAGTCAACGCCTCGACGTGGCCCGCTCGGGAGGGTGGCTGGCGGTACGCGGTTTACCGCGATGAGTTGGTCATCCGAGAAGGCTGGTGCGCAACGATCGAAGCTGCACGAGGGGAGTGCTGGGCCGCGATCTGAACGCGGCGACCGGCCGGCTCGGGTGAGCTGTTCGACCGCCCGGGAGTAGGATACGAGTGGTATTTTAATGCTGAACAACGGAGGCAGACATGCTGCCGGCTTTCGCTTTTGGATTGTTAATTGGACTATCCTTCCTGATTGGGCCTCAGGTTGGAGCGGCGTCGCTTATCGCGGCCCTGATAATCGGGTTGCTGCTTGGGCCATTGAACTTCCTGGTCGAAAAATTTTTCCACCGCGTACTAGACGAATGATTGGGTTTGGCTGGATGGCGACCGGGCTGCCGACTCGGGAGGGTGGAAAGTCAGTGCGCCCTAGACGCTGGTAAAAGACGAAGGCTGGAACCCGTGGCTAAATCATCGGGTCACTTGGCTGCTTCTCCGACAACGGCCAAGCGGCAGCGGGTCAGGGATTTGATGTCCCTCCGGTTCTCGACCCGCTTTTTCTCCTCCCCGCATGCCTTAGGGGCCGGCTTGGGGACGTGTTGCTACATCATCGCCTAGAGCGAGTTCCGCTCATGTAGCGACGGCTACGTCGTGGTCGTATCCGGCGGCGGCGAGATAGTTTCGGCACTCTTGGGGTGTGAAGCGAGCGAAGGCCTTTCGGATCTCGTTGCGGAGATCTGGGATGGTGCGTGGAGCGGCGGCGCGCAGGAGGGCCTTCAGCTTGGCGAAGGCCTGCTCGATCGGGTTAAAGTCGCTACACGGTCCTTCGGTTCAGGGCTGTAGGCCGGCAGGTAGCGGATCCGTGCGCCGGCCGCCTCGATGGCCTCGCGGATACCGGCCACCTTGTGGACGTTCAGGTTGTCGAGGATGACGGTGTCGCCCTGTTTCAGCTCTGGGACCAGGGTGTCGGTCACGTAGGCGCAGAAGCGTGCCCCGTTCGTGGCCCCATCGAACAGGGCGACGGCTGTGGGACCGCTGGTGCGCAGGGCGGCGGTGACGGTGGTGGTCTTGTAATGATGGGGCGGACGCCCCCCGACGGCATCGACGTGCCAGATTGGTGGTGTTGTGAACCACCCGAGGGAGGCGTCCGTGACAGAGGTTAGCATCATCGGCCTGGATCTGGCCAAGAACGTCTTCCAGGCGCACGGCGCGAATGCTGCCGGTGCGCCGATCTTCCGCAAGAAGCTGCAGTGAGCAGGTGCTGGCCTTCTTTGCGGCCCAACCACCCTGCCTCGTGGCGATGGAGGCCTGCCCCGGCGCGCATCACTGGGGCCGCGAGATCGGCAAGCTCGGTCACACGGTCAAGCTGATCGCGCCTGCCTACGTGAAGCCCTTCGTCAAGCGGCAGAAGAACGACGCGGCCGATGCCGAGGCGATCTGCGAGGCCGCGCAGCGTCCGACCATGCGCTTCGTTGCCGTGAAGAGCGAAGCCAAGCAGGCCTCCGCGGTGATCTTCCGGACCCGCGACGTGCTGGTCGGCCAGCGCACCCAGCTCATCAACGCGATCCGCGGCCATCTTGCCGAGTACGGCCTGATCGCGCCGAAGGGGCCCGCCCATATCGAGCGGCTGATCGCACAGATCGAGGATCCCGCTTCGGACATTCCTCCAGCCGCCCGCGCCAGCCTCGCCGTTCTCGTCTGTGCGCTCCGCCATCTGCAGGAGCAGACCGCAACCCTGGATGCTGAGATCGCCACGCGCGCGAAGGCCGACGATACGGCACGGCGGCTGATGAGCGTGCCGGGCATCGGCCCGCTGATCGCCACTGCCATCGAGGCCCTGGCCCCGCCCGTTGAGACGTTTCGTTCGGGCCGCGACTTCGCCGCCTGGGTCGGGCTGACACCGGTGCAGCGCTCGACCGGCGGCAAAGAGCGCCTGGGTCGCACCTCGCGCATGGGCGAGCGGACGCTGAGACGCCTGCTCATCATCGCGGCCAGCGCGGTGGTACGCTGGGCCAAGCGCAAGGGCGTGCCGGCCGACTCATGGCTCGGCCAAATGCTCGCTCGCAAGCCGCCGATGCTGGTCATCGTAGATGTGGCGAACAAGAACGCGCGCATCGCGTGGGCCCTTCTGACGAAGGGTGGGATCTACCGAGCTCCGGCCGTCACCGCGTAGGCGGGGCGGACGCGAGGCTGTCGGAGGGCGTGAGGAGGTCGACGGACAGGTATGGCGCAACGTCGGTGAGACGGAGTTGGGAGAACCAGGCGCACGGGGAGCGCTTCGAGCGCGCTGTAGTGATGTGGTCCCGACTCTCGCACTCCCATACGGGCCCGCGGCATGTAACCCGCCGCATCAGAGGCCGGACACATGGCAGCACCCGATCACGCACCGCACCCGTCCAGAGATTTTGCTTGCACCCGAAGGGGCGTCCACACATGCCCGTGCGGTACGGCCATCCAGCAGCGCGCACCGCGTGGAGCCCGACCGTAGCGGCGGGCCATCTTCGTGTTGGTGGCCGTCTCGTCGAGGAAGACCAACCGGTCCGGATCGAGGTCGGGCTGCCCCTCGAACCAGATCTGCCGGGCCGCTCTTACATCCGGCCGTTCTTGCTCAGCTGCGTGGACCGCCCCTTTTTACGGGTGATCCGATGCCGCCGGAAGAAGCGCCACAAGCCGCTGGTGCTGGTCTGCACGCCGTGCCCAGAAAGGGCATCGCGCAACTCACGCAGAAAGATCTCCGGCCGCGCCTCGTAGAGGCCCAGGATCAGGTCGGCGTGCGCCTCAATGCGGTGAGAGGCATGGTCGCCACCCAACGGCTTGGCTGCAACCTGGCCTTCGTGCTGGAAACGCTCCGACCAACGGCTGGCACTCGACACGCTGCCCCCAAACCGAGCGGCGGCCTGATGGCAGGACGCACCCCCGGCCACAGCGGCCACGACACGTTCACGCAGATCCCTGGATAACGGTGACGGCATCGGCACCTCCTTTGCCCGTCAACGCTCCAGCCCCAAACCCGTCGCAACGCGCTCAGGAACCGCTCTAACTTCGAACCTAGGCCACCGAATGGGGGCAGGTCAGTGCCTCAATAGCGCATAGAAACGTGTAATTACTACTTAAGTAATGATGTATTATAGCAACATTTAAAATATCTATGTGGAACTATAACCTTGATTAGCGACATTCACGATAGTTTGAAGTATAATTCTCACCGATGGTTAGCATTGAACCTGGGCTTTAAGTTTTTAGTGCGTTCACGCTAGTGCACATGCACTAAAATAAAGTCTTCATTTATAAAAGGAACATTTTGTGTCGCAATATATCGACAACGCGGGTCTTGATAAGGAAAATTACTTCTTTAAGTCTTCCGCAAATGGCAATGAAGATCTTATTATAGCATTCTTAAATAAGACATCATCCGTCGATTACGAGGGACAAGATGCGTTTACTGAAACAGAATGCAACCTTTTGATTGTAAATAGTGAATATATTCCGTGGCAAGGCGCAGCGCTTGATGACCTGTTAGCAGTGATTCCTGCTGCTCAAAAAGTAATACAGCAATTTATTGACCTTATAAAACCTGCGCGAATATATGTTTTTGGATTTTCGCTTTCTGCTTTCCCTGCAATCTTGATGGGGGCTGCGTTCGGGGCCGATAGGATTGTAGCTCTGGGGCCGGAAACTAAGATTGGCTTGGATGGAAGCCGTAGCGCAAGGCATCTTCGTGGAGAGCCAACACGGTTTGAAACTCCGGATTTGTATGAAGTTGTCAAAGAACGGGGGGTCAAAGACCTGTGCATTATTGCGGGAGAAGAGGATGCCATTGATCTCTACAATGCCTACCGGATGAATGGCATTCCTAACGTAAGCCTCTTTAGTGTGAGGTCAATCGACCATCAGGTTTTTGCTTGGCTTCGGGCTAAGAAGTTAACTTTACCTTTGTTGACTGAGAGTAAACGAGAGTTTTTTGGAAAAGATTTAGGTATAAAATGGGGATCACTTATCAATAATGTCATAATCGTTGAATGGTTCAGGGGGCTTACCGCATTAAGAGCGAAACGCTATCCTGAGGCGGTAGAACGCTTGGAGAATGTTTTAAAAGAAATTCCGAAAAGCCGTGTCGTACCTAAGCATCTGGCAGAGGCGTATCTACGCAACCACCAATTTCAGGATGCAGTTGATTTATATCGTATAATCGCTAAAGCTCAACCAAACGATAAGAAGATCAGCAACGGTCTTTTACAGGCCGAGGAGAAGCTGAATAAATCACAGGCTAAAACTGGGAATAAAAGATCTGATAAGCCGGACGCAGAGACATCAAAAACTGTATCTTCTTACTATGAAAAATTGATTAAGAAAGTCGATAATGCTCTAAGCGAAGACAAATTAGCGTTGGCAATCCGTTACTTGCAAGACGCTAGAGATGCAGGTATTTCCGCAGGAAAATTAGCTAAATACGATAGACTTTTCAATCGGCGGATAGCGCAAGCAATTCGAGACGCCCTGCAATCCGAAAATGTTTTGCTTGCAAAGCGCCATATACGTACTGCCAAGACTGCTAACATCGAGGCCGAAAAAATCCAAAATTACGATAATTTGGTCGTGCAATATTTCTTAGATAAAATTGAAACTGCTCTACAGGAAGAAGAAAATGATGTTGCAAGAAAATATTTGCGTGACGCAGTCAAGGCAGGCGTATCGAAAGTAAGGCTTGGAAGGCACGATCGACTAATCAGGCGCTCTCGACGTGCGTCGCATCAAAGTGAATCCTCGACAGCTACTGAAATATGACTCAGCTGGTGTTCAGCCTCCGTTGGAGTGACCCGCCCTTGAGTCTAGCTTTTGAGCCTATGGACCTGACCCGGTTTATAGTCCACAGCCTATGCAAGTTCTAGGACCGTGACCGCTTGGCTGGTGAAGGCCCTGGGCGTCAAGCAGCCCAGGGCCGTGTGGGGGGCGGTCTTCATCGTAGTGCACCTCCATTCCTCGACGTGCTCACGCGCATCGGCCCGCGGCAGGAACCACGAAGCGTTCAGGCACTCCGCGCGTAGCCGGCCATTAAACGACTCGATTGTTGCTGCTGTTGGTCGGCTTGCGGGGTCGGGGAGAAGTAGATCTTGACCCCGGTCAGGTAGGCCATTGGTCGAGCATACGGTCAGCGAGCTCCAGCCTACTGGCGATCTGTAGGCTCTTGTGCCACCCCCGAACCCGACAACGCTGCGCCGGAGCTCCTGAGCGGGAGTTTCTGACGACGCCTCGCTTAAGGTTCGGTTGTCGATATCGGCTCAGGAGGCTAGGCCCGCATCATGTCCAACCTTGACGCCCTCCTAAACCGCCTGAAGGCGCGTCAGCGTGAGTTGATCGTCGCGGCTGCGGATCACGACACTATGCCGGCCGATAGTGTGATGAAGCGAGTCGCCGAGCTGGAGAATACGATTGCCGCCGTCGAGGCAGTGATAGCGGAGGAAGACGGGAACTAGAGCATGATCCGAGCGGGTTGAAACGGATATCGGGATGAGGGGTTGGTCGGTGAAGGAGAGCGCCGATGTCCTCAGCTCTGTCCGTCGATTTGCGTAACCATGTGGTCGGGGCCGTTGCAGCCGGGGCCTCGTGGCATCAAGCAGCCGTACGCTTCGGGGTTAGCCTTGCCAGCGCGAGCCGCTGGTGCGGGCTGCTTGCGCGTCAGGGGCATGTCGCACCCAAGCCCATGGGTGGAGATCAGCGCTCGCATCGGGTCGAAGCCCATGCCGACCAGATCCTGGAGCTCTATGAGCGACGGCCGGGCATCTTCCTGCATGAGCTGAAGGCCGCTCTGGCCGAGCATAGTCTCTACGTCGCCCAGAGCAGCCTGTCGCGCTTCTTCAAGCGCTACGGCATCACGCGACAAAAAGCACCGGCCATGCCTCTGAGCAGGATCGCCCGGACGTGAAGGCGGCCCGCGAGGCCTGGTTCGAGGGCCAACCCGATCTCAATCCGGACCGCCTCGTGTTCATCGACGAGACTGCAGCCACCACCGCCATGGCTCGGCGCTATGGACGAGCCCCGCGTGGCAAACGCTGCCGCATGAGCGTGCCCCAGGGCCACAAGAAAAACCACGACCGTTACGGCGGGGCTGCGCGCCAGCGGTATCACCGCACCCTGGTTGCTCGATGGGGCGATGAACGGCTCCGCGTTCGGTAACCTCGCCCGAACCGCGATCTTGTTGGGCTACCCAGTGAAGCGGTAGCGCTGGGGTGCAAGAAGCCCGCCGCGGCGGGAGCCGGGCGGGTTAAAAGGCGGTGTCTTTTGGGACGACCGACAAGAGCGATTGATCGCGTCGCGTCATGCGGGGGGGGGGCAAGTGCACTCTAAGCGTAGGCGTCCCTGTTATCGGTCTGTCCTCGGGGGCCTGACCTCAAAATTTCTCCGCCTGCCAACAATCCGCTACCCTGTCATTTGCGGCCCTATCTCGGCAGGGTCTTTCCCTTACTGCTTCGCTTTGATTTCGGCATTTACTTCAGAAATTGCTCTGTCGGTATGTGTTTTCAGTATGTCTTTGATATCGCTTGGAGTTGCAATCCACGTGACTGCGGCAAGAAAGATAATGGCTGCAACACCATACGCAAATGATTGCATAATACCTAGCCACCCAAGTAATAATGGGACCAAACTTACAACAAGTGCAATCGAGATAGATTTTGTCAAATATAGTAGCGAAACAAAGCAAATCACTGCTAGCGCAATAGGCTTTAAGAATTTAACAATATTTTGTTCCACGATATTCCCTCTTGTGATCTAAAACAGTCGGATTAACGATTTGCCGCGACGCAGCATGGAATTGATGTTGTGGCATGCACGTATTGACAATATATTTCAACCCAATGGTTGTGGCAAAAGTGCAACGATGCGTAGTTTGCGTACTTGATAGCCTAAGTTGAGATGGGAGAATTGTAATGTTCTTACTAAACGTCAAATAACGATAATTTATATCGAATATATTTCAATAGAATGATTTGTATTTAAGCTTTCCAGGCGGAAAAAGAATTGATACGACAGTGAGTAATTTTCCATTCTATTTTGGCAGTATGCTCGGTGCTATAGCTGTCATAAATCCGCCAATTGGCTTTACAGCAATCTTTTTCTGCTGTGTGCTACATCTTACGCGCACGTGGACTGCAGCTATTATAGCTAGAATTTTAGGAGAATAAGAGAAAAGTCTTAATAAAGAAGATTTGGGCTGTTTCTCCATCCCAGCGTGGTAGGCCTGACAACAGCGCCATCACCCAGCGAACCGTCCTACTCCCCACATGGCTACCGGCTCTCGATCAGCCGGCCTGTCCCGCAGCCCGAGTTTCAAAAGCATCTCGCTCGGCCCGAACCCCAGCCAGCTCCCGCCGCAGCGCCTCGACCTCGGCATGTAGCTCGCCGGCATCCACCGCCAGCTCGACGCACTGGTCCTGGACCTCCGCGAGCTGGGCACGCAGCTCGGCATTCTCGGTCGCCAGGGCGAGCAAAAGCAGAGTGTCGGAAACGGCTGCCCTCCGTGGCTAGTGGTACCGAACGCCATGCCAGTAGACGGCTGTACCCGCCAGTGTGGCAGCCAGACCCATGGACGTCAGAACAGGCTCATGCTGGTAGCCTATGAAGGCCGCGTGGAGCATTCCACCGCCGGCCGAGACCATCAGAATCGAGAGGGTCCATAGCGCCCCGCGCCTTACACGCCACCACATCGCGCATCCCTAACGTTGACTTAACCGCCCCGCCCGGCCGACATGGCACCGTGCCCGCCTCTTGCGCTTAGCGAGTCGTGAGCCGACCACCGTTGAGGATGATAGCCGCGATAAAGATCTAGAGCCCCCAACGCGAAACGGCCCCACCCTGGCAGGGGTGAGACCGTTTAAAATCGCAGGGCTTTTGAGGGCCGAGTCACTTCCCCTCATCAGCCACAGCTCCCGCCGGGAGTCAATCGGGAACCCGCTTCCCGAGGCGATGGCGCTTGGCCTTTTGAAAGGTGCCCCACGACAGGGAGCGCCCCGCTTTGCCGCGGCCCGAGAGGGCTGTGAACGATGTTCGCTGACGAAATCCGGCGCTCGGTAGAGGCGGCGCCGAGATCCAGGCTGCCCGACGTGGCGGCGGTGATGTGGCGCGCCTACGGGGCCGGCCAGATCAGCGAGACAGAGGCCGAGGCCCTGTCCGCCCTGATTGAGGCGCGGAAGGCTCTACCAGCCACGCCAGCAGCCCCCAGGAGGCCCGTAGGCTCGCGGCCCCGCTCAGATGCCAGCATGGAGCGCCGTCGCCGCTGGGCGGCCTCTGGTAGACTTCCGCCGGGCATCGCGGCCCGGTTCACGCTGGCCGAGACCGCCGTTCTCGCCATCGTGTCGGCCGAGACCACCCGCCGTGGCGATTGCCGGATGTACGTCGATCACATCGCAGCGGTGGCAGGCGTGTCCCGATCCACCGTGAAGACCGCCATCCGACAAGCCAGGACGCTCGGCCTCATCACCGTCGAGGAGCGACCGCAGACCGCCTTCCGCAACCTGTCGAACGTCGTACGGATCGTCTCGAAGGAATGGACCGCCTGGTTGCGTCTCGCCCGTACCCTCCCGGCCAGAGGGGGAGGGGTCAATTCCTCGACCAGCACGAATACTGAAGCTCTAGAACTGCGGGGAAGGCGGCCAGCGGAAGCCCAGAAAGGGCTGCCGGAAACCGGCGGTTGGCCTCGACCACAGAGACCACACAGGAATCGACCCGAGCGGCAGGAGGCGTGACGCCATGCGGTGACGACATGCAGCCGTTCGATAGGCCGGACACTGCCGTTCCAAGTCGTCTGAGGCTTTGCCCGCAGCCGAGCCGTGCCACACAAATATTTCATCGGTGCGTTCACTGGTGCGTTTCATGCTGCTTATCTCAGTAATCGGCACGCAACATGTCAGTTTGAAACGAGCAAGGTGTCAAAATGAACGATTCTTATAGAATGTGGTCTGATTACGAGACAGAAGAAACGAACCAGGAAAAAGGATCTCTTCTTCGGAATTCATTCGCAACGATCGTATTCGTAGTGATGTTCTTTTTTGCCGCTTGCTGGCTTTTTAGCATCTGACGAATGTTTATCGCTTTCCAAATTAGGTTGATTGCAAGGACATACAGCCGGACGATATGACGAACGCCGGCGTACCAATGGCCTGATCTGGCTCGCACACACTCTCGCCGAACTTCAGGAGGATCGTGGCTGTGGCGCAGGGCTTATCCGCTGCACGCCGGAGTGAGCACGCCTATGATCAAAATCCTGACGGCGATCCTGTCGGTCATCGTGGTCCTGGCGCTGGGCGCCTGTCTCACGGTTGTGACGCTTCCGTTCCGAGCCGTGCGCGGCCTCGTGCGCAGCCGAGCCCTGCCTGCCTGAAGCGGGTCTTTCTCCCGCATCTTAACGGTTTGTTGCCAACGTCCGGTTAGGAAGTCTCAATCTTTTGAGGATCTTCCCATGCGCGTGCTGCTGATTGAGGACGACGCTTCGATCGCAGCGAGCATCGAACTGATGCTCAAGTCGGAGAGCTTCAACACCTACACGACGGATCTCGGCGAGGAAGGTATCGACCTCGGCAAGCTCTACGACTACGACATCATCCTGCTCGACCTCACCCTTCCCGACATGTCGGGCTACGAGGTGCTCCGCAATCTGCGCGTGGCGAAGGTCAAGACACCGATCCTGATCCTTTCCGGCATGGCCAGCATCGAGGACAAGGTGAAGGGCCTCGGCTTCGGAGCCGACGATTACCTCACCAAGCCCTTCCACAAGGACGAGCTGGTCGCCCGCATCCACGCGATCGTCCGTCGCTCGAAGGGCCATGCCCAGTCGGTCATCACCACCGGTGACCTGACGGTGAACCTCGACGAGAAGATGGTGGCCATTGCCGGCAACCGGGTGAACCTCACCGGCAAGGAGTACCAGATCCTTGAACTCCTCGCGCTGCGGAAGGGCACGACCCTCACAAAGGAGATGTTCCTCAACCACCTCTACGGCGGCATGGACGAGCCCGAGCTCAAGATCATCGACGTCTTCATCTGCAAGCTGCGTAAGAAGCTAGCTACCGCCTCCTTCGGCAAGAACTACATCGAGACCGTCTGGGGACGCGGCTACGTGCTTCGCGATGGCGTAGCCGAGATGCAAGCCTTGGCCGGTTAGAGGATGTCACACCCGCTTCTATAGCAGCGCAAGGAAGCTTTGAGCTGTAAGAGGGAGGGGCGTTCCAGCCCCGTTGGGGTGGATCATATCAACCGCAAGTCGGCCCCGTTGCGGTAGTGGCTTGGGTGCTGACTTCCCCGTGTTGCTGTCCCTAATCGGTAGCTACTAGGGTCGTCTCGGCATGGTGCACGAACGTGTTGGCGTTCGCGGAGCGGGTTAAAGGGTTCATGCGCACTCCATACCACGCCTCGCGGCGGCATCAGCGCGTCTTAGCCACGATCCAATCGATGATCGCGTCGGCGACCGCCCCGTTGTTTGCCTCCAGCATCATCATATGCCCGTTGCCATGAATGCCATGTTCGGCGAGTGCGAGACGATCGGGCTTCGCGCCGGCTTGGGCCAAAAAGGCACTCGTACAGTCGTCCATTGTCGCCCGGAACGATGCTTCCCCAGTAACGATGACAGCCGGCACGTTCGCTAGGTTAGGGAGTTGCCGCGCCGGCTCGGCCTGAAGCCAGCAGCGGATCTGGTCGGGTCGAACTGGCTGATCAGCTTGCATGACTGTCAAGTCGGCTGGGGAGTTCACGGGCGGCTCGAAGTGGAGTGGCACACGAGTGATGCCGTAGGGCCGAGCGCGAGTCTCGCCAACCCGTTCGTACCAATCAGAGCCGCCCTTGAACTTGATGTCGAAAAAGGTCGGCCCATTCGGCTCAACGGCGACGTGTGCCTTAACAAGATCCGGCCGTTGGTCAGAAACGGCCCAGCCGAACACTCCCGCCTGCGAGTGAGTCAGAACGACCGAAGGACCGATCTTCTCCAACAGCGTGATGAGAGCCGGGTTGACCAGCTCCTCGCTTTTCCGCCCATTCGCGATGTACGGCACCTGTGAGAGGTAGAACTGGTCAAAAGCGGCATTACCCTTCACGCCGGGGCCGCCGGGCCATTGGGTATGGAGCTTGGCCTGCGGAAAGAGTTCGAACCGCTCCTGACCGGTGAAGATGCTTTCCAAGTCGCTCGGCGCGAGTCGAGCGTAGGGGCCGTAAACCTCTGGGTTGTCGCCCGAACGGCCCCGGCCGACCTGATCGACGACGTAAACGGCAAAGCCGCGGTCGACGAAATGATCCACCCATCCGCGCCGGCCATCGGGAGTACCGAGGAAATTAACCCCGGTCTGGGCCGTGCCATGCACCAGTAGAACAGGATATGGCTGAGCGACCTTGGCCGGGGCGTGGAACTGGACAAACATCTGCCCAGTGGCGAGTTCTTTCCCGTCGACGGTCTCATAGCGACCGCCGACGAAGAAGTAGCCCTCGCGCTGGGCCGGTTTGAAGGCGGCAGGCACATCTGGGATGACGGGAGCAGGCTCGGCAAGTGCCGTCACTGCGAGCCCAAACAGTGCGCAAGCCCCAAGTAGCGCTAACGTCCGCATCGACATCCTCCCACAGACGTCTGGTGCGCCCTGTTGTGTATATCGGCGCGGAACGGGCCGGGTGTCTATGTGCGACTGGAAGTGCGGTTCCACCGGTCCCACGCGCCACCAGGCTACTTTGCAACATTATAGGGCTGCTGCGGCTCTCCGTGTCGAAGGCCGGCAGTCTCCCGAATAGCGCATTGCACGTTCGAAATGATTGGGTCGAGCGGGCCGACATCCTCACCATCATCATCACCCTCCGGCAGGGCCGCGGGCCTCGGCATCGCCGAGCCGTGCTTCTGCCAGGTGACCAGTTTGGGCGTGGCTGGCGCCGTGGGCTCATGCACCGGGGTGTTACCGGTAACGGCTCGGATAGGACGGTGGGTAACACCTCTCCGATAGCTCGCCGGGCGCTGACCCGGGTTCCATTCCGACGCCTCGACGTCGATCAAACCTACATCAGAAAATACCAGTAAGCCCTTCTGTTTCCATCCAGTTACGGCTTTGCGGGACACCCCGCTCCTCCGGGCGAAGTCGGCTTGGATGAGGAACTTTGGTCCGCTCGCGTCGCTCATCCTGGCTGTTACCTGTTACCCTGTTACCGGGTTTTTAAACCCTGGCGCTAGGAACATTGGGGCCCCCGACCACCCGTATAGGCGTCGGGATGCCAGGGTCCCCGCCGATGGCCGGCCGTAGCGGGAGAACTTGATATTAGTGAACGCCAAGGAGGTCTCTGAGGCGTAACGTTGTCTAAGAACTAGCATTCGCAAGGCGAGGCGATATTCGACGAGGAAGGAAGTGGCAGATGACACGGTTCTTCGAGGAACGTGAACGCGCAGCTGAAATGCTTTTTGTTCGCAGTGAAGAAGCGCGGTTCCGAGTTCATGCTCAGGGGGTTCAATCCCTTGCGAACTATGCGGCTCAAGCGCTCGGCGTCGATTACCAAAGCGCAGTCGCTTACGCTGACGAGTTGATGTCTTCGGTGATCCATGGAGCTAAGGATAATGAGTTGATTGAGCGGGTCAGGGCTGATCTGGAGGCAAACGGTGTTGCTGCCAACACAGCTGTTCTCGCTCAGCAGCTGAAGCAACCGCCAACTCAGAGGGCCTACGACGTTCATCGGGTGTGAGGCCGGCTCCCAACGTCTGATCGTCATGGCGACGGATTTGGGATTGAGCTCGATCGCGTCGCAGACGCCGCCAGTCTCCTCGTCCGCGATCATGGTTGTTTCCACCTCTACGAAGGGGTCGTAAACGCTCTCGCCTGCGTGACCACCCGTATAAAGCACGATCTCCAGGATCACTGCTGTCTAGGACGAACATCCCATCGCGGCTTGCGCGCGGTCGAGAGGCCAGCAGCATTCTGCCAGAGCTGCCACATGATCTCTAATTGGTTCGAGCATCAGCGGAGGCGCTGGCAGACCCTGTTCCGCAGGAAGGCCATGGGTGACTTGTTTCGCGGGACCTACTGCTGAGACGCCTAAGCCCCCTGCTGGCACCCCGGCTCGCTTAGAAGGCTAGCCTGTGCGAGCTTGACGTTATGTTGGGGCCTGAGAGCGGTTGAGTCTGCAATGCCGGTTACGAAGCGTCAGCTTGCAGCGTCACTCCTTAGCGCCTCGCATATCGAAGCCCGAGACACGATGGCTGGCTTCGTTCTGGAGGAAGCAGCCAAGTTTCTAGATGCACCTTTTGCAAACACCAGCGTGGCTGTCGTGCGACAGGTTTGGGGTGCGCGGGGTATGGAGTTTCGGGCTATGGAGATCGAGGTCGCGGGGTTGCCCGATCTTCTCCGTGCCCTGAAATCCCTTCCTTCAGACACGCCGCTGGTACAGGAAATCCTGCGCTCAGGACCTCATACCCTGTACGTGTTTCACCATGGGGATGGATGCCAGATCGTTGGCGCCATCCTTCATGGCAGAGCGAATGTCCCGCTTCCCGACCCGACAGTGCGTAAGCTTAAAGGTGGAAGCCGTCGGGCTCGGCGTGCGATGGAGTCAAAGCAGCTCGATCTCTTCACCGCGGCCTTCGCTTAACGCGCCGCGGAACGTTCGAGGCGAACGATCGGCCATTTCTCCGGAAGCCATCGCCCCCTCGGCACATTGCCTCAGAGTTGGCATGTCCCCTGAGGGAGACGTTCTCTCAGTTCCAATTCGGGAACGGCAGCTGCTCCAACCATTCCGATGGCTCGCCTAGGCTAAAAGACTTATCCTCCGGAAATCGTACCTGATATCGGTTTTTAGGCTTGTATCAACCATTGGCCTGCCGGATATTCCTAAATCGATACCATAGCCCGCTCCCTCATGGAGCCGTGGGCCGGGTGACTAGCCAGGTCAGTTCCGGGTCCCCGCGATACGCCGGACGGCACCGGCAACAAGCGGCTGAGTGAAGCCGCAGGAGTGGGAATGAACCCACAGACAACCGGTTATCAGGTCGATGTGCTGACCGGTTCGCTCCGCGTCAGACCTCGCAGGAGGTGAAGCGGCGAGTAAAGGCCGACCGCCTGACCCCGGCCTCCCCGACAGGGTTTCGTCCATCGATCTATGTAACCAGTACGGCAGGCTCCGGCACGTCAGGTTACAAGCTTCGTCGATCGCAGGCGAAGCTATGCCTCCCACCCAGCCCACCATCACATCAGGGACGCCAATTTACAGATCCTGCGGTCGATGCACGGATAGGAGATCATCTCATGCCGTCACCTCGAAGGAAAATTGCTCTCGCCTCCTCTCAACCACCTGCAGCGACAGAGCCCTACAAACCGACCCCCGCTGAAAAAGCCGCTCTTACTCGATACGTTGCTCGCGGCGCTCAAAGGCCGCCTGCTCGCATCCGCGTCGCCAAAGGGAAGGCTGGCATCTCTACTGGTCCGGACCATCCCGATCTCGGCACGGGAACGGTCAACCTTCTGAACGCGCTCGGCACGGCCAGCCTTCCGTTCATGAATGGCTTGCTGAGTCAAATCACCAATGTTGCGAGCCAGGGGCGGGAGCCCGATGAGGCGGGGATCAATTTCGTGCTTTCGGTCGTCGATGGGATCGAACCGCGGGATGAAGTCGAGGCTATGCTCGCCGTGCAGATGGCCGCGGTGCACCTGGCGACCATGACATTCGCGCGGCGCTTGGCACACGTGGAGAACCTTCCTCAACAGGAGGGTGCCGAGCGAGCGTTCAATAAACTGGCCCGAACCTTCACGACTCAGATTGAGGCGCTGAAACGATACCGTAGCGATGGCAAACAGACGGTCAGGGTCGAGCGCGTCACGGTCGAGCCCGGCGGGCAGGCAGTGGTCGGTGCGGTTAGCGTTCGATCCCCTGGGGGAGGGGGCTCCTGATAAAATCTGAGGGCAACCCCATGCACGGGCCGATGCACCTTTCGCCGAGGTGCGGAGCGAGGACACGCAGCGGAAGTCCCTGCTGTTCCCCCGCAATGCCGAATGGCCGCTGCCGCATGCACGGTGGCGCTTCTCCCGGTGCACCGAAGGGTCCGCGCAATGGTATGTATCGACACGGGCGCTACACAGCCGAAGCAGTAAAAACTCGTCGCGAACTCAGCGAGTGGCTTCGTCTGATGCGGCGGGCTGCCGAAGGCGTTGGCTAATACGAACCTCGGAATAGGTCGCCGGAGGCCTTACGCCGGAAAAGGGTTCGCCATCGACGACGTTGGTGCTCCGGCCGGTCATGGTTCATGTGGCACCGTTGACAGAAGGCCGCGAGGTTCTTGTCCGTGTTGTTGCCGGTGTCGTGGTCGCGATGCGCGGTTGCGAGCACCACCCTGGTCGGGCGCAGGCGTCCAAGGTCCTCAAAGCTCGGGAGGCTTTGGAGAGTGTGCCCCCTTCCGTCACGCCAACAGCCGGTCGAGGCATCCCACCAGCGTCCGTCGCCCAAATGGTAGATCGTCTGCCCGTGCGGCCGTCCGCATCCCTCACAGGCACCTCCTGCCCGTCGGAAGCGGATCACGGCGGAGAGCTGCGGCCAGTCGATCGGGTAGTAGAAGCGGTGCTCACGCCGGATCGGCATCGCGATCAGGTCTCCCTGGCTGCGGCGGCAGCTTGGCTGCGTGCCCTGGCTTGGGGGAAGTAGCTGTAAAAGGTATCCCGGCTGACCCCGAGGCGCTGGGCGATCGCCGCGATCGAGATCGTACCGGATTGCAGCAGGGCGCGCCCGACTTCGAGATCGGCATCGGTGAGCTTCTTCGGTCGGCCACCCTTCCGGCCGCGGGCCAGGGCCGCCTTCAGCCCTTCCATCGTGCGCTCACGGTTCAGGTCGAGAAAGTACTCAGCCATGGCGCCGTGCATCTGCAAGGCGAAGCGACCATGAGCGGTGTCGCTATCGAACTGCTCGGTAAGGCTGCGAAAGTGGATCTCCTTCGTGCGGAGGCTGTCGATCGTGCGCATCATCTCGACGAGCGAGCGGCCGAGCCGATCGAGCTTCCAAACCACCAGCACGTCGGTGGGGCGTAGGTAGGCGAGGGCCGCATCGAACTCAGGCCGCTTGGTACCGGCCTTTCCCGACTTCTTCTCCTCGAACAGCCGTTCGCACCCAGCCTTGGTCAGCGCATCACGCTGGAGGTCGAGGTTCTGATCGAGGGTGGAAACGCGGGCATATCCGACGAGCATGTCGGGATAGTGATTCAAGAACGTTTATCTGGCAATAGAAAACCAGTCATATTTTCCCGACAGAAACGGGGCTGTTTCCACGTGTGTCCCAAGTGCATCCAACGTTCGTCGGGAAAACGAACGTTTTACAGGCATAAAAAAAGGGCTGCCCGACGGCAGCCCCTCTGAGGATGTGATTAGGCGTCAGACGACGAACGACCCGTTGTCCAAGCTCTGCTGACCCTGGAGGAGAACGGCAAAGTCCGCCGCGCCATCCCCGTTCGTGTCGCCCTGGATGAGGGTGTTGCCCCCACCGAACTTCGTGCGCAGTTCGCCGGCCTGACCGGAGAAGGCGTCCGTTCCAATGAACTGAAAGCCCTGGTCACCAGCCTGTCCAAAGTCCGCGTCGATCCCGCTGAGGTCGATGCGGTCGCCCTCGGCGAAGTCGAAGTCCTGGATGATATCGCGTCCGGCAACGTCGATATCGCTGTCCGTGATAGCCTTAAAGACGAAGGTGTCAGCCCCATCGCGCCCGTAAAGGAGATCACGGCCGTCATCGCCGTAGATCACGTTGTCGCCGGCATTGCCGTAGATCTGATTGCGACCGGCATTTCCGTCGGCGGTCAGATCGTCAGTGCCGGAGAGTACGAGCTTTTCGGTGTTGGCTTCCATCGTGTGGCTGACGGTCGACCGAAGCGTATCGAAGCCTTGGCCCGCCTCTTCCGCAACGACATCACCAGCATCGTCGATGACATAGGTATCGTTACCAGCTCCGCCGCGCATAACATCCGCGCCGGTTCCACCAACGAGAACATCATCCCCATCGCCGGCGTTAAGGCGGTCAGCCCCGGCCCCACCATCGAGACGGTTGTTGCCGCTGTTACCGATAAGGCTGTTGTCGCCTTCGTTGCCAGTGGCGTTGATGCCATCGGATCCCAGAAGGATGACGTTCTCGACGTTGGTGCCAAGAGCGTAATCGACCGCCGAGCGAACGGTATCGTTCCCTTCGTCGACACCTTCGATGACCTGATCACCTGCTGCACCCACAAAGTACATGTCATCGCCGGCACCACCGGTCATAACGTCGTCGCCCTCGCCGCCGATGAGGAGATCGTTACCGGCACCAGCCGTGAGCAGGTCATTTCCTTCTCTGCCAGCAAGGCGGTTGTCACCGATATTGCCGGTGATGCTGTTGTCGAGGGCATTGCCGGTTCCATCGATGGCGCCGGTGCCTGTGAGGGTGAGGTTTTCGACGGTGTCGGACAGGGTGTAGCTGATGGAGGACAGAATAGTGTCGGTGCCCCCATCGACGCCTTCGACCACCGTGTCGCCGAGGGAATCGACGATGTAGCTGTCGTTGCCGAGGCCACCGATCATGGTGTCGTTACCGGCACCGCCGACGAGGAAGTCGTTACCGGTTCCGGCCGTGATCGTGTCGTTGCCCTGGCCTGCGTTGTAGTAGAAATCCTGCCCGGCGCGGAAAGGCGGGAAGAACGTCAGCGCGTCGTCCCCATTGGTCCCGAGCACCACGCCCTCGAACGTATTGCCGCGCTGAGTACCCGAGACGAGGTCGCGGACGTCGAAGGTGATGCCCTGCGTTCCGGCGACGAAGGTGATGCCCTCATCGTCGTAGCGGGAGATGGGCCCGGTCAGATTGCCGTCGGCATCCTCCGCCTGGACGCGGACCGCGAGCCCGCCATCCTGGTTGGTCAGGCTGCCGGCATCGTTGGTGTTGCCGTTGCCCACCTCGGCCGAGGTAAAGGTCAAGCGAACGTTGCCGGTGCCACCGTCGTTGCGATCGAACCGGACGGTGTCGTTGCCGGCGCCGAGATTCACCTGGTCACTGCCATCGGTGGAGACGTTGACGCCGAACGTGTCGTCGCCGTCGCCGCCGAAGACGGTGTCGATCCCGGAGCCGCCACCGATCGTATCGTTGCCGCCGCCCGTCGAGATGACGTTGTCGCCGCCGCCGCCATACACAACATCGTCGGCCGATCCGGTGGTGAGCGTGTCGTTCCCGTTTCCACCCGTCAGCTGCGCCCGGACATTTCCGGTATCGACGACATTGTCGCCGGTGTCGGACAAGTTGAAGTTCACCGACTCAAAGCCATAGATCACGGTGCCATCGGAGGCCCTGCCCGTCCCGTTCTCATCGAGCGTCAACTTGATCGGGGTTGCCGAGCCGACGACCGGTCCGTTGAAATTGAAATTCACCGACAGGAAATCATTGCCTTCGCCGCCGACCAACCGATCGAGCTTTCCACCGGTGACATTGTCGTCGCCAGATCCGGCGCGAACAATATCACGCACAGGATTGATTGAACCTGCGAAGATGTTTGCGGGACGATCGACCGAGTCGATCGTATCGTTGCCGCCGAGACCATTGATGGTGTCTTCGTCTTCAGTGCCGTTCAGGACATTATCGCCGTTATCGCCATTGATCGTAGCCATTGCGTCGTCTCCCGTACTCGCAGCCTGAGATGCACGTGCGGCTCACAGGTTTGCGGCGACGCTTATACGCATGGTTAACCATATAGGTTTCAGGTCGAGATCATAAGATTGAGTAA